>CAZIGW010000165.1:0-3657 GCA_964538565.1 uncultured Hyphomicrobiales bacterium | reverse complement strand
CAGGGGTTGACTGCGGCCAAGTCCTGTAGGTTCGGGGTCAGTGTGTGCAGCAAATCGAGTGTGGGACCCTCGTCGTTGCCTGGGGTAAGCGATGTCCACCCGACGTCCTCTAGACGCATCAACTTAGACGCGAGGGATTCCTCAAGTTTGAACTCTAGGTCCCGAATTTGCGCTGATTGCGCCTCGAACTGTTCGTTGAGCAGTTCAATGGGAGAAGACACAAAGACCTCCTATGAAGACTTATATAAGTCTACCATAAGGTTCAGGTATGATGGCATATCATCGCCTAAGATATCGTTGGCATCGTAGCGCAGTTTGTCTCCCGGTTGATATGCTGCAAGTGCGTTGTCATTGACCGGGACCATTGCGTAAATCGCCGCATCAAGGTGGTCCGGGGATGATCCGGACCGCTTGCGTAAGTCCTTCTTGGACTCTATCTTGATCTGTCCAGGTTCAGTCAACTCGAAGTTGATATCTGCCATCTCGGCAATCAAATCGGTATCGTTCTCGTCCAAGTCGAGTTCGTCAAGAGCCATACGCTCACGGAAGTAGTCATACCAAGCGGCCCTACTATTGATGTGACGACGACGATCCCATGGAGCGCCACCACCGTTCAACTCATAGATCGTGTACATCCCCGCAGTCATGGTCTTGAGAATATCGATCATTGGGCCACCGATGCCACCCGCATCGATCTTGACCGTCTTGCATCCCAGTTCCAGAGCGCTTTGATGTACAATGTTCATGCTTTCGAGCGCGTTGGACTTGGACCACTCCTTGTACTTACGCAGCCGTCCACCTCGGTTGGTGTAGATCACACTGCGGTCATCCCCGTACCGAGCAAGGTCTACGCCCATCTCGATAGGGATATCCTCGTCATCTGGCAGATCAAGGTTGATCGCGCGATTGACGATATTCGCCGGGAAGAAGATCGTATCGTCAGTATCAGGAAATTCTCCGAGAATTGAAATCTTGAATCGTGGGTCGTCTTCGCCCCACACGCGCTTTTGACGCTCAACCCATTCGGGTTGCAGCATGTACGGCTTTACTTCCTCGGGGATGTACTCGCCTGTGAACAGTGGCGTATCATACCCAGAAATGTGAATCTGGTGCCAGTCCGACTTTTCTGAGAACATCTTGTGGAACTCAGACATCGGTCGGTCGGGGTTACCGATAGCAAGGATTCGTGCATTGCCCGTTGTAGTGATACGCTCAGCAGCCACGAACAGATCGGGAGGCACGCCACCGGACTCGTCAATGATGACCAGAATGTTCTTACGGTGAATACCCTGTAGAGTGGTGATGGCGTCCTTGTCCGGAGGGCGACGCCCCAGGGCAAGTTGCGTTCCATCACGCATCTTCCACTCTGCGAGGTTAGCCCCCACGGCCAGGTACCCAGGAAGCGGAAGACCAAAATCCTCGGCCGCGCGCATATTGACCGCGAACTCATGGAATAGGTTGGTCTTGATCTGAGGGAAAGCCGGTGCAGTGCAGACAACGATAGTATCGTGTGGATCGTTGGTATCAATGAACCACGCTCCGATGACGCCTGCTACAGCGGTCTTTCCGGCGTTGTTACACGAACGAACCGCTGTTCGACGGTTGTCTCGAACCGAGTAGGCGACTTCCTGCTGCTTGCTCCACAGGTGCTTTCCTAAACGCTCCTTGGCCCACAACACGGGGTCGTTGCGGTAACTGGCAAGGCGTCGCCGCTTTTCTAGTTCCGCGAGCGTCTGGTCTACCGCAGACATAAATTCGGTCATAGTAAGTGTGTCCAACTCTTTCCTGAACAAATCTTATCGGCCATTGACCAGGAAATACCGTATTGTTTTGCTAGAATAGCCCGTGAAATACCAGAAGAAAACTTTTGTCGCATCTCTAACACAGTTTCATCCGTCATTTTAGCCCAAGAAAGACTTTCACCTCGGATACATCTCCCACGAACAACTTTATCTTGTACATTGTCAGCCTGTGTCCCAATTTCAAGGTGCTCAGGATTAATGCACGGAGGATTGTCACACTTGTGACGTACGATTGGTTGATCGTCGGGAATCGGACCGATCCACGTCTCATATGCAACCCGATGTACGGGTACGGACTTTCGAGTACCAGGGACTGCTATTTGACCATAACCCTGTTTGGTCCGATATCCCCTCCATTCCCAACAGCCGTTACTCGTTATTGTCCAGCCAATCCGTCTTAGTTTGTCTCCTAGAGGCTCATACCAGCCTCCGCTGCGAATTAATCCTTCAGGGTCACCCGTTCTATCCCACCTTGCCGCGTGCATCTTGCACCAGCCATGTCGGACTGCACGGCGTTCACATGTCTCTACAGAACAATTTTTCATACCACTACTGTACCATACATTATGGCACTATTGAGTGTCGCTCGCAGCAAACGCTAGTCCCGCCTCTAGTGCACGCTCAATGTCGGTCATAACAACGTCAGGATACTCGTCACGGAGAAGTTCCTTGGCTTTATTCGTTGCCGCAATAAATAGACCGAGTAATTTTTGCGCTTGAAGCGCCGTCAACTTGTCCAGTTCCTCACCACTGTGCTTAGCCTCTTGGTCCAGACGCTCACCGATAACCCGCAGCAACTTTACTAAAGTTTCTGTGTGCTTGGCGTCAGTAATGTCCAAGTTTTTCTGAAGATCATCCTTCAACCGAAGTAAGTCATCAATGAGCAGGGCACGACGTTCGGCAATGTCCCAAACGTCCTTGCTCTTGAGCAGTTCCTTGACCTTGATGATGGCCGTGGCCGCGGGTACACCGGTAGCCTGTTCCATCTGCTGTCCAGAGTAACCGCTCGCGGCATAGCGCAGCAGTTCCTCATCAATGAGGTCAATGTCGGAGGTCATCAAGAAATTCCTCTACCAAGTTGATCGTCAGCCAATCATCTTCTGAATAGGCAACGTCGAGAACGTCTTGCCACTTCTCTTTTAACTCGTCTAGGTTCATAATGGGTCCACTGTAGCATAGAAAAAGCCCCGCTTTTTGATCACGGGGCTTGATCTACTTACGCTTCGTGCTTGCCAGGAGGCTCAGGCACATTGGTGTTGGCTGTTGCCAGAGCACTGACCAGTGCGGTGACAACACCAGCAGCAAACTGTGCCCAATTACCGTCCGTCGCCTGCCAAACGCCGTATACAGCAGTGGCAAACGAAAGAATGCCATAGACCCACTTACGAGCAGCAGCAGGAATTAGATCAATTAGAAAGTTCATGGTTCTCCTTAAACCGTGTGGTTACTTGCGTTGTGGGCCGTATCAACTGCGGCCTGAGTCTTGGGGCCCCAGACACCATCAGCCGTTGCCCCTACAGCCGACTGTACGGCCTCCGTTGTCGCGTCATGTGCCGCACGAGACTTAGGACCCCAAAAACCATCTGCCGTTGTCCCCACGACCTGTTGAGTGAACTTCACGCCCCAAGGAAACTTGACACCGCCATAGTTTGATGCACTACGAACTGCGTTGACTCGCTTGTCTGTGTCTGGCCCCCAAATATTGTCTGGTGCGGTTCGTACCGCGCGCTGTAGTGCTGTAATATCTCGATGATGTACTGGTGCTGGTGCTGGCGGAACCACAACGACAGGATTAGAGACCGGGACAGTGCCCAAGAACGTCTGAGCGAGCGCAAAGATTTCCGGTACCTGTGCG
>CAZIGW010000164.1:0-2598 GCA_964538565.1 uncultured Hyphomicrobiales bacterium | reverse complement strand
TGCCGTGCGCGTTCTTCTCGATGAAGCCTCGCGGCACGATCCGGAAGCGGTGCGCGCGCTCGTATTGCGGGCCCCGTCAGGGCGCCTCGTCACGCTCGGAGCCATCGCCGACATCAGTCTCGAAGGGGGCCGCGAGCACGTGCTGCACGATCACGGGCAGCGACGGCAAGTCGTCACGCTCAATCCACGGACCAGCGATCTCGCCGGCTTCGTGCGCGAGGCGCGCGCCGTGCTTGCGCGAGACGTCGAGCTGCCACCGAACGTGTACCTGGAGTTCGGCGGAAGTGCGGCCGCTGCAAGCGCCGCTGCGCGCGACTTGATGCTGCACAGTACGGTCGCCGTCGCGGTGATCATCGTGCTTCTGCTGCTCGCGTTTCGGAGCTGGAAAGCGACGGCGTTGATTCTCATCAATGCGCCGTTCGCGCTGGTCGGCGCGGTGATCGCGATCGCGATGACCGGAGCCGCGTTGTCGATCGGAAGTCTCGTGGGGCTCGTGACGCTCTTCGGCATTTCGGCTCGCAACAGCATCATGCTGCTGTCGCATTACGAGCATCTGGCCGACGTGGAGGGACGCGACTGGAGCGCCTTGCTTGCGCGGCGCGGCGCGCGCGAGCGCCTCACTCCCATTCTCATGACGGCGCTCGTGACCGCGCTCGGCGTGCTGCCTCTCGCGCTCGGAAGTGGCGAGGCGGGACGGGAAGTCGAAGGGCCGATGGCGATCGTGATTCTCGGCGGATTGGTCTCCTCGACGTTGCTGAATCTCGCCGTGCTGCCGGCGATTGCCGCTCGCTACTACGCTCCGACTCGCCCGGTCCACGGGACAACCGAGCACGCCGCCAGCGTGGAGCCTGCGCGGTAGCGCGAGGCGCGTGCGCGCGGCCGGGCGCCGCGCACACGCGAATTCATCCGGGATTTGCTCGCGCTATGCGATGACGCATGTGTGGTGTTGAGAGGTCCCGGCGCGGTTCCGCCGGCGCTCGGACCGCTGCGCATGCGCGGGCTCCGTGCGTTGCGCATGCGTCCTCGCGGTGGCCGAGCCTTCGCGCCGAAATGCGCAGCCATCGAACATCGCGAGCAACTCGTCCGGATCGTGCGATGCGCGCGGATCAGGCGAAGCGCGGGTCAGCCCGGCGCTTCGCTCGAGCGGGACACACTGCTTGGCGTGCTCGCGAAAGCCGCGATCGCATTCCCAATCGTTGCCGGAAAAGTCGAGGTGCGCGTTCTCGGGGACCTGCAGCTCGACGCAACTGTCGGCCACTCGCCGGTAGCCCCGGTTGCACTTCCAGCTATTGCCTTGCTCGGTGAGATACGCGTTCGGTGGCACGATCACCGGCACGCACGCGTCCTCTTTGCGCTTGTAGCCGCGCATGCACTGCCATGTGTCCGAGTTTCCGCCATAAACGATGTAGGCGTGCTCGGGCGCGACCACCGCGACGCACGTTTGCCCCTGCTCGCGATATCCCCGATCGCATTCCCAGCCGTGGCCGGAAGCATCGATGTGCCCATTCTCCGGCACGGCGACCGGCGTGCACGAGCTTCCCGACTTGGCGTAGCCGCGCATGCACAGCCAGTCGTCTCCGTAAGCGGTGAGATAGCCGTGCTCGGGTACACGGACCGCGACGCATCGATTGCCTTCTGCGCGATACCCGCGCTTGCAGACCCAGCCCCGCCCGAACCCGCTGTAGACGGGCAGAGCGTGATCCGGCACCACGATGCGCTCGCAGCCCTGCGACGTTTCGCGGAAGCCGCGATCGCACTCCCAGCCCTTGCCCGTCGTGCTATCGGTGAGGTGCGCGCCCTTCGGCACTTTCACTTCGACGCAGGTGCCGGCCGCGCGGCGGTAGCCGCGCTCGCATATCCAATCCGAGCCGAACGGCGACAAGTACGCGTGCGCAGGCACGACGACCGGAACGCAGGAATCCTGCGAACGGACGTAGCCGCGATTGCACTCCCATCCGGCGCCGTACTCACGCTCGTGCGCATTCGCCGGAATTCCAGCCGCGGCTTCCGCGGTGAACGCCACGAACGCGAGCACGAGCGCGAGCGCCGCGCACACACCCATCCTGATCGCCGCTCGGCGACCGCCACGTTCTCGGCCCATGACTCAGTCTCCGCCCGCGGGTCCGAGTGCATCGGTCGGCTCGTCGGGGCGCGCCAGCCATTCGAGCCGCGCTTGCTGCGCGTCGTAGGGCCCGGGCTGCGGCTCTTTTGCCGAGGCAGCGGGGGCGGTCGTCTGCGCGATCAGTTCGTTCGATGACGCGCCGTCTTCGCGCGCGCACGATGCCAGCGCTGCTGCGCAGAGACAGAGGGCTACGGACAGTACTCGCTGACTCATGAAGATCGCTGTCTCATGGGGACTCGTGCGGACTTCCTCTCGACCGCCGTGTGATACATCAGGTTCACGCCACTCTTCCAGAGAATGAAAGATACTTTTGCTCAGCGCCGCGCGCCGCTGATGCAGCAACTTTCAGGGCACGAAAGTCAGAGCGAACGCTTGGCGTCGGCGCTTTCGGTCACGCGGACCTTGGGCTCCGAGGCGAGGACGTTCTTTTCGCGATACCGCTCGACCAGGAAGTCGACGAACGTCCGGACTTTGTT
>CAZIGW010000163.1:0-15047 GCA_964538565.1 uncultured Hyphomicrobiales bacterium | reverse complement strand
CTTCCGGCGCGGCGGCGGCGCGGACCTCGACATCGATGATCCGGCTGTCGGGAAATTCCACCAGCCCCGTGTCCGGCGTGAGCTTGAAGAACTGACAGAGGATGCGCGCCTCGTCGTGACCCGCCACGTAGGTGCCGCGGCCCTGCCGGCGCACGACGAGATTCTCGACCTCCATCTCGTCGAGCGCCTTGCGCACCGTGCCCTGCGAAACTCCGAGATCGGCGGCGATCTCGGGCTCGCTCGGCAGCGCGTGTCCGGGCTGCCAGGTTCCCTCCGCGATGCGCCGCACCAGCACGTCGCGGACCTGCCGGTAGAGCGGACGAAATCCGAGCGTCTGCCGGTCTGTTGCCCGTGTGCCCGCGAGCTGGGTGCGTGCGATCTCGTTCACCGGCGCGTTTCCCCTTGGACTCGTCTATCTTATGTCTTATAGAAGACCGAAAGGCAACAACTCGGGGAGGAGGGACGCATGGCGATCCCGCAACTTCTGGTTCACGACAAGAAGGACACGGTCGGAGTCGTGGTGGTGGAAGGCCTCAAGGCCGGCACCGAGATGTTGTGCGTCATCACGGCGGACGATTCCTCCTTTACCCTCAAGGCGCAGATGGACGTGCCGATCGGCCACAAGGTCGCGCTCACCGACATCAAGGCGGGCGAGACCGTGTGGAAGTACGGCCAGGACATCGGCCGGGCCGTGGCCGACATCGCGCGCGGCGAACACGTGCACGTGCACAATCTCAAGACCAAGCGGTGGTGAGCGTCATGGCGGGACCGAACGGAAGATCGAACATGAAGTTCTTCGGCTGGCGGCGCGAGAACGGGCGGGTCGGCGTGCGCAATCACGTCGTCATTCTGCCGCTCGACGATCTATCGAATGCCGCCTGCGAGGCGGTCGCCAACAACATCAAGGGCACGCTCGCCATTCCGCACGCCTACGGGCGACTGCAGTTCGGCGAGGACCTCGAGCTTTTCTTCCGCACCATCATCGGCACCGGCGCCAATCCGAACGTCGCCGCCGCGGTGGTGATCGGCATTGAGGACGGCTGGACCAAGCGCGTCGTCGACGGCATCGCGGCGACCGGCAAGCCGGTCACCGGCTTCGGCATCGAGGGCACCGGCGACCTCATGACGATCGCGAAGGCCTCGCGCGTCGCCAAGGACTACCTGCAGTGGGCCTCCGAGAAGCGGCGCGAGGAGTGCGACATTTCCGAGCTGTGGGTTTCGACCAAGTGCGGGGAGAGCGACACGACCACGGGCCTCGCCTCGTGCCCGACCGTCGGCAACATGTACGACAAGCTCATTCCGCAGGGGATCCACGGCGTTTTCGGCGAGACTTCGGAAATCACCGGCGCCGAGCACATCGCCAAGGCGCGCGCCGCAAGCCCCGAAATCGGCGAAAAATGGTATCGGGTGTGGAAGGCCTATGAGGACGAGGTCATCCAGGCGCACAAGACCGACGACCTCTCGGAGTCGCAGCCGACCAAGGGAAACATCGCGGGCGGCCTGACCACCATCGAGGAGAAGGCGCTCGGCAATCTCGAGAAGATCGGGCGGGCCTGCAAGTACATCGACGTGCTCGCGCCGGCCGAGACGCCGACGAAGGGCCCGGGCCTCTACTACATGGACACGTCCTCGGCGGCCGCCGAATGCGTGACCCTGATGGCGGCGGCCGGCTACGTGGTGCACACCTTCCCGACCGGCCAGGGCAACGTCATCGGCAATCCGATCCTGCCGGTCATCAAGATCAGCGGCAATCCGCGCACGGTGCGCACGATGTCCGAGCACATCGATCTCGACGTGTCCGGCATTCTGCGCCGCGAGATGACGATCTCGGCCGCCGGCGACGCGCTGATCGAGATGGTGCTTCGCACGGCGAACGGGCGGCTCACCGCGGCGGAAGCGCTCGGCCATCGCGAGTTCGTGCTCACCAAGCTCTATCGCAGCGCCTGACCTGCCGCGATCTCGGGGACCGGATGGCGCGGCTCACCCTCGCGGAGGCGGAGCGCCTCGTGATTGCGACTCTGATGCGTTGCCGCACGAGCGAGGCCAACGCGTCGAGCGTGGCGCGCGCGCTCGTCGCCGCCGAGGCCGACGGCGTCAAGGGACACGGGCTGTCGCGGCTGCCGAGCTATGCGGCGCAGACGATTGCCGGGAAAATCGACGGCTTCGCGGTGCCGGCCACCGTGTCGCCGCGGCCCGCGCTGCTCGCGATCGATGCGGCGCACGGTTTTGCCTATCCGGCCCTCGATCTCGCTGTCGCGGAGCTCCCGGCTGTCGCGCGCCGGGAAGGTCTTGCGGCGGCCGCGATCCGCCGCTCGCACCACTGCGGGGCGGCCGGACGCGCACCCGAATGCCTGGCGGAGCAGGGGCTTGTGGCGATCCTCTTCGCCAACACGCCGGCCGCCATGGCGCCCTGGGGCGGTTCGACACCGGTGCTCGGCACCAATCCGATCGGCTTTGCCTGCCCGGTGGCGGGCGCGCCGCCGATCGTCGTCGATCTTTCGCTGTCCAGGGTGGCGCGCGGCAACATCTTGGCCGCCAAGCAGCGTGGCGAACGCATTCCGCAAGGCTGGGCGCTCGACGAGAAAGGGCAGCCGACTCAGGATCCGGATGCCGCGCTGCGCGGAACGATGATTCCGATCGGCGAGGCCAAGGGCACCGCGCTCGCCCTGATGGTGGAACTGCTCGCCGCCGGCCTTGCCGGGGCGAACTTCGCCGCCGAAAGCTCCTCGTTTCTCGACGCGCAAGGCGCGCCGCCCGGTACCGGCCAGCTCCTGCTGGCGCTCGACCCGGTCGCGTTCGCAGGTGCCGATGCGCTGCGGCGCTTCGCCGTCCTGGCCGCTTCGGTTGCGGAACAGCCGGGCGCACGCCTGCCGGGCACCCGGCGGATTGCCTCGCGCCGGCGTGCCGCGAGCGAGGGATTGAACGTCGCCGATGATCTGCTGCGCGCGATCGAGGCCTTGTCCGCATGATTGCTCGAGCCGGGCGCTGCTTTGGCGCCGCGGCGCTCCGGTCCGTTCTCCCGATTGATCGCTTTCTCTGCAAAGGGGAATTGATGACGCCCAGATCGCAACCTGAGGCCGGGTTCCGATCCGTGCCAATCATGGCGATGACCATTGCGCGCGGCGTTGCCCTGTCGGAGGCAATCGCGGCCATGGCGAACGCACCCGCGGCCTTCATCGGACGCGCGCTGCCGGTTCCCGCCATGGCGATCGCGCTCGTCGCGGGCGGATCATGCTTCCGGACGCCCAGCCCCGCCGGCCGGAGGAGGGGCTATCCGCCGCTGCGGACATAGGCCCACAGGATCGTCAGGTCGTCGTCGCTGATCTTGCCGCGCCAGGGCGGCATGCCCTGGCCCTTGCCGTTCAGGACCGAGTTGCGGAAGCGCGCAAAATCGTCCTTCGGGAAGCGGCGCAGATCGAACGAGACGGTGCCGGCGTTCACCATGTCCTGGCCGTGGCAGGTGGCGCACAATTCTCCGTAGAGATCGTGCCCCATGTCGATCTGATCCTGCGAAAGTTCCTGGGCCGCCGCCGTCTGCGCCGCGAGCCCGGCGCAGAGCGCGAGCGCCGGGCCGAGGAGACGGCACGACATCCGTGCGCGCGTCCCGGAATTGCCGGCCTGCATCCGCTGCGAATTCCCGCTCAGACCTTCTTCTGCCGCAGCGCGGCGACCTGGATCGGCGGGATCCACGGCTTCTCGGCCCAGGCGACGCCCTTGCGCGCCACCTGAACGTCGAGCAGATACGGCTTGCCTTCCACCGTGTGCGTGCGCGCCCGCCCGAGCGCGGCCTTGAGCTCGGCCGGGCTGTTGACGACCTCGCTCGCCACCCCGAAGCCCTTGGCGAGATCGGCCATGCTGATATCGGGGTTGCCGAGATAGTCGTGCACGAAATGCCCGGTCTCGACCATGCGGCCGCCCGGCACGTGCTGGATGACGCGCGAGTGCGGGCCGCTGTAGGCATGGTTGTTGTAGACGACGACGATCACCGGCAGCTCGAGCCGCGCCATGTTCCACAGCGCGGTCGGGCCGAACAGGAACGAGCCGTCGCCGACGAGGCAGATCACCTGCTGATTCGGCCGCGCCAGCTTGACGCCCGCGGCGGTGCCGACGCCGGAGCCGAGGTGCGAGCCGTAGTAGTAGAACAGCTCGCGTCCGCCGATCGGATTGAAGTTGAAGCTGTGCATGGCGACCGAGCCGGCCTCGTGCACGATGATGGCGTCCGGATCGGCGAAGTGCGCCACCTCCCAGGTCACCCGATCGGCGATCAGCGGGCTCGAATCCCAGTCCGGACTGTTGACGATGCCGGCGCGCATGGCGCGCGCGCTGTCGCCGAATTTCTTCACCTCGGCCGCGCGCTCGGCCGCCTTCTGCTTGAGCGCCGGCGTCATCATGCCCTCGATGGCCTGGATCAGGTCGTCGAGCCCCAAGCCGACGTCGGCGACGAGCGGCACCTCGGTGAGCATGACGTTGCCCATGTTGGCGGCGTCGATGCGCATGTCGATGAACTTCGGACCGCGCGGCACAATCGGGGCCGGACCGTTGTGCTGGAGCTTGTTGCCGATCGCGATGACGAGGTCCGGATTCTTCGGGAAGGTCAGCGAGCGCAGGTTGACGGTCGGCGTGCCGCCCACCCACAGCGGATGGTTCTGCGGGAAGTTGGCGTAGAGCTGGCGCACCTGCGTGACCGGCATGCCGAGCAGCTCGGCGAGCTTCACCGTCTTGGCCGCCGCCTTCGCCTTGTAGATCTCGTCGCCGACGATCAGCAGCGGCATCTTGGCTTCGACGAGAAGCTTCGCCGCGCGCTGCACCTCGTCCGGGTTCGGCCGCACGCGCATGCGCGGGTCGAACTGGTCCTGCGCGATGATCTCGGTGCGGACCTTGTCGTTGTTGTAGTCAGAATGCCACGAAACGTAGGCCGGGCCGAAGGGCGGCGTCCATGCGGCCTTGAAGGCGCGGCGCACGGTCTCGGGGATCATGTCGGGCCGGCGCGCCAGCCAGGTGTACTTGGTGATCGGCTGGACCATCTGCTCCTGGTAGACGACTTCCTCGAAGCCGTCGCGTCCGGCGCGCCGCGATTGATCGGTCCGGTAGGCGTAGAAGACGAGCGGCGTCTGCTCCTTGAAGGCGTTGAACATCTGTCCCATGGCGTTGACCATGCCGACGACGCCCGCCTGCATGACGATCGCCGGCTCGCCCGAAGCCTTCACGTAGCCGGCCGCCATGGCGGCACCGGGCCCCTCGTGCGGGGTGAGGATGTATTTGAGCTGCGGCCGGTCGACCAATGCCTCGTAGAACTGCGCGTCCTCGCTCGCCGAATTGCCGAAGACGTATTTGACGCCCGAGGCGATGAGCTGCTCGGCGAAGCAGGCGCCGCCGGTACCCTGAAAGCTCTTCACGGCGGCGACGCCGGAGCTGGCGGTGGCCGGCACGGTTGCGGCCGGAGCGGCGGCCGCGGCCGGCGGCGTGGCTGCCGACGGGGCGGTCTGCGCCGAGGCGACGGAGGCGACCGAGCTCAGGACGGATTCGGCGGCGGCGAGCGAAATGCCGGTCTTGGTGAGACCGTCGAGAAAGCCGCGCCGGGAAATGGACTTCGACAGATAGCGGACGACCAGTTCCCTCATCGTTTTCCTCCCTCGAATTCAAGGCCTTTTCCGGGGTGCGCGATTGAGCGCGCAGGCTCACTTCGCCGCGGCCGGCTTGGCGTTGGGACCGAAATCGGTGGCCAGATAGTCGGCCATGGAGGCGATCTCGTCGGACGTCCACAGGCCGCCCCGACCCACCATGCGATAGAGCGTCGCCTCCCAGGCGCGTCGATCCTGGCGCTGGTCGCGCCACATCGCGTCGTTGTGGCACTGGAAGCACTTGCTCATCAGCACCACGCGGCCGGGGTGCTGGCTGGCGGCGGCCGGCGGCGCGCCTTGCGCGTTCGCAGTTGCAGCAAGAAACGGCGCCGCGCAGGCGGCAAGGCACACGGCCATCGGCCCGATCTTCATGGGGTCCCTCCCGAACGCTTCTTCTGTTGGTCTCAGGCGAGCGTAGGCCGGGATGTTAGTTGATCGTCCGCCATGCCGCCAGAGCGATCCGCACAACGCGGTGACGCACGCAGCATTTCACAGGCCGACACACGCATCTCCCTTACACGAGCAAGCGCTCGTCAGAAGGAAAACGCCCGTTGCGGAGGCTCGCCGGATCGGCGGAAGGCGCAGCCGCTCGGGCTACGCGGCGGCGCGCAGGAATCGCGTGCAGACGCGAAGATCGCGAACGAACAGCTCGTATTCGCGCACCTTGTCGTCGTGATCCTCGATACGCAGCAGATAGGAGGGGTGAATGGTGACGAGCAGGCGTTCGCCTGCCTGCTCGATCATTTGGCCGCGCGTCCTGGAGATCGTGACGGTGCGGCCGAGCAGGCCGCGCGCCGCCGTCGCTCCGAGCGCGACGGTGATGGCCGGCTTGACGATGGCGCGCTCGAGGTCGAGCCACCAGCGGCAGCGGTCGATCTCGTAAGCGTTCGGCCGCTTGTGCAGCCGGCGCTTGCCGCGCATCTCGTGCTTGAAATGCTTCACCGCGTTGGTGACGAAGATGTCTTCGCGCCTCAGCCCGGCATCGAGGATCGCCCGGTCGAGCACGCGGCCGGCCGGCCCGACGAAGGGATGTCCTTGCATGTCCTCCTGATCGCCCGGCTGTTCGCCGACGAGCATCAGATGCGCGCGCGCCGCGCCTTCGCCCGGCACCACCTGCGTGGCGTCGCGGTAGAGTGGGCAGCGCCGGCACTCCGCCTCGGCGGTGCGCAGGGCCTTCAAGGTTCTGATCGGCGCTTCATCCATGAGACGGGAATGTCCGGACGCCGCAAAGGTTCCGGATCCGGGCCGCGACGTGCCGACCGAAAAGCACGTTGTGTCGCGACGGCGGTCTCCGGCGTGCGCCGAGGTGCGAGCTCGGAGCGTTGTCCGGCGAGACCACGCCGGTTGGCCGCAGAAACTGCGACCAGATACGGAATCCGGGCCGTGCTTCCCGATCTCGCGAGTTCGGGACGCGTCCTAGTGTGCCAACACCTTGGCGAAGAATTTCCGTGTGTCGTCAGCGACCCGCTGCTCGGCGTCGACGAGGTCGATGGCGGTATCGGCGACGTCACGGGCGGTCGCCAGCGTTTTGTCGTTGGCCTCGCGGATATGGACAACGGCCGCGGACACCGCGTTCGCGTTGGTCGCGGTCGCCTGCACGGTAAGGGTGATCTTCCGCGCCGCCTGCTCCTGCGCGCTGACCGACTGGGCGATCGCCTTGGCGCCGGTGGCGAGTTCGCCGATGGTCGAACCGATTCCCTCGATGTCCTGGACGGCCCGCTGGGTCGCCTCCTGGATGGCTTCGATCTGTTTGGAAATCTCTTCCGTGGCCTTTGCGGTCTGGCTCGCGAGCGATTTGACCTCCGTCGCCACGACCCCGAAGCCCTTACCGGCGTCACCCGCCCGCGCGGCCTCGATGGTGGCATTGAGGGCGAGCAGGTTGGTTTGCGCCGCGATATCGGAAATCAAGCCGACCACGGAGCCGATACGTTCGGCCGCCTCGGCGAGCCCGTGCACGGAGCCGTTGGCATGCTCTGCGTCGGCGACGGCCTTCTCGGCCGCCGCGACCGAGCGCCCCGCATGCGCGGAGATGGCCGAGATCGCGGCCGTCATCTGATCGACCGCCGCCGCGCCGTCCCCGGACGTGCTGCGCGTCTCGTCCGCGATCCGTACCACATTGCTTGCCTTCTCGGCGTTGCCCTTGGCGGTGGCAGCGAGGTCGTTCGAGGATGTCCTGAGCTTGGTTGCGGCGGCGCCGACGGCCGCGAGCGCCTGGCCGAGCTTCGCTTCGAAGTCCTCGACCGCGGCCTGAAGCTCGCGGCGGCGCGCCTCGGCGCCGTTGAGCATCTCCTCGTGATAGACGGTAATGGCCGTGTCCATGTCGAGCATCACCACGCGACTCACGGCGGCAATGAGGCGCGCGGTTCTGGCCGGCCTGAATCGGTTACGGCGTCCGATCGATTCGATGATGCCGTCCAGAATGGTGGCATAGCCGCCGATATACCAGCCTGGCTCGAGGCCGGCCCGCACGTGGGCAAGCCCGATCGCCCGCGCCGAGGCCACATAGGTCTCGTCGAACCGTCCGCTGAACAGCGCCTGCCAGTGGCGCAACTGCGCCTTGCTCAAGCGGTCGACCTGGTTTGCGACCTTTTCCGCCAGGAAGGGAAAGCGTCCGGCATGTGCATAGAACCGCGCGATGATGGCCGCCATGTCGGGTTCGACGAGCTTCCAGGCATCCGCAAGGTCGGACAAGGTCGCGCCGTCGAGCAGATAGAACGTGTGCTTGACTTTGATGTCGTCGCGGCCGTCGTTCGCGGCAACCGTTGTCGCCATTCGCAAGTCTCCGCTCGAATTTTTCTGGAGCGCCGGGTGGGCTCGGGCAGGAACCGAAGAGAGCCTCGGGACACAGACCGCAGCGCCGGTCGCGCATCACCACGGAGGCGCAGCGAGTCTGAAACACAAAGGTAATTCTGCGGTTAATCGACACCGGCAGGCGCGCAACCGGTGCGACCGGACTGCGCTCGAGGTCTTCAATTGCGACGCGTTCCTGCGGGCGATCGTCACCCGCAGGAGTTGCGCGGGGCCGGTCCGGCCCGGGGCGGGATCAGGATGTCTGCCGCTGGGTCGAACAGGTTGACAGTCCGAAGACCGTGTAGGCCGGACAGAATCCGACGATGGCGGTCAAGAGCGGCACGATTCCGATCCAGCCGACCCAGTTCCATCCGGTCTCGGGAAACCCGATCGGGATGGCGTAGGCGATGAGCAGAAGGCCGACGATGGCGCGAATGGCGCGATCGATCGGTCCGACATTAGGGGTCATCACACGGCTCCTTCCGGTTTCGGGACACGCGCCGCCATGCCGCGACCGTCGCGCAGACCAGACCCTGCGAGACGTTGGACGAGTCGTCGCGGCTGGCGCAGGCATCAGTCTGGCCCGCCGCTCGCGCGCGTCCTTGACCTGCATCAACGTGAATCCGCTACGGACGGGACAAGTCGCCAAGAACCTTGTCGCCGAGCACGTGCGCGAATTTCTCACGCACCCGCCGCAACAGCTCGGGGCTCGCGCGCGCGACGGTCGGGAAATCGGCGAGCCGCTCGAACGGCCGGCAGGCGTCGATGATCGCCCGCGAGTTGGTCGAGCTCGCCCGGTCGAGGATCGGATCGAGCGGGCCGCTCCAGGCGCGGCGCATGAACTCGATGTCGTTTGCCGGGTCGCAGCGCGTGCACATCGCCCACAGCACGTCGAACAGGTCGGTCGGATCGACGTCCTCGTCGACCACGACCACGAAGCGTCCGAGATAGGAGCCCGACTGGCAGCTCGCCGCCAGCATGCCGGCCTGCCGCGCGTGCCCCGGATAGGCCTGCTTGATGGCGATCACGTTGAACATGCGCGCGCCACCGGCCTCGTGGCACCAGACGCCCGTGACGCCCGAAAGCCCGGCGCGCTCGACCTCGTCCCAGATCATGCCCGCCTTCATCACGCACTTGCTGAAGGAGAAGTCCGACGGCGGGCGCATCGGCGAGGCGATCGAGAGGATCGGATCGGCGCGGTGGTAGACGCGCCTGACATGAACGACCGGCTGTTCGCTGGGGCTGCTGGCGTAATAGCCGGTGAATTCGCCGAACGGCCCTTCCTTCGCGGTGACGCCCGGCACCATCTCGCCCTCGAGCACGATCTCGGCGTGCGCCGGCATCGGCAGGCCGTGCAGCTCGCTCAGCACCACGTCGTAGGGGAGGCCGCGGTGGCCGCCGGCGTAGTCGTATTCCGACAACCCGAACTTCAGCTCGTTGCCGCCAGCGAGAAACAGCAGCGGATCGTGGCCGCAACTGATGACCACCGGACAGGACTTGCCGGCGCGGAAATACTTCTCGCGGATCTGCCGTCCGTGTTTCCCCGGCGACATCCAGATGGTCACGTGGTTGCGGTCCTGCACCATGCAGCGGTAGGTCGCGCCGTTGACCCAGCCGTCGTCGGGATCGCGCGTCACCACGAGATCGTCCGTGCCGATGTAGCGGCCGCCGTCGAGTTCGTGCAGGCGCGGCACCGGAAACTTGAGAAGATCGACCGCCTCGTCGCGCTCGACGTTTTCCAGCACCGGCCCGCTGCTCACCACCTGCGGCGGGATCGGCCGGTGCACCTTCATGCGGTCGCGATAGGCGCGCACCACGTCGAGCGGACCGTTCGGCACCGGCAGGCCGAGCGTGATGGCGAGCCGCCTGGAGGAGTTGGTCGCGCCCGACAGAAGCCGCATGCCCTTGGGGTAGCCCGGAACGTCCTCGAACAGGATGGCGGGCGGCTCGGGCCGCGCGTGGTAGACGATCTCGGCGAGCGCACCCATCTCGAGATTCCAGTCGGCGCCCTTGATGCGAAGAAGCTCGCCGGCGGCTTCCGCGCGCGCGATGAATTCCCGCAGGTCCGCGTGCGGACGGTCATAGGCGTTGAAGCGCTGCGGCTTCACCGTGTCGAGCATTGCATTCCTCCCCGGCAGGCAGCGCTTGGTCTGCGTGCCTTCGTTGTCCCCGATTGACGCGCCGGCAGCTTAGAGTAAATGCACGCTTCGATCGAGCCGCCGCAGCGGGTGCGGCGATCGCGCCAGAGCGTACAGGACCGTCAGGATTCCCGAGCGAGGTACAACCGGCATGCTCGACATGTCCCGCCCGCCGAATGCCAATCCGCGCCCGCCGGCGCAGCGATGTCCCGCCGGGGCGACGGATTGCCACTTCCACATCTACGGGCCCGAGCCCGAATACCCGCCGTCGCCGAAGCGGCGCTTCGACGTGCCCGATGCGCTGCCGGCGGCCTGCCGGCATCTCCATGACACGCTCGGCATCGAGCGGCTTGTGATCGTCCAGCCGAGCCACTACGGATTCGACAACCGGCGCCAGCTCGACGCGATTGCCGAACTGGGGCGGCCCGCCCGGGCCGTGGTGGCGGTGCCGATGGACATTCCGGACGACGCGTTGAAACGGCTGCATGCCGCGGGGGCGCGCGGCGCGCGCTTCGCCGTCGGTCCGAACGGGCCGGCGTTCGCCGACATCGCGCGCTTCACGCGGCGGCTTGCGCCGCTCGGCTGGCACGTCGAATTCCACGTGGTGCGCGCCGGCATGGACGAGGTCCTCGCGCCCGCCCTGCCGATCTTGCGCGAATTCGCCGTCGACCTCGTGATCGCGCATTTCGCCAGCCTGCCGGTCGGACGTGGCGTCGACCAGCCGGATTTTCGTGCGCTCTGCGCACTCGTGGCGGCCGGCCGTTGCTGGGCCAAGCTTTCGGGCGGCTACCGGGTCTCCACCGAGCCGCCGCCCTGGCGCAACGTCGCGCCGCTCGCGCGCGCCCTCGTCGAAACGCGCCCCGATCGCCTCGTCTGGGGCAGCGACTGGCCGCACGTCGACCTGAAAGGCCCGATGCCGAACTCGACCGACACGCTCGACTGTCTGCAGGAGTGGGTTCCGGATGCTGCGACGCGTACGCGCATCCTGGTCGACAATCCGCGCGTCCTCTATGGCTTCTGAGCCGGGGGTGTGGCGCCCGACGGCGCCGCATGCGCGGCGAAGTCGATCGTGGCGGCAAATCCCATGAGCAGGAAGGTCGAAAGGCCGATGGGCACGAAGGCGGCGGCCGGGACCCCGGTGAGATCCCACAGCAGGCCGCTGATGATCGGGATGATCACCGCACACGAATAGCTGACGGTGAACATCGCGGCCGACAGGCGGTGCACGTCCTCGGGGTCGCTGAGCAACGGCGGCAGCGCCAGCATGAGCACGAGCGTCGCCGCGGCCGCGAAACCCAGGAGGGCGGACGAGGCGACGATCACGACGCCCGAGCCGAAGATGATGCCGAGCACCGCGGCGAGCGACAGCACCCCGCAGCCGACGTAGGGCCAGGCGTGGCGCTCGAGCCGTCCGGCGACCGCCAGCAGCAGAAACGACGCCGGAAGCTGGCCGGCGTTGAGCGCGGTGAGCGCGGGGCTGACGAGGTCGGGGCGGCCGATGTGGTGGAGATAGTCGGGCAGGAACGCGTTGGTGGCGAAGTACGTCGCGTTGACGCTGCCGAGCATCAACCCGAGCCGCCACAGGAGGCTGCTGCGCCAATCGGGCCACCAGCGCCGCGCGACCGTCATCGCGCCGTTGCCGGTCGCGGCCGGCCGTGGCGCGAGCGCCAGGACCGCGAGCGCGATCACGACCACGGGCACGGCCCAGACCACGAAGCCGAGCCGCCAGCTTCCCCCCACCAGCGGCAGGACCACCGGCAAGGCGAGCGCGACCGGCAGGATCTCGCCGACCAGCAGTCCGTTGGTGTAGACGGCGGTGCCGAATCCGATCCGGTCGGGGAGCCAGGCGCGCACGAGCGGCGGCAGCGCGGGCTGCATCACCGCGACGCCGAAGCCGGTCACGATGGTTGCGGCGTCGAGCAGCACGACGCCGGGCGCCGCGCCGCGCAGCGCCGAGCCCGCGGCGGTCGCCAACAGGCCGGTAACGAGCGTCGAAAGCGCGCCGAAGCGCGCAATCAGCAGGGAGCCCGGGACCGCCGCGAACGCGAACAGGACCGAGGGCAGGCCCGTCAGGACCCCGACCTCGGTCGCCGACATGCGCAGGTCGTCGTGGATCAGCGGAATGACCGGCGGAACGGCGAGGATCGTCAGGCGCAGGCCGATGCCGGCGAGCCACAGCAGCGCCACGCAGGTCAGGAGGCGCCCGACCGACGCCGCGCCGCCTTCATCCGGGTTGGGTGCTCTCATCATCGGGTCTGAGCAATCGGGACGGTCTGTGTTCGCAGCCGGCTTGCTACACGAGGCGGGGGCCGAGCACCACCCGCATTCCCGGCAAGGCCCACTTCGGATTGCGCATCGGAAACCACCTTGACTGCTTCTTTCGTTGGATTGCGGAAGGGGCCTTTGGGGTTATGGAACTACGCGAAACCGTCATGGCGCGGCCCGGTTCGACCGGGTGCCGGCGGCTGCGCGACGCGGTCATCTGGCGCTTTGACAAGGGGGGATTTGTGCCGTTCCATGCGGCCGGTCTCCCCTTTTCAAGATAATCGACCAGGGAGGAACGGATGAGGTACGGGTTCGGAATTCTGGCTGGCGCCGCCGTCGCGGTGGCGCTCTCCGGCGCGGCGAACGCGCAGACGGTGCTCAAGGCGTCGCACCAGTTTCCCGGCGGAAAGGGAGATGCCCGCGATGAGATGGTGCAGATCATCGCGCGGGAGACCAAGGCCGCGAATGTCGGCCTCGAGATCCAGGTCTATCCCGGCGCCTCCCTGTTCAAGCCGAACGAGCAGTGGAACGCGATGGTCAACGGCCAGCTCGACATCTCGTCGTTCCCGCTCGATTACGCGAGCGGCAAGGTGCGGGCCTTCGGCGCCACGCTGATGCCGGGCCTCGTGCGCAACCACGAGCGCGCCAGCCGCCTGAACAACTCGCCGTTCATGAAGGACATCAAGGCGAAGATCGAGAAGGCGGGGGTGAAGGTGTTGGCGGATGCCTGGCTCGCGGGTGCCGTCGCATCGAAGAAGGGCTGCATCCGCAAGCCCGACGACATCAAGGGGCTCAAGGTCCGGTCCGCCGGTCCGACCTTCGCCGCCATGTGGCAGGCCGCCGGCGCCTCGATCGTCAACATTCCGAGCAACGAGGTCTACAACGCCCTGCAGACGGGCGTCGCCGACGCGACCGACACCAGCACGGGCAGCTTCGTCTCCTTCCGGATCTACGAGCAGGTGAAATGCATCACGGCGCCGGGCGACAACGCGCTGTGGTTCATGTACGAGCCGGTGCTGATGTCGAAGAAGAACTTCGACAGGCTCAGCAAGCCGCAGCAGGAGGCGCTGCTCAAGGCCGGCAAGAAGTCCGAGGAGTTCTTCGCCAAGGCGGCCCCGAAGCTCGACGAGGAGATGGTCGCGGCGTTCAAGAAGAACAACGTCGAAGTCGTGACCATGACGCCGGCGGAATACGACGCGTGGATCGCGGTTGCCCGCAAGAGCTCCTATGAGGAATTCGCCAAGGACGTCTCCGACGGCAAGCAGCTGATCGACGAAGCGCTCGCGGTGAAGTGACGAAGCCCATGCGCGCACGCCCGGTCGGCTCGTACGGGCCGGCCGGGCGTACGTTCTTACCGCTGCCACGCGAGTAGTTTCAGGGCATCCCCATGGATCGCTTCATTTCCGCCGTTCGCCTGGTCTCCCAAGTGTGCGGCGTCATCGCCGGTGCACTGATCGCCTCCGGCGTCGCAGTCGTCTGCCAGATGGTGTTCGTGCGCTACGTGCTCAACCAGACAACGATCTGGCAGACGGACTTCGTCATCTACAGCCTTATCGGGGCGACATTCATCGGCAGCCCCTACGTGCTGATGACGCGCGGCCACGTCAACGTCGATGTCCTGCCTCACTATGTAGGCGAGCAGTCGCGATTCCGCCTCGCGCTCGTCTCGGGGCTGATGACCCTGTTCTTCGCGCTCGCCATGACGATCCTCACGTTCCTGTTCTGGAAAGAGGCGTGGGACAACAGGTGGGTCTCCGACACGATGTGGCGCGCCAGATTGTGGATCCCCTACGGTTCGATGCCGATCGGCCTCGGCATTCTCAGCCTTCAATGCGTTGCAGACCTGATAAACCTGGTTCGCGGGCGTGAGCCGCCGTTCGGTATGACGCCGAAACGAGAGGATGCGGCATGAGCCCGATGACCCAAGGCCTCATCGTTCTGGTCGTCACACTGATCGTCCTCCTCTCGGGTGCGCCGGTGGCCTTCGGACTGGGGGCGGTTTCCCTCGTCTTTCTCGTCGCCTTCCAGGGCTTCGACGGCCTCCATGCCGCGGCGGAGACGTTCTACGCCGGCCTGAACGACTTCACCCTCGTCTCCATTCCGATGTTCGTCATGATGGGGGCGGCGATCGGCTCCTCGCCGGCCGGCAAGGACCTCTACGAGGCGCTCGACCGCTGGCTCTATCGCCTGCCCGGCGGACTGGTGATCTCGAACCTCGGCGCCTGCGCGATCT
>CAZIGW010000162.1:0-22092 GCA_964538565.1 uncultured Hyphomicrobiales bacterium | reverse complement strand
CGCGTCACCGCGCCGCTGCCGCCGCACATGCGCGAGCCCCTGTGGGCGCTCGGCTGGCGCGAGGCCTCGATTGCCGAGACGGCGTGACGTCGCCGCGCATTCTGCGATCGGCGAGGGGTGCGGACCTCCGCAGAAAAATTCAAGCCGCGATCAGCCGCCGGCCGTCGTGCGCCGCGATGGCGACATCGAGCAGCAGCCCGGGCCCGGCGGCGGAGAGACGCACCGGCGTGAAGTGCTCGGTGCGGCCGAGGTCGCGCGTTTCGCTGAGCACGCGGCGCGTGGCGCCGACCTGATCCTGCAGATGACGGAGCAACGCCGCCTGCCCCTTCCGGCGCAGGCGCCGGGCGCGCTCCTTGACGAGCGCACGCGCGACCTGAGGCATGCGTGCCGCCGGCGTGCCGGGGCGCGGCGAGAACGGAAACACGTGCAGGTGGACGAGGCCGCATTCGTCGACGAGATCGAGCGAACGACGGAACATGTCCTCGGTCTCGGTCGGAAAGCCCGCGATGATGTCGCCGCCGAACACGACGTCGGGCCGCAGCCGCCGCACCCGTTCGCAGAACGCGATCGCATCGGCGCGCGAGTGCCGCCGCTTCATGCGCCTGAGGATGAGGTCGTCGCCCGCCTGCAGCGAGAGATGCAGATGCGGCATCAGCCGCGCCTCGCTTGCGAAGGCGTCGAGCAGGTCCTCGTCGGCCTCGACCGAATCGATCGAGGAGAGCCGCAGGCGCGCGAGGTCGGGCACGTGCCTGAGGATCTGCTTCACGAGCGCGCCGAGCTTCGGCCTGCCCGGCAGGTTCGATCCGTAGCTCGTGAGATCGACGCCAGTGAGCACGATCTCCCGGTAGCCGTTCTCGACCAGCCGGCGCACCTGCGCGACGACTTCGCCCATCGGCACCGAGCGCGAATTGCCGCGTCCGAACGGAATGATGCAGAACGTGCAGCGGTGGTCGCAGCCGTTCTGCACCTGCACGAAAGCGCGCGCGCGACCCTCGATCCCGTCGATCAGGTGGGCGGCGGTTTCCCTGACCGCCATGATGTCGTTGACGACGACCTTCTCCTCGGCGTCGAGACCGAACGCCGGCGCGCGTTCGAACACGCGCTGCGTGTCGGTCCAGGTCTCGGCGCGCAGCTTCTCCTCGTTGCCGAGGACGCGATCGACCTCGTCCATGCGGGCGAAGGTGTCGGGCTCGGTCTGCGCCGCGCAGCCGGTGACGACGATGCGCGCGCGCGGCCGCTCGCGCCGGAGCTTGCGGATCGTCTGGCGCGCCTGGCGCACGGCCTCGCCGGTGACCGCGCAGGTGTTGACCACCACGACCTCATCGAGGCCGGCGGCCTCGGCCTCGCGGCGGATCACTTCCGACTCGTAGGCGTTGAGCCGGCAGCCGAAGGTGAGGACGTCGATCGCCATGCGGATCAGGCCGCGCCGGGCGCCGCGAACAGCGCGGGGTCGAAGTGGCCCTCGTATTCGTATTCGACCGGCCCGGTCATCAGCACGTGACCGTCCTGGCGCCATTCGACCACGAGGTCGCCGCCCGGCAGCGTCGCCGTGACCTTGCGGTCGGCGCGCTGCGTGCGGGCGGCGGCGACCGTGGCCGCGCAGGCGGCGGAGCCGCACGCCCGGGTGAGGCCCGCGCCGCGCTCCCAGGTGCGTACCACGAGATGATCGCGTGCCTTGACGGCGACGAGCGAGATGTTGGCGCGCTGGGGAAAGATCGGGTGGTTCTCGAGCAGCGGCCCGATCTTGCCGAGGTCGTAGGCGTTGACGTCGTCGACCCAGAAGATCGCGTGCGGATTGCCCATGTTCACCACCGAGGGCGAATGCAGGATCGGCCTGTCGATCGGTCCGATCTGCAGCTCGATCGCCCGCGTATCGCGGAATTCCTCCGCCAGCGGAATCTCGTTCCAGGCGAAGCGCGGCACCCCCATGTCGACGGTGGAGACGAGCGGACGTTCGCCGCGCCAGCAGTTGGCGATCCCGGCGGTCGTCTCGAACGTCAGAGCCGACTTGCCGGTCTCGCGGAACAACAATTCGGCGACACAGCGCATGCCGTTGCCGCAGGCGCCGGATTCCGAGCCGTCGTTGTTGAAGATGCGCACGAAGGCGTCGGTGCCGGGCGTGCGCGGGGGATAGAGCGCCATCATCTGGTCGTAGGGCGCGCCCTCCGGCGTGGCGGCCGCCCGCGCCTCCCGGGCGGTGATCGCGGCCGGCCTTGCGCGCATGTCGACCACGACGATCTCGTTGCCGAGACCGTTCATCTTCACGAACGCGTGGCCCGCCAATCCGCTCATCTTCATCTCCGTACCGCCCGATTTATATGGTCAAAGCCGGCTCATTGGCGAGTCGGCGCAAACCCCGTGTCCGTCCTCGATTTGCGATCCCGGCCGGCCAGCCGGCATGCTAAAAGCCCAGAGGTTCGCGCGAGGTGTCAAACCGCCGGCGTGCCGAGCCTCGAGGGCTCCCAGTCAGGAGAATTCCGATGTCCTGCCCCCGCAAGGTCATGGCGAGCGCGATCGCCGCCCTGGCCCTCGTGTTCACCGGGCCCAAGCTGTTGTCCGCGCAGGAATCAAAATCGCCGCCGGCGTCCGCGACCCCGGGGCAGCCGCCCGACGCCGGACAGCCGCCGCCTGCCGCGCAGTCGCCTGGGACCCAGCCGCCCGCCGCGCAACCCGCTCCCGGGGCCGACGTCTTCGGCCAGGAGATCACGCTCACGCCGAAGACGGTCTTGATGTTCAAAGGATCGGGCAATTGGGATTCGGCCTTCGACACCATCGTGGACGCCTTCAAGACCGTCTACGGCTTCCTCGACAAGCAGGGCATCAAGCCGGCGGGGCCGCCGATGACCATCTACACGGCGACGGACGACACCGGCTTCCAGTTCCAGGCCGCCGTGCCGATTGCCGAAACACCGAAGAACCCGCCGCAGGGCGATCTGACGGTCGGTGAATCGCCGACCGGGAGGGCGCTCAAGTTCGTTCACCACGGGTCCTACGACTCGATGGATTCGACCTACGAGGCGATCACCAACTACCTCGACGAAAAAAACCTCGACGCCCGGGACCTGTTCGTCGAGCAGTATGTGACCGACCCGTTGACCACCCCGGAGGACAAGCTGGTCATCGAGGTCTACGTGCCGCTGAAGTAGGGGCGTCGGAGCGGTTCCGGACCGGCGACGGTGTCGCGGTAAGGTAAACGGGGCCGCCCCCGGCGGCGTTGACTTGCGGGGCCGCCTCCCTCTAGTGTCCGGCCGCTCTCGACAGAGCCCGAACATCGAACCCGCCGACCGGTCCAGGTGAGGCCGGAGGCCAACGCCCGACAGCGCGATGCGCCCTCGGGCGCCATCGTCGTTTGGGGGTCGTGGGCTCCCGTGTCGCGGCACGGTCGCGAGGCGGAACGACGACACGATGACTAGATGGACGACGACCAGGTAGCTGGCCCGATCTCCGAGGTGCTCGGAACATACGCATGTTCGATGGTCTTTCGGAAAAGCTCTCCGGTATTCTCGACCGCCTGACGCGCCGCGGCGCGCTCAGCGCGACCGACGTCGATGCCGCCTCGCGCGAGGTGCGCCGCGCGCTGCTCGAGGCCGACGTCGCGCTCGAGGTCGTGCGCGCCTTCGTCGACAGGCTGCGCGAGCGCGCGGTCGGGGTCGAGGTCATCAAGTCGGTGACGCCCGGCCAGATGGTCGTGAAGATCGTGCACGACCAGCTGGTCGAGATGCTCGGCGCGAACGGCGAGCCTATCGATCTCAACGCGCCGGCGCCGGTGCCGATCATGATGGTCGGCCTGCAGGGCTCGGGCAAGACGACGACGACCGCGAAGCTCGCCAAGCGTCTCACCGAGCAGGGCAAGCGCAAGGTCCTGATGGCCTCGCTCGACACGCGCCGCCCGGCCGCCATGGAACAGCTCGCGGTTCTGGGCACGCAGGTCGGGGTCGACACGCTGCCGATCGTCGCCGGGCAGAGCCCGGTGCAGATCGCGCGGCGCTCGCTCGACGCCGCCCGGCTCGGCGGTTACGACGTCGTGCTGCTCGACACCGCCGGCCGCATCACGCTCGACGAAGCCATGATGGCCGAGGCCGCCGAGGTGAAGCGCGCGGCGAGCCCGCACGAAGTGCTGCTCGTCGCCGACAGCCTCACCGGCCAGGACGCCGTCAATCTCGCGCGCGCGTTCGACGAGCGCGTCGGGCTCACCGGCATCGTGCTCACCCGCGTCGACGGCGACGGCCGCGGCGGCGCCGCGCTTTCGATGCGCGCGGTCACCGGCAAGCCGATCAAGCTCATCGGCACCGGCGAGAAGCTCGACGCGCTCGAGGATTTCCATCCCGCGCGCATCGCCGACCGCATCCTCGGCATGGGCGACATCGTCTCGCTCGTCGAGAAGGCCGCCGCCACGATCGACGCCGAGAAGGCCGCGCGCACGGCCGAGCGCATGCGCAAGGGCGCGTTCGACCTCGAGGACCTGCGCGACCAGCTCCAGCAGATGCAGAAGATGGGCGGCATGTCGGGCCTGCTCGGGATGCTGCCCGGGATCGCCAAGTTGAAGAACCAGCTCTCCGCCGCCAAGCTCGACGACGGCCTGCTCAGGCATCAGGTGGCGATCATCAATTCGATGACCCCGAAGGAACGCAGGAATCCCGATCTGCTCAAGGCGAGCCGCAAGAAGCGCATCGCCGCCGGCTCCGGCACCAAGGTCGAGGAGATCAACCGGCTGCTCAAGATGCACCGGACGATGGCCGACGTGATGAAGGCGATGGGCGGCGGCAAGCGCGGCCCGCTCGCCGGGCTTGCCAACATGATGGGGCTGGGCGCCGGCATGCCGAGCCCGGAGCAGATGGCGAAGCTCGCCGAGAAGATGCCCGGCGTGCCGGGCGCGCCCGGATCGGGCCTGCCGCCCACCATGCCGGGGCTGCCGCCGAAGTTTCCCGGCGGACTGCCTGGTCTCGGCGGCCTGCCGGGACTGGGCAAGAAGAAATGACCGGCCTCGGTCGAGGCTCATTGCGAGAAATGGCAACAGGAAAGGACGAAGAATGTCTCTGAAAATCCGTATGGCGCGCGCCGGAACCAAGAAGCGGCCGTTCTACCACATCGTGGTCGCCGACAGCCGCTCGCCGCGCGACGGGCGCTTCATCGAGCGGCTCGGATTCTTCAATCCGCTGGCCCCGAAGGACGCGGCCGACCGCCTCAAGCTCGACCTCGAGAAGGTGAAAGGCTGGCTCGCCAAGGGCGCGCTGCCGTCCGATCGCGTGCTGCGCTTCCTCGACGATGCCGGCATCATGAAGCGCACGCCGCGCAACAATCCGCAGAAGGCCGTTCCGCGCAAGGAGCGCAAGGCAGCCGCCTCGGGCGCCGCGCCGGCCGCGAGCTGATCGAAGCGGCCATGCGGCCGCCGAGGGGATGACGGATGAAGAGCCCACGGCCCGTTGACGATGCGGCGGCCGCGCCCGCGTCGGTGCCGGCGCGCGCCGCAGACCCGAAGCGCGTGTGCGTTGCCCGGATCGGCGCGGCGCATGGCGTGCGCGGCGACGTCAAGCTGTGGTCCTTCACCGCCGACCCGATGGCGGTCACGAGCTATGGCCGGCTCGAGACCTCCGACGGCGCGCACAGCCTGGAGATCGAGACGGCGCGCCAGGGCAAGGATTGCCTGGTCGTGCATTTCAAGGGCGTGGGCGATCGCACCGCCGCGGAACGGCTGCGCAACCTCGAGCTGTTCGTGCCGCGCGAGCGCCTGCCGGAAACCGAGGACCAGAACGAGTTCTACCACGCCGACCTGATCGGTCTCGTGGTGGTCGACGCGCGCGACACGATGCTCGGCGAGGTAGTGGCCGTGCACAACTTCGGGGCCGGCGACATTCTGGAAGTGCGTCGCGCCGACGGACATGGAACCGCGATGCTGCCGTTCACCACGCAGGCGGTGCCCGTGGTCGACCTCGAGGGCGGCCGCCTGGTGGTCGTGCCAACCGAGGACCTGGTTGCGCCGCCCGGCGCGGCGCGCGGCCGCGCCTAGGTCTGTGCACCCATGTGGCGCGCCACGGTGCTTGCGCTGTTCCCGGAGATGCTGCCGGGGCCCCTCGGCCTCAGCCTCGCCGGCAAGGCCCTCGCCAACCGCCTCTGGGACCTGCAGGCGATCGACATCCGCGATTTCGCCACCGACCGGCATCGTTCGGTCGACGACACGCCGGCCGGCGGCGGCCCCGGCATGGTGCTGCGCCCCGACGTGGTCGCCCGGGCGCTCGATTCGGTGCCGCAGGACGACCGGCCGCGCCTGCTGATGAGCCCGCGCGGAGAGCCCCTCACGCAGCGGAGGGTCGCGGCGCTCGCCCAGGGGCCGGGGGTGGTCGTCCTGTGCGGCCGTTTCGAGGGGGTGGACGAACGGGTGATCGCGGCCCGTGGCCTCGAGGAGGTTTCGATCGGCGACTACGTGCTCTCGGGCGGGGAACTCGCCGCCCTGGTGCTGCTCGACGCCTGCGTCCGGCTCCTCCCCGGGGTCATGGGCAAGCAGGCCTCGGCGGCCGAGGAGAGCTTTGCCCAGGGGCTCCTGGAATACCCCCAGTACACCCGTCCGGCCGTCTGGGAAGGCCGAGGCATCCCGGAGGTCCTCCTGTCCGGGGACCACGGCCGGGTTACGGCCTGGCGCCGGGAGGCGGCGGAGCGGGTGACCCGGGAGCGGCGGCCGGACCTGTGGGCCTCCCACGCGGCCCGCGCGGGCCGGGCCGACAAGGAGCGTCCAGAAGGGTGACAAAGCCCTGCGTTTGTCGTATAGGCGGCGCCAACCCGACAACGACACGAAGCCGAGGCGCGCCACGCCTTTCCGGCGCAGCCGACGGAGAATCCCATGAACCTGATCCAGCAGCTCGAAAAAGAGCAGGTGGCGAAGCTGTCCGCCGGCAAGGACATCCCGGACTTCGCCCCGGGCGACACGCTGCTCGTGAACGTCAAAGTGGTCGAAGGCGACCGCACGCGCGTGCAGGCCTACGAGGGCGTGTGCATCGGTCGTGCCGGCAGCGGCCTCAACGAAAACTTCACCGTGCGGAAGATTTCCTACGGCGAGGGCGTGGAGCGCGTCTTTCCGCTCTATTCGCCGATGATCGACTCGATCAAGGTCGTGCGCCGCGGCAAGGTGCGCCGCGCCAAGCTCTATTACCTGCGCGCGCGGCGCGGAAAGGCGGCCCGCATCACCGAGAAGCAGGAGCGGCAGGTCGAGACCGCCTCCGAATAGCGCCTCGCGGCGCCTCAGCGCCGGGCGCCGGGCAGGTGACGCGGCGGCCCGCGTTGTCGGCGACGCGCGGATTTGCTAGATCAGGGGCGTGATTTCCAGGCCGACCATCAACGTGGCGAAGGCGCATCCGGCGCTCCGACGGGAGCGATTGCCGGCGGTCGTGCTCGACGACCATGCACGGCTGCCTTGGCGCTTCTTCGGCCGGCTGCGGGCCGCCCTCCACACCGACTGCTGAGCGCGCCCGGCCGGCGCGCCCGACTGCCCGGCCGGCACGCGTCGCGCTGCGCGCGGCGGCCGTGCCCACATCCTCATCAGCTCCATCGGAACATCGCCCATGAAACCGCGCACGCTCTACGACAAGATCTGGGACGACCATCTGGTCGACGAACAGGCCGACGGCACCTGCCTCATCTACATCGATCGTCATCTCGTGCACGAGGTGACGAGCCCGCAGGCGTTCGAGGGATTGCGTCTGGCGGGCCGCAAGGTGCGCGCGCCGGAGAAGACGCTCGCCGTCGTCGACCACAACGTGCCGACCACCGACCGCAGCAAGCCAAACGAGGATCCGGAGAGCGCCGCGCAGATCGCGGCCCTCGCCGAGAACGCGCGCGACTTCGGCATCGAGTACTACGACGAATTCGACAAGCGGCAGGGCATCGTCCACATCATCGGACCGGAGCAGGGGTTCACCCTGCCGGGCACCACGATCGTGTGCGGCGACAGCCACACGGCGACGCACGGCGCCTTCGGGGCGCTCGCCTACGGGATCGGCACCTCCGAGGTCGAGCACGTGCTCGCCACCCAGACGCTGATCCAGACCAAGGCGAAGAACATGCGCGTGACGGTCGACGGCAAGCTGCCGGCCGGCGTCACCGCCAAGGACATCATCCTGGCGATCATCGGCGAGATCGGCACCGCCGGCGGCACCGGCAGCACGATCGAATACGCCGGCGAGGCGATCCGCGCGCTCTCGCTCGAAGGCCGCATGACGATCTGCAACATGTCGATCGAGGCCGGCGCGCGCGCCGGCATGGTGGCGCCCGACGAGAAGACCTTCGCGTACCTGAAGGACCGCCCCAAGGCCCCGAAGGGCGCTGCCTGGGACCAGGCGATGCGCTACTGGGAGACGCTGCATTCCGACGACGGCGCGTTCTTCGACCGCGAGGTCAAGCTCGACGCGGCGAAGCTGCCGCCGCTCGTCACCTGGGGCACGAGCCCCGAGCAGGTGGTGGCGGTGACGGGCCGCGTGCCGGTCCTCTCCGAGATCGCCGACGAGCACAAGCGCCGCGCGGCGGAACGCGCGCTCGAGTACATGGGCCTCAAGGGTGGCGAGCGCATCACCGACATCGCGGTCAACCGCGTGTTCATCGGCTCGTGCACCAACGCGCGCATCGAGGACCTGCGCGAGGTCGCGCGCGTGGTGCAGGGCAAGTCCGTCAATCCCAATGTGAACGCGATGATCGTGCCGGGCTCCGGCCTCGTGAAGGAGCAGGCCGAGGCGGAAGGCCTGCACAAGATCTTCACCGCGGCGGGCTTCGAGTGGCGCGAACCCGGCTGTTCGATGTGCCTCGCCATGAATCCCGACAAGCTCGCGCCGGGCGAGCGCTGCGCCTCGACCTCGAACCGCAACTTCGAGGGCCGGCAGGGCTACCGCGGGCGCACCCATCTGGTGTCGCCCGCGATGGCCGCGGCGGCCGCCGTCGCCGGCCATTTCGTCGACGTGCGGGACTGGGGCTGACGTCCGGGAGCGTGGCTGCGACCGGCAACCCCCTCTTCACCACTCCCCGGCGGGGAGAGGTCGGCGCCCGGAAGGCGCCGGGTGAGGGGGCGCAAGTCGAAGCATTCGGTGAACGGAGCGTTCTTGCGTCACAGAGATCAAGGGAAGGAGCCCGTCGCCCGGCTCGCTCGCCGGCCACTCCCTGTGGGAGAGGCAAAGGAGATCGTCCGCGCGAACTCGTTTGAACGGTGGCACGGACCGCGTTCGCCGCTAACGCACCGCCCACCGGCAGCGCATCTGCGGGGTGATGACGGTGCCGCTCGGGCGTGCCTCGGGCGCGAGCCAGGCTTCGCACTGGCGGTAGAACCGCCGCGTCGGCCGCACCTCGATCCGCGTGCGCGCCGTCCGTTGCGCGCGGCGCTGCGCCGCGGCGTCGGAGTTTGCGACCGAATTCGCCTGCGCGGCCGCCGGTCCTGCGTCGACCAATACCGCCACGAGGCCGATCGCCAGGATGAGGATTGCCGTCTTGTGCATCGTCGATCTCCGCGCGCCGATCGAACCCGGCCACGCTCGCCCATCGGCGCGCCGCCGTCAACCGCGAACGCGCCAGCCGCGAGCGTCGACCCGAACGTGCGTCGGCCGCGCGCTCGCGCGCCGGCATCGGAGTCGTAGCGTCATGGCCGAACCGACGTTTCCCGATCCGCTCGCCTGGCGTCCGCTGCGCGCCCCCTCGCTCGCGGAGTTCGAGGCCATCGCCGTCGAGGTCTTTCGCGCGCTGCCGCCCAAATTCCGCGCGCTGTGCGACAATCTGGTGATCCGCGTCGAGGATTTTCCCGAGGACGAGGTCCTCGACGAGATGGGGATCGACGACCCCCTCGATCTCATGGGCCTGTTCCAGGGCGTCGGCGTGCCGTTCCAATCGGAAAGCGCGCCGGCCCAGATGCCGAACCTCGTCTGGCTCTATCGCCGCCCGATCCTCGACTATTGGGCCGAGAACGACGAGACGCTCGGAGCCGTCATCGCGCACGTGCTGGTGCACGAGATCGGCCACCACTTCGGACTGTCCGACGCCGACATGGAGGCGATCGAACGGGCCGCGGACTGAACCGGTCCAGAGGGCCGCGGGCTTGACCCGGGTGCCGCAACGGGCCATGACCAAACGGTTGCCGTGTCCGGCAGGCGCGGCGGCAAGGAGACGAGCAATGGAAAAATTCACGGTGCTCGAAGGCGTCGCGGCGCCCCTGCGGATGATCAACGTCGACACCGACATGATCATCCCGAAGCAGTACCTCAAGACGATCAAGCGCACCGGCCTCGGCACCGGGCTGTTTTCCGAGATGCGCTACAATCCGGACGGCTCGGAGAACAAGGATTTCGTCCTCAACAAGCCGGCCTACCGCAACGCCAAGATCCTCGTCGCCGACGACAACTTCGGCTGCGGCTCCTCGCGCGAACACGCGCCGTGGGCGCTGCTCGATTTCGGCATCCGCTGCGTGATCTCGACCTCGTTCGCCGACATCTTCTACAACAACTGCTTCAAGAACGGCATCCTGCCGATCAAGGTCTCGCCGGAGGATCTCGAGAAGCTGTTCGAGGACGCTGACCGCGGCGCCAACGCCACGCTCACGGTCGATCTCGAGAAGCAGGAAATCCGCGGTCCCGACGGCGGCGTCGTCAAGTTCGACATCGATCCGTTCCGCAAGCACTGCCTGCTCAACGGCCTCGACGACATCGGTCTCACCATGGTCAAGAGCCAGAAGATCGACAGCTACGAGCAGAAGGCGAGCGTCGCGCGCCCGTGGGCGTGAGCCCAGGCGTTGCCGTTTGTCAGGGGCATGGCGAAACAGGCCGAGACGAGCGCTGCCGACGCAAAGCGTGACGCTCGGCAATATCGGATTCGGAAATTCGGGTAACCGCTGTCACCTTCCCCCCTTGCGGGGGAGGCCGGCGCGTGCATGCGCGCCGGGAGGGAGGTGAACCCTGCAGGCGCATGATCCCGCCGACCCGACCTGTCGAGGATCGTGCCGGCCAAGACTTCGGCAAACATCTTGGTCGAACCGAGCGCCCTTCCCTGACCCTCTCCGCCAGGGGGAACGCGCCTCGCGTTTCGGCACTGCATGCGCACGTCGAACCTCAGCTCTCATCGCCAAGTCGCGCATCAGTTCGAGCGTTGCGCGATCGCCTCGGCGATCGCCATCGTGCGCCGGGCGATGTCGGCGTGCATGCGCTCCACCATGCGTCCCTCGATCTGCACCACGCCCTTGTTGCGGTTCTCCGGCCGGTCGAACGCCGCGATGATGTGGCGCGCCTGCTCGATCTCCTCGGGGGTGGGCGAGAAGGCGGCGTTGCACGGCGCGATCTGGTCCGGGTGGATCAGCGTCTTGCCGTCGAAGCCGAGGTCGCGCGCCTGGGCGCATTCGCGCGCGAATCCCTCCGCGTCCGCAACGTCGTTGTAGACGCCGTCGAGCACGTCGATGCCATAGGCGCGGGCGGCCGCGATGCAGGTCGAAAGCCACGGCAGCATGGCGGGACGGCCCGGCGTGAGGCGCGCGCGCGTTTCCTTGGCAAGGTCGTTCGTTCCCAGCACGAAGCCCGCAAGCCGCGTTTCCCTGTCGAGCGCCGCGGCGGCGATCTCGCGCACGTTGAGCACGGCGAGCGGCGTTTCCATCATGGCCCACACGCGGATCTTCTGGTCGGCCGCGATGTCGACCAGCCGTTCGGCGACGTCGGAGAGATGACCCGGGGTCGATACTTTCGGCACGAGAATGCCGTCCGGATGCGCGCCGGCCGCCGCCGCGAGGTCGTCGAGCCACCACGGCGTGTCGAGCCCGTTGATGCGGACGATGACCTCGCGCGGCCCGTAGCCGCCGGCCTTCACCGCCTGCGCGACCTGCCGGCGCGCGAGTTCCTTGGCGTCCGGCGCGACCGCGTCCTCGAGGTCGAAGATGAGCGCGTCCGCCGCGAGCGTCCTGGCCTTTTCGAGCGCGCGGGCGTTCGACCCGGGCATGTAGAGGACGCTGCGGCGCGGGCGAATGGTCATGGCAGGGCTCCCGGCCGGCCAGTGTATCGATCCGCCCGGCGTCCGTGCGGCGCGGGATGGGTCGGGCGGACGGCGGGGGTACGCGGATCATTGCACATGAAAGCCGAGCAGCTCTAGCTTTCCTTTGCAGGCAGGAGGGAGCGGTTGGATTGGGTCGTGGGCGTCGACGGCTGCCGGGCAGGGTGGATCGCCGCCTTCGTGCGCGGCGACAGCCGCGAGACCCGCGTGCGCGTGGTGCCGCGCTTCGCCGATGTGCTCACGGCGCCGGAAGACCCCGCGGTGGTCGCCGTCGACATTCCGATCGGCCTGCCGCAGCGCCTCGGGCCCGGCGGGCGCGGGCCGGAAGCTGCCGTGCGGCCGTTGCTCGGCGGGCGGCAGTCCTCGGTCTTCTCGGTGCCGTCGCGCCGCGCGGTTTGGGCGCCGGACTATCGCCAAGCCTGCCGGATCGCACTTCAGACGTCGGAGCCTGCGCGCAAGGTGTCGCGCCAGCTGTTCGCGATCGCCCCGAAGATCTGCGAGGTCGACGCGCTGCTGCGGTCGGATGCTTCGCTCGGGAAGCGAGTCTACGAAACGCATCCGGAGGTCGCCTTCTGGCGGCTCAATGGCGAGCGCCCGCTCGCCGAGCCGAAGAAGATCAAGGGAACGCCGTACGGAGCTGGCCTGGCGCTGCGCCGGGATCTGCTGCGCGCCGCCGGCCTCTCCGCCGCCGTGCTCGAGGCGGCCCCGCCGTGCGGGGCCGGCGCGGACGATCTGCTCGACGCGCTCGCCTGCGCGGTCATGGCGCAGCGGATCGATGCGGGGCTGGCGCGGCCGTTTCCCGATCCGCCGGGGCGCGACGAGCACGGACTGGCGATCGCGATCTGGGCGTGAGCCCGTCTCTCGCGTCTCGGCAACAATGTGAACGATTGCACTCAGCAGACTTGAGCCGCTCTGTGCTTCGCTCTGATCGTCATCTCCCCCTTGCGGAGGGAGGTCGGCGCGAAGCGCCGCGAGGGGGGCATTCTGGGAGCGGGCGAGCGGAAGCAGACCCCTCCTCACCCTTCTCCGCAAGGGAAGGCCTTGTGGCGTCCTCGCAGTCGGGTCGTCAGGCGGCAGGGAACAAACTCGACTGTTCCCGTCGCGCTACGCCGCCTTTTTCTTGGCGCTGATGAGCTTGCGGTTGATCAGGCACTCGGCGATCTGGATCGCGTTGAGCGCCGCCCCCTTGCGCAGGTTGTCGGACACGCACCACAGCACGAGGCCGTTCTCGACCGTCGCGTCCTCGCGCACGCGGCTGATGTAGGTCGCGTCCTCGCCGGCCGATTCGTAGGGCGTGACGTAACCGCCCGGCTCGTGCTTGTCGATGACGAGGCAGCCCGGGGCGTTGCGCAGGATGTCGCGCGCCTCGTCGGCGGTGATCGGGTTCTCGAACTCGATGTTCACCGCTTCCGAATGGCCGATGAAGACCGGCACGCGCACGCAGGTTGCGACCAACTTGATCTTGGGATCGAGAATCTTCTTGGTCTCGACCACCATCTTCCATTCTTCCTTCGTGTACCCGTCCTCCATGAACACGTCGATCTGCGGGATCAGGTTGAAGGCGATGCGCTTGGGAAACTTCTTCGGCTCGATCGGATCGGTGACGTAGACGGCGCGCGTCTGGCTGAACAATTCGTCCATCGCGTCCTTGCCGGCGCCGGAAACCGACTGATAGGTCGCCACCACCACGCGCTTGATCTTCGCCCGGTCGTGCAGCGGCTTGAGCGCGACGACGAGCTGCGCGGTCGAACAGTTGGGATTGGCGATGATGTTCTTCTTGCGGAAGCCGGCGAGCGCGTCGGCGTTCACTTCCGGGACGACGAGCGGCACGTCGGCGTCGTAGCGCCAGCACGAGGAATTGTCGATCACCACCGCGCCGGCGGCGGCAATTCTCGGCGACCATTCCTTCGACACGGCGGAACCCGCCGACATCAGGCAGATGTCGATATCGGAGAAGTCCTGGTGCTCGAGCGCCCGGACCTTCAGGGTCTGATCCCCGAAGGAAACCTCGACCCCCTGGCTGCGCCGCGAGGCGAGCGCCACCACCTCGTCGGCCGGAAAGGCGCGTTCGGCGAGGATTCCGAGCATTTCGCGGCCCACATTGCCGGTGGCGCCGACGACCGCGACCTTGTAACCCATTGTTGACTCTCCGAGAAAAAAATCGTCCGGGCGGCATCCGACCGAAAACCGGAACGGAAGCGCTTCTAAGCGAGAAATCGCGACAAGACAACGTCACTCTGCGCGAGATCGACTATGGACCGGGTCGCACCGCCACCGGGCGAGGGCGTTCGTGCCCTCGGCGTCTCCCTCATCGCCTGTTTCGGTGGGGTGTCGGGCGTCGCCGGCCTGCTTGCCGTCTTCGTCGGCCTCGCCTCCGCCCCCGCGGGTGACGCCATGGAACCCGCGTCCGCCCCCGGATGGTACTCCGTCCGCCAGCCGCACCCGGCCTTCTCACTCACGATCGGCGGCCTTTCCGAACCGGCCTATGCGGTGCGCCACCACGTGCCGGGCGGCGGCCGCAAGGACATCATGACGTTCGGCGGTCCGAACGCCCCGGGCGCGTTCGCGGCTGTCGAGGTCTATCGGCCGGGCTCGGAGTTCGAGCGTTTTGCCGATCCGCTGCAGGAGGCGGCCGGCGCGGCCGAGGCGTTCGGGACGATCCTGCGCGCGAGCGCGGCACCGGCCATCGACAGCAAGTTCGGCCCGGTCGGCGCCGTGGACGTCACGGTAGCGCAGACCGATCGGCAGCGGCGCTGCCTCGCCTTCGCGCGCAACTTCGAGCGCCCGCGGCTGCGGATCTCCGGGGTCTACTGCGAACCGGGCGCCCAGATCGTCAATCGCCCGGTGGTCGCCTGCGCGCTCGATCGCCTCAGCCTGATGTCGGCGGACGGCGAGCCGGCGATTTCGGAATTCTTCGCCCGCGCCGAGCTCAAGCGCACGTTCTGCGCCCGCATGCCGAGCGCCGCCTCCGGCTCGGGCGAGTGGATCGACGCCAAGGGGCCTCCCGAGCTGCGCGGACATCTCGCCGCGCGGGACGAGTAGGCTCAGGCGGGCGGCACGATCGGCAGATCGCGGCCGACCTGACGGTCGAGCCGCAGCCAGCCCGCGACGCGGCGGACCGCCTCGCGCGAGCCCTCGACGCTCAGGCCGTGCCTCGTCGCCTCGCGCCAGCTCGCATAGCCGAGATAGACGTGCACCAGCGCGGTGATCTCGGCCGTGATCGTGACGTCGACGGGAAATCCCGGATCCTTGGAGCAGACGTCGATGCTGCCGCGTTCGAGCACCAGCCAGTAGGAACGCAGTCCCGTCCGGCTGCCGGGGACTCCCGAGAGCGCGAAGCGCACCACCACGCGTCGCGGCGGCAGCGCCGACCGATCGACGCGCCGCCGCAGCCCCCACAGCAGGACGGTCGGATCGCTCTCCTCGCGGTGGAGACGGGTGCGGCCGAACTGGAGGCCCCAGCGGCCGAGAGCCTCGACCACCGGCCGCAGCGCATCACCCGCGTCGGTCAGGCAGTACTCGTGGCCGGAACCGTCGCGGCGGCTCACCTTGGCGATGATGCCGTCGTTCTCGAGCTGGCGCAGCCGCTCGGCGAGGAGCGCGCGCGACATCAGCGGCACGCCGCGATGAATGTCGTTGAAGCTGCGCTCGCCCGACATCAGCTCGCGCAGCACGAGCGGCGTCCACCGGTTGGCGAAGATCTCGGCGCCCTTGGCGACCGGGCAGAACTGTCCGTATCCGCTGGCCATGCGGCGATCAAACCATGCGGCCGAGCCGCCTGCCAAGAGCCGGTTCAGAAAACAGACTTGTTCGTCCGGCGGGCATTCTTCTTCATGAGCCGCATGTGCTCAGAGAAGGAGAATCCCCATGACCGTCTCCGGCGCCGTTGTCCGACACACCGCCGATCCGTTCGAACGGATCAAGCCGCTGCTGCCGCAGTTCGCCGCGCGCGCGGCCGAATACGACGCGCATGATACCTTCGCGGCCGAGAACTACGCCGCGCTCAAGGAGATCCGCCTGATGTCGGCGGCGGTTCCCGCCGAATTCGGCGGCGACGGACTGCAGATGGCCGAGCTTTCGCAGCTCCTGCGCACGATCGCCTCCGCTTGCAGCGCCACGGGCCTCGCCTATGCGATGCACACGCATGTCCTTGCCCTGATCGCCTGGCGCTGGCGCAAGCAGAAGGCGCCGGTCGATGCCCTGCTCAGGCGCGTCGCCGCCGAGCAGCTGGTGCTGATATCCAGCGGCGGCACCGACTGGCTCGACAGTTCCGGCACCGCCCGGCGGGTCGAAGGCGGATTCCTGATCGACGCGGTCAAGGCGTTCGCGAGCGGTGTGCCGGCCGGCGACCTGCTCAATACGAGCGCGGTCTACGACGACCCGCAGGCCGGGCCGACCGTGCTGCATTTCATGGTGCCGCTCGCCGCCAGGGAAGTGACCATCGAGCCGTCGTGGCGCGCGATGGGCATGCGCGCGACCGGCTCGCACGTCGTGCGCATCAAGGACTTCTTCGTGCCGGACGCCGCGGTCGGCGCCAAGCGCCCGCGCGGCAAGTGGCATCCGCTGTTCCATCTCGTCTCGATGATCGCGATACCGCTCATCTATTCGGCGTATCTCGGCGTCGCCGACGCGGCGCGTGCGGAGGCGCTCGCGCTTGCGCGCCGCCGGCCGGCGAGCCCGCAGCTCATCGACGCGGTCGGCGCGATGGAGACCGAGTTCGCGGCCGCGCGGGTCGCGCTCGCCGACATGCTGGCGGCCGCCGAGGGTGAGCCCGGACCGGCGACCACCAATCGCATCTTTCTCGGGCGCAGCAATGTCGTGCGCGGGCTCCTCGCCGCATTCGACCGGGTGTTCGAAGTCACGCACGGAGCGTGCTACCTGCGGACGAGCCCGATCGAGCGGCTGTTCCGCGACGTGCAGGCGGCGCGCTTCCATCCGCTCGCACCCGCGGTGCAGCGGGAATTGTCCGGCCGCCTCGCGCTCGGTCTCGAGATCGACTCGGCGGCGTGATCGCATCGCTGCCCAAACAGCAACGGCGCCCGCCGCGGGCGCCGTTCTGGTTCTGTCGCGCGTGGAACGAGGCTTTTCCCAAATGCTTCGGCCGCAATCGCGTTCGGCTCAGCTTCCGTAGTTCTTCTTCAGATAATCGGCGATCGCCTTGGCGTCGGCCTCGTCGATCGGCGCGCCATAGGCCTTGATCATCTTGGCCACCTCCGCGTCCCACAGCGCGGCGGTGGGGTAGGGCGAGTTCATCAGGATGTAGTCGAGGCTGTGGCAGGCACCGCAGTTCGCTTCCACCTTCTCGAGGCCGAGCGCCTTCTTGAGCTCGACCGGCTTTTCCTCGGCCGCCGCCTGGCCGAGAGCGAAAGCCGGTAGCGACAGCGTCAACGCGGAAAGAAAAAGGGCGATATGGCGCATGGGGCTCTCCTCAGGCCGCATCGAGCGTGATGCTGTGGATCACGTTGTGATGGTAGCCGGCCGGATTGTGGATCAACGCGGTGGTCTGCGTCTGGCCGACCTTGTTGCTGGCGCGCGCCATGACGGTGTGCTTGCCGCGTCCCTGCAGCGAGAACGTGTAGGTGAAGGTGCGGAACGCGAAACGGCCGAGATCGGGACCGAGCGCCGCCTGGCTCCAGCTCTTGCCGCCGTCGGTCGAGATCTCGACCGAGCTGATGCCATAGCCCGCGTCCCAGGCGACGCCGCCGACGGTCAGCCCTGCGCCCGGCTTGATGCGCGTGCCGTTCGCCGGGCTCGTGATGAGCGAATTGACCACCATCTCGGTGATCGGCGTCGTGGTGGCGTTTTCCTGGGAGTCGAAATGCGCCACGACCGGGAACTTGCCGACCGGAATGCGGTAGGCCGGGTTCATCCAGAAGCCGCTCCACGGCTTCGAGACGGCTTTCGCCGCCGTCACGTGCTTCATCCAGTAGGTGCCGGTCCAGCCGGGCACGATGATGCGGGCCGGGAAGCCGTTGAAATGCGGCAGCGGCTGGCCGTTCATCTCGTAGGCGACGAGGGTGGACTCCTCCATCGCCTTCCAGACCGGCAGGCTCTTGATGAAATCGGGCGTCTTGTCGACCGCAGGGCCGTCGGCGCCCTCGAGCACGATCTCGACCGCCTCCTTCTTCAGCCCGACCTTGTCGAGGATGTCCTTGAGGCGCGCACCCTTCCAGCGGGCGCAGCCCATCGCCCCGTAGCCCCACTCGACGCCGGGCACATGCGGCTGGAACAGTCCGCGCCGGTTGCCGGAGCACTGGTTGACGGCGACGATTTCCGAGGCCGGCAGGGCCTTGAGGTCATCGAGCGTCAGCTCGATCTGGCCGTTCGCGGCTTCGCCGCCGACCGCGAGCTTCCAGGTCTTGCCGTCGACCTCCGGAATGTCGGAGAGGTGGTAGCGCACGAAGAACGCGTCGTTCGGCGTGATGGCGGTGCGAAAATACTCGATCGGTGTCTCGTAGTTCGGCGGCCGGTAGCTGAGCTTGATCAGGGGTTTCTTGCCGGGCAGCGATTCCAGCGTCGCGTTCCGGCGCACCCCTTCGGGCAAGGCCTGCGGCAGATCGAGGCCCGCGGCCCGCAGCACGCCCGGCGCCGCCAGGCCGGCGCCCGCAAGGGCAGCGCCCGCTCCCGCACTTTCCAGCAATCGACGTCGCGTGATCATCGTTTCCTCCTGGTCTCGTTCTCCGGGCGAGAAAATTATTCTACCACGTCTCCGTGACGCCGCGTACGCCATCCCCGGAATCGGTCGCGGATCGGCGAAAACACCACGGGTGTTGCCGCAAATCGCCACGCCGCCCGTAACGGACCCTTCACCGCAGCGTGAGAGGCTTGAGCGCTTGTCGCCCGACGCGTCCGGCAGGTACACTGCCGAACGAGAAAGAATCCTGGCGAGGACCCCGATGAAAGCCACATGGGTTGCCGTTGCCGCCGCGACGCTGGCGGTCGCGTTTGCCGCCGTCCCGGCCGAGGCGGCCAAGAAGAAGAGCGCAACGGCGCGCTCGGCGCGCACGGTCGTGGTCGCCAGCCGCCCGCAGATCGTGATCCGGCGGCGCTCGTTCCTCGATCCGGGCACCGAGGTCCTGCCGGGCAGCCAGCCCTCCGCGGCCTACGCCTTCCCGCCGCGTTACCAGCCGCTGCCGGTCGAAAACACGATCTGGACCTGGACGCGCCAGCCGCTGCCGGACCCGTGGGACATTCCGGGTTACTGGCGGTAATTCCGGCGCCCGCTCGGGGCGGCCGGATCGGTGGAGCCCCTCGGCGCGTCCTGTGAAGAAAACCCGACCGGTGCGCCCGCGCCGGGCGTGAAGCGTTGCCTCAGGCCGCGGCGAGACGCTCCAGCTCCTTGAGCACCGCGTCGCCCATCTGCTGCGTTCCGACCTTGGTGGTGCCGGGCGAAGCGATGTCGGCGGTGCGCAGGCCCCTGGCGAGCGCCGCGGCGATCGCCTGGTCGATCAGGTCGGCTTCCTTGGTCATTCCGAGCGAATAACGCAGCGCCATGCCGAACGAGGCGATCATGGCGATCGGATTGGCCGCGCCCTTGCCGGCGATGTCCGGCGCCGAGCCGTGCACCGGCTCGTACATCGACTTGCGCCGCTTGGTCTTGGCGTCGACCTCGCCGAGCGAGGCCGACGGCAGCATCCCGAGCGAACCGGTGAGCATGGAGGCGACGTCGGAGAGCATGTCGCCGAACAGGTTGTCGCACACGATGACGTCGAACTGCTTGGGCCAGCGCACGAGCTGCATGCCGCAGGCGTCGGCGAGCTGGTGCTCGAGCTGCACGTCCTTGTATTCGCGCTGATGCACCTGGTTGACGACCTCGTGCCAGAGCACGCCGGTCTTCATCACGTTGCGCTTCTCCGAGGAGGTCACCTTGTTGCGGCGCTTGCGGGCGAGCTCGAAGGCGACGCGGGCGATGCGCTCGATCTCGTATGTGTCATAGACCTGCGTGTCGATCGCTCGCTTCTGCCCGTTGCCGAGGTCGGTAATGGTCTTCGGCTCGCCGAAATAGACGCCGCCGGTGAGCTCGCGCACGATCATGATGTCGAGCCCCTCGACCACGTCGCGCTTGAGGCTGGAGGCGTCGGCGAGCGCCGGATAGCACACCGCGGGGCGCAGGTTGGCGAACAGGCCGAGCTCCTTGCGCAGCCGCAGCAGGCCCGCTTCCGGCCGCACGTCGTAGGGCACGCTGTCCCACTTCGGGCCGCCCACGGCCCCGAAGATCACCGCGTCCGCCGCATGCGCCTTGGCCATCGTCTCGTCGGTGATCGAGACCTTGTGGGCGTCGTAACAGGCGCCCCCGACCAGCCCCTCCTCGGTCTCGAACCGGGCGATTCCACGCTCGTTCATCCAGCCGATGAGGCGTTTCACCTCCGCCATCACCTCGGGACCGATGCCGTCGCCGGGGAGCAGGAGGAGCTTGTAGGTGGCCATGGGGACGCCTCGCCGTGTTCGCTGTCAACGGCGCGGATTGCTAAAGGGCGGCGGGGCGCTTGGCAAGCATCCGCGGCCGTGACGCCGGCTGTCGGCGAGCCGGATGGCCGGATGCGGGCGCTGCTCCCCGACGATCAGACGCCGCTGAACCAGTTGTAGCCGCGGTCCTCCCAATAGCCGCCACGGTCCTCGTTGGTGACGACGAGCGCGGTGACGTGCTTGGGGTTCTTGAACCCGAGCTTGGTCGGCATGCGGATGCGCAACGGATAGCCGAACTTGCGCGGCAGGATCTCGTCCGCGAAGCGGAGCGTGATCTGCGTCTGCGGATGCAGCGCGGTCGGCATGTCGATCGTGTTGGAATAGCCGTCCGCGCAGATGAAATAGACGTACCGGGCGGTCAGATCCGCCCCGATGCGCTGGAGGAAATCGCGCAGCGGCACGCCGCTCCATTTGCCGATTTCGCTCCAGCCCTCGACGCAGATGAGGCGGGTGATCTGCGTCACCTCCGGCAGCGCATAGAGCCGATCGAGCGTCCACGGCTCCTTGTTGTCGGCGAGGCCGGCGATCTCAAGCTTGTAGCTCTTGCCGTCGACCTCGGGCGCGTCCTCCTCGTCGTAGAAGGCGTTGAACCGGAAGGGCCGGGTGATCGCGCTTTCCGGATAGGTGGGCGCGAGCGTGTCCGGATCGAACAGCCAGGCCTGCACGCGGTCGTTGAAGCGCGAGACGATGCGCAGCGCGTTCTCGGCGGAATCCTCGTCGACGATGTCGCAGCCGGTAAGCAGCGCAAGCGCGCCGAGGCTCGCGCCGCCGCGCAGGAAGGCGCGCCGGCTCTGGTCGGGCATGAGTTTCGCGGCGTCCCTGGCGAGCAGCTCGGGATCGACCCCGGCAACGGGCTTTCGCTTGGGCATGATCGTCTCCTCAGTCGCCGCGGATCATCGCGCGCAGGCTCTTTGGCACGAGCAGGGCCATCAGAACGTGGATGACGGTGAAGCCGGCGATGGTCGCCATGGCGTAGAAATGCACGTAGCGCGCGGTGTCGTAGCCGCCGAACAGCGCGACCAGCCGGGGAAACTGCACCGGCTTCCAGATCGAGAGGCCGGAGGCGACGACGACGATGCCGGCCAGGATGACACCGAGATAGAACAGGCGCTGCAGCGCGTTGTAGACCGTGAGATCGTCGTGCCTGAGCCGCAGGCGCAGCGCGGCCGCGAGATCGGCGAGGATCTGCGCGGGCCGGATCGGCAGCAGCATGCGACGAAAGCGCCCGGTTGCGATGCCGAGCCCGATGTACACGAGCCCGTTGGCGACCAGGAGCCACATGGCGGCGAAATGCCAGAGCAGCGCGCCGGCGAGCCACCCGCCGATGGTGATCTCCGGCGGGAACACGAACGGGAACAGCGGCGAGGCATCGTAGATCTGCCAGCCCGAGCCGATCATCACGATGACGGCGAGCGCGTTGATCCAATGCGTCAGGCGCACCCACAGCGGGTGGATGGCCTTGCGCTCGGACGCGGCCTGCGCCGGTTCGCGGATGTCGACCGTCGTGCTCATGGCGACCTCTCGCCCCTGACAATGGGAATCGGCTAGCAGATTTCGACCCTGCTCCGCATCAGATTTGCGTGACGGAACGCGTTGTCGCCCGTGAACGCGCGCGGCGGCTTGCCGCGCGCG
>CAZIGW010000161.1:0-17989 GCA_964538565.1 uncultured Hyphomicrobiales bacterium | reverse complement strand
GCCGCAGAAAATGCGACCAGGCATGAATGTCGCGCCCGTTCCGAGTCCGTCTTGCTCGGAACGTGCTCCGGCGCGACTTCGATCAAATTTTTGTTGGCGTCCTCTCGGCGGCGTGAGGGGTACGTGATGACGCTGCGGCAGACTACGTCAGGGCGTCATCTTGTTCGGCTCGCCGAAGAGATCGATGAACGGGTTGAGCTGCCGGATCTCTTTTTGCTGCGTTTCGCGCAGGCGGCGCAGGCGGCGCAGCCGCGCCCGGCGTTTGGCCAGGGCGGCGGCCTTGGCGGCTTCCGCCTCGCTCTGCGTCCTGACGCGATCGTTTCCGGTGCCGGGACCTCGGCTTTCCGGCGCGGCGTCGGTCGCGCCGAGGGCAGCGGTCCTGGGCGTTTCGACCGGCGCGGGCGGGTTGGCGCTTTCGCCCGCTGGGTGATTGTCGGCCACGGCATCCGGCGCCGGGCCCACGTCAGGCTGGGCGGCCGGGGATTCCTGCTGCCCGGGGCTCTCGGCTGCCGTCTCGGTCGTCCCTGCCGGTGGAATGCTGCCGGTCGTCTCGGCGCTCTCCGCTGTGTCGGCGCCAGCCGCGGCAGGCGGCTTGCTTTCTTCCACGGCGGCCGGCGTCGGCTGCTGCGGCTCCTGCGGAGGTTCTTCGGACGTCGCGTGGCTCGACACCAAGATCGGGGTCTCGACGATCAGCGGCTCGTCGTTGGCGGAGGCCTGTCGCCACGCAGGCTGTTCGCCGGTCGCGATCTGCAGGGGGCTTGCCGCGATGTCCCGCGCGTTGCGCATCGCGCCGGCCAAGCCCAGCCCTCCGGCCACGAGGAGCACGGTGGCCATGAATCCGGTGACGACCCAGCGCACGTCGGGGAGCATGCGTGTTCAACCGACCTCGACGGCTCCCGCGCTCGGGGAACCTTTCAGCAGCTTCCGATGGCAGCGGCTTTCGGTGGTTGACGCGAGCACGGCTGACCCATGCCGACTGCGATTCGTCACGCCATGCATAACAGACTCGCGCCAGAACCGGAATCGCCCCGGCGATATTTTTACCTCCCGCCCGCAGCGATCGCGCCGTCGGCGGGCAGCAGGCGTGCGGGTGGCTCGCGCCGCCCGACCGTCGGATGCGTATTATCATGCGCCGCGATCGGGCCTACACTGAGCGGGACTGTCAGGTTCGTTGCCGATCGGGGTCGTCGCCTTGGAGCGGCCGACCGGGCAGCCCCTTCGGCCCGGACCGCCTGTCGGCGCTTGTGCACCGGAGCGCAACAGAGAGACGGTCGGAGTGCGCCGTCGTTGTCGTGGTGCACGGATCCCGCATGCCCGTCCTTCACGTCGCCGCCGCACAATATCCCATCGACGATCTGGCCGACATCGCGGGCTTCGAGATGAAGCTGTCGCGCTGGGTGGCGGAGGCGGTGGGCGAGGGGGCGGAACTGCTCGTCTTCCCGGAATACGGTGCGATGGAGCTCGCCGGCATCGCCCGCGGCCAGGCGGCCGCCGACCCGGTCGCCGCGATGGCGGCGATCCAGCCGTTTCTGCGGGAAGGCGACGCGCTCCACGCGGTGATCGCCCGGCGCCATCACGTGCATGTGCTCGCCGCAAGCGCGCCCGTTCGCCAGACCGACGGGCGTTTCGTCAACACGGCGCGCCTGTTCGCCCCAAGCGGCGTCGGCATCCAGGAAAAGCTGATCATGACCCGGCGCGAGCGGGAGAAATGGCACGTCAGCCCGGGCTCGGGCCTGCGCGTGTTCGAAACCGCGCTCGGCATGATCGGTATCGCGATCTGCTACGACGCGGAATTTCCGCTGATCGCGCGCGCGCTCGCCGCCGCCGGCGCGCAGGTGATCCTCGTTCCTTCCTGCTGCGAGACGCTGACAGGCTACAACCGGGTGCGGACCGCCGCCGCCGCGCGCGCGCTCGAGAACCAGTGCTTCACCGTCATGGCCTCGACCGTCGGGCCGGCGCCGTGGTCGCCGGCTGGCGCCAACGTCGGGGCGGCGGGTGTCTTCGCGCCGCCCGACCGCGGCTTTCCGGCCGACGGCGTCGTGGCGAAGGGCGATCTCAACCGTCCGCGCTGGCTGCACGCGCAGCTCGACCTCGACCTCCTGGCCGAGGTTCGCCGCCAGGGCGAGGTGCTCGGCTTCAAGCACTGGGACGAACAGCCCGGCGCCGCCGGCATTCTTCCGGCGGAGGTCGTCAAGCTGCGGTGATCGGGCCGCGGGCGACGGGGAGCGGGCGCCGGCGCGTCGCGCAGGCGGACAGCCGGCGAACTTCATCAGCCTCTGGCGATCCATCAGGCGACCCGCCCGTCCGGGGCCGGCCCGTTGGCCCGCTTCACATCACTGAGCGGCAAGCCGAGCATTTTCGCCTCGCGCCCGGTTGCGGTTGCGGCCGGCTCGTTGCTAACGTGCGCCCGCCCGTCCGGCCTTTCCGGGCCCGTAGCTCAATGGTTAGAGCTAGCGGCTCATAACCGCTTGGTTGGAGGTTCAAGTCCTCCCGGGCCCACCACGTAGCCTGGCGCTGTACTTTTGCTCTCGTCGGCCTTCGGAAAGGGCCGCGATGGGGGGCCAAGATTTCGCGGCTTGCGCGGGCTCGCGAATGCGAACGGTTCTCTGCGCGCGTCTCTCGCTCTCGCCGGCCTGATCGGTGCGGCGTTGAGACATTTTCGAGCGGGCACCGGGTTTGCTTCGCGGTCCCTTGAGCTGCAATGGCTCCGAGACGACGCACGATCCTCTACTTGCCGAAGGCATCACCGACCACGACGATCAAATCGCAGCGAAATTCGTCGGCGGCCTTGCCGGTCGAATCCTCGACACGATGATAACAGGCGTTGTTGCCGAATTTTCTGTTTTCGAATTTGCCGTTGCGATCGTGAACAATTTCGGCCTGAATGCTTTGACCCAGGAAGTTATACAGAGATTTTGCCTTGGTGGCGGTACACGCGAGCGCAACCACGTCGGAATCCTGGTCCACTGTACCGGCGGTGATGGCGTCCTTGATGCAATCGATCACTGCGGACAATGTCATCGCTTTCGGCGTCGGCTGCGCCGCCGCCGAACCGGTGACAAACAGCAGGCCGACGATGGCCAACCATTTCGCCGGGTGATCTTCCAACCTCCGTCCGGGCCGCATGCGATTGCTCCTCATCGCTCCACGTTGACCGGCCCACCCCCTACAAGGGAAATAAGGCGCGGACGGGGGCGGTCACCGCATCGGCTCCCGATTCTGGAAAATCCCCGCCCGCTTTGCTGGCAGCGGGAAATTGCCGTAAGAGATCGCGGTGCGTGTCACTGCGTCCGCCGCCACGCGGCCCGATGCCGCCGTTTCGCGGGACGCGCAATGACATCCGTCCCGCACGCAATGAGGACGATATGACCAGAGCCCGGCAGGCGGAGATGGCGAACGCGTTTCGTGCGCGGCATTGGACCCCGCCGGTCCTGTTGCTGCCGAACGTGTGGGACCCGCTCAGCGCGCGCCTGTTCGCCGCCGCCGGGTTCGATGCGCTGGCGACGACGAGCGGCGGTGTCGCCTGGGCGCTCGGATATCCCGATGGCGAACAGGCGCCGTGGGCCGAGGTGGTGAGCGCGACCGCGCGCACCGTCCGCTCCGCCGGGGTGACGGCCGACATCGAAGGCGGATATGGGGCGACGCCGGCGGAAGTCGCGGCCCATGTCGCGGACATCATCGAGGCCGGCGTGGTCGGCATCAATCTCGAGGACAGCGATCACCACCGAATGCGCGGCCGCGACGACGCGGCGGCGCGCCTCAGCGCCGCGCGTGAGGCGGCGGATCGCCAGGGCGTGCCGATCGTCATCAACGCGCGCTGCGATGTCTTCCATCTGCAGGACGGCGAGGAGGGCGAACGCTTCGCCGCTGCGGTCGAACGCTGCAAGGCCTATGTCGCCGCGGGCGCCGATTGCGTCTATCCCTTCGGCCTGCGCGATCCGGCGACGATCGCCGAGTTCGTCAAGGCGGTCGGAGCGCCCGTCAACGTCACCGGCCGGCCCGGCATGCCGGATGCGGCGGCGCTGGAGAGAATCGGCGTCGCGCGGATCACGATCGCCTCGGCGCCGACGCTGGTGACGATGTCGACGATACAGAGGCTCGCGAACGAGCTGCAGGCCACGCGCGGGTTCGACTCGCTCGCCGCGAGCCTGCGTCATCCGGATGCGCAGAAGCTGTTCCAATCGAAAGGATAGGCGTCATGCAGGCACGTCTCGATCCACGCAAAGCAGCCCCGGAAGCCATGAAGGCGATGTCCGGCCTGCACGCCTACGTGGCGAAATGCGGTCTCGACCACGGGCTGCTCGAGCTCGTGAAGCTTCGGGCGTCGCAGATCAACGGCTGCGCCTGGTGCATGGACATGCACAGCAAGGAGCTGCGCGCGGCCGGAGAGACCGAGCAGCGGCTCTATCTTCTCGAGGCCTGGCGCGAGTGTCCCTTCTACACCGAGCGCGAGCGCGCCGCGCTCGCCTGGACCGAGGCCCTGACGCTGCTGACCGAGGACCATGTTCCGGACGAGGTCTTTGCGCTGGCGCGCTCGCAGTTCAGCGAAGAGGAGCTGGTGAAGCTCACGCTGGCGATCGTCGCGATCAACGGCGCCAACCGCATCAACGTCGCGTTTCGAACCGTTCCGGGCAGCTACCAGCCGGCCGCGCGGCACGCGGCCGAGTGACGGGGGTTCGTGCTCGGCCAGGTCGAGCACGCACGCTGCGGCCCGACGTCCGCGATCGGCATGCAAACTTCACTGCCGCCTGATCCGTCGCGGGCTTCATTCCGCGGGCGGCATGCCGAGCGCCGCGTCCACCAGGGCGCCCGCGCGCTTGAAGTCGTAGGCGCGGAACATGTTCAGCTTCACCAGGAACGACGCGCCGCCGTAGAACTTCTCGTACTGCTGGTTGCGGCTGCCGAGCTCCGAGCCGATGAAATCCCAGGCAAGTCGCATCAGGGCGACGCGGTCGCGCGCGTCGGTGGTGGCGGAGCGGAAATAGCGCTCGACGTCGGCGGCGGTTTCCGCGCTGGTGAAATCCTTGATCGAGGAGGGGAGCGTGACCATGGCGGCGCCGGTCAGCTCGCGCACGATGTCGATCATGCGCGGATTGATCTCCGACTGCAGCGCCATGACCGAATAGAGCGCGGTCTTCGAGGGCCAGAGCACGCCCTCGTCGTCGGTCTCGGCCATCACTTCCTGGGCCTGCAGCATGCCTTCGACGATCGAGGCCCACGAGGCGAGTTCGCCCATCTGGATCTGGACCGGCGGGGCCGCCTCGTTGCCGGTCGCCTCGTTCATGCGCTTGGCAAGCCCGAGCAGGAAGCGCAGCTTGGTGCAGAAGCGCGCCTGCGCCTGATGATTGCCGTAGAGATGCGAGGGCGTCTTCCACCACTGGTCGCGGCAGAGTTCGACGTTGCGATAGATGAACACCCGCTCCCACGGCACGAAGACGTTTTCGAGCACGACGAAGCAGTCGGTCTCGTCGAACCGGCTGGTGAGCGGATAGTCGAACGAGTTCGTCGCCTGGGTCGCGAATACGCGGCGCGAATAGAGCCGCAGGCCCGGCGTGTCCATCGGAATGGCGACGCTGATCGCATAGTTCTCGTCGCCCGGCTGCAGCGGATGGATACAGCTCAGATGCAGATAGTCGGCGAACACCGCGCCGGTGGCGAGCTGCTGGCCGCCGGCGAGGACGATTCCCGCGTCCGTCTCCCGCACCACGCCGGCGTAGAGGTGCGGATCCGTCTGCCGGTGCGCCGGCTTGCTGCGATCGATCTGCGGCGGCACGATCGCGTAGGCGAGATAGAGATGATTGTTGCGGGCGTACCGATAGAAACTCGTGACATTGTCGGCGAACTGCGTGCCGGCCTTGGCAAACACCGACGGCTTGGCGGCGAATCCGCAGAAGAAGTTGGAGACGTGATCGGGCGTGCGGCCCATGAGGCCGAAGGTCAGTTCGGCCCATTTCTCGGCGGCGATGCGCTTCGCCCGCAGGTCCTCGGTCGAGCGCGGGATCTGGTAGCAGCGCAGCGCGCGCCCGCCGTCCACCTCGAACGTCATCGTGTCGCGGTTCTCGGGCGCGGCGGCGAAGTCGTAGAGCCTCGCGAGCGAGCGAGCCGCCTCGCGGAAGGCCGGGTGAGCGGTCGGATCCTTGATCCGCTCGCCGTCGAGAAAGACGGTCCGATCGCACCGGCGTGCGTCCGCGAGGAACTGTGCGCCGCTGCGCAGCGGGGCGGGGCGGCGGTCCTGGGGCTTGGGTGCGGAATCGATACTCACCGTTGTTTCTCCGGTTCGGGGCGGCGGTTGCGCCGGCGGGGATTTTCACGCCCGGGCAATTTAGCTACAGTCTGTAGCTAAATGCCCGGGCAGGCAAGTGCCCGAGGGGAGGTGCCCCCCCGATGCCGACAGTCGCGACGCGAAACCGCCGGTCCCGGCGCGCCGACGGTGCCGACGCCCGCAGGCGGGGCAAACCGGGCGCGGCAGGGAGCGAGCCTTTCGTCCCGGAACTCACCACCTCCCGCCGCGAATTCATCGTCGACGGCCGCGACGAGAACTTTCGCGACATCATCTATGCGATGGTCCTGGGCCTGCAGCGACTTGCGGCCTGCCGCGAGGCGTTCGGGTCGTATCTCGGGCTGACCGGCAGCCAGTTCGCGGTCCTGATCGGGGCGGCGTATCGCCAGGGGCGCAATGGCGTTACGATCAAGGAACTGTCCAACCACGTTCTCCTTGCGGCCACCCATGTCACCACGGAAGTCAAGCGGCTGATGCGCAAGAACCTGCTGGCCAAACGTCCGAATCGCGATGATGGGCGCAGCGTGCTGGTGTATCTGACGCCCCGCGGGGAGGCGGCCGTCCGCGCCGTGACCCCGGTGGTCCGCGCCGTCAATGATGCCCTTTTCGCCGGCATCGCCGCGCGCGAACTCGCAATCGCCGGTCGCGTGCTCAAGGCGGTCGGACGCAACGGCGAGGACGCGCTCGCCCGCGCCCGCCTGCTGCGCCGGGAGCGACGTCGCAGGATGGTGCGAGCCAACGCTGCCCGGCAGGAGAGACCATGACGTTCACCGAGCGGGAATTTCGCGATGCGCTGGGCCTGTTTCCCACCGGGGTCGCCGTCGTCACCACCACGGCGCCGGACGGGGAGCCTGTCGGGGCGACGGTCAGCTCGTTCAATTCCGTCTCGCTGTCGCCGCCGCTCGTCCTGTTCAGCGTCGCGCGCTCCTCGCGCCGCTTTACCGTGTGGAGTGAGGCGCAGCACTACGCCGTCAATCTCCTGCGCGAGGACCAGAGCCGGATCTCGACCAACTTCGCCCGCTCCGACGCGGACAAGTGGCAGGACCATGTTCCCCGGCAGGGCCGCAACAAGACCGCGCTTCTCTCCGACGCGCTCGCCCATTTCGAATGCGAAAGCTACGCGCGCTATGACGGCGGCGATCATCTGATTCTGGTGGGGCGGGTGACGGCCCTCTCGGTTCCCAGTTCGCCCTTCGTCCGGCCGCTCGTCTTCTATCGCGGCCGCTATCGTCAGCTCGACCCCGAGCAGGCGATCGACACGCCGCCGGAGCTGACGTACCTGCTGCACGGATGGTAGCGTTGGACCTGCGCAACCGGCGCGTGGCCGAGAGACGGACGGCGCGGATCCGCGCCGCCGCTGCGATGTCCCGCCCGCCCGGGACGGTCACTTCGGCCGCAGGGCCTCGGCCGTCAGGTCGATGATCCGTTGCGGGGTGGCGGCCACCTTCTTCGACAGGTTCTCCAGGTACTCGCCCGTTTCGGGCTCGAATTCGACCTGCGACCTGGCGATCATTTCGCGCAGCTCCGGATCGTTCGCGGTCTTCGTGAAGGCCTCGCGCAGCGCCTTGACGCGATCGGCCGGGATCCCCGGCGGGCCGAGCAGCGAACGGCTCACCGCCGCCGAGCTCGTGTAGAACGCGAGCGCGGACTTGGCGTCCGGCGTGGTCCCGAGCTCGACCAGCGTCGGCACGTTGGGCAGCGCCTTGCTGCGCTCGAGCGAGGCCTGCACCAGGATGTGCAGCTTGCCGCTGTCGAGCTCCGCCTTCTTGGTCCGGATCAGCGACGCGTAGGAGTTCTCGGTCGAATCGGCTTCGCCGCGGTCGATCGCCAGCATCGCCTCGGACGTGCCGCCGTAGCCCGACACGATCTTGAACTTGGTGCCCGCAAAGGCGTTGAGCAGGCGCGCGTAGCCCTCCGTCGGCGAGGTCGGTCCGGTGCCGGCCTCGATCACCTCGTGCTGGCGGGCGTCCTCGATCGTCTTCGTCTTCGCCGAGCCGGAGACGATCGTTTCCAGGACCGCGGTCATGCGGCCGATGTAGGTGAAGTCCGCTGCCTTGTATTTGATGCCCGCCGTCTTGAATGCATCCTCGAGCATGACGGTCTGCGTGACGACGCCGAGAGCGGTGCCGTCCTTCGGCGCCACGTTGTAGAGATAGTTCGCCGCCCTCAGGCTCGCCGCTCCGGCCATGTTCGAGACGATGACGCTCGGATGGCCCGGGATGTACTTGCCCAGATATTGGGCGAAGGAGCGCGCATAGTAGTCGTAGCTGCCGCCCGGCGAGTAGCCGACGAAAATCGTGATCGTCTTGTCCTTGTAGAAATCCTCGACCGGATCGGCCTGGGCCGGCACGCAGCTGTTGGTCAGGGCCGTGGTCAGGCCGAAGCCGAAGAGGGCCGCGGCGAACAAAGGCGGAAGAGTGCGCATCGGTAAGGTCCTCGAGCGTCGGGTCGGCAAGAAAGATCTGTCTAAATTTTGGTACAAATACAAAAATGGGTCAATGTGTCCGGCCGGTCTCGGACATCTTGCCGCGCGCGGGCCCGCGCATTGGCCCTTGGCGCGTTCGGCGGCAGCCGCTGCTCAAATGCGCGGCGGCGGCGATTGGCGGCCGCACAGCGCGGCCGCCCTGGCGGCGTCGACCGGCCGCAGGGGCTGTCCGCGATCGGCTGCGGAGAGCCGCAGGTTCTCGGTCAGGTCTTCCATGCTGTGTTGCGCCAGCGGGCTGCCTGTCAACAAATTGAAACGAACGATGCGCACGCGCGGGTCGCAGGCGGAGGGCGGATAGATGCTTTCGAGGATCTGGCGCGGCAAGGAGAGAATCTCGCCGCTCTCGTAGGCGCGGTCGATTCCATGCCCGCGGTTGTATTGCGCGCGCAGCAGCGCGCTGATGTCGAAGAAGCCCGTCACCGGCGAGGGATCGAACGCAAAGACATAACGAATCTTCGGGTGCGCGTAGCCGACCTGCTCGGCGAGCCCGCCGCCGAGCGAGTGTCCGACCGCGACAAACCGGACGCCCGGCGCAGCGCAGCCGCCCGCTTCGATGCGCGCCACGATGCGGCCGATGTTCTCGCGCACCTGGTCGTACTGGTCGAAGCGCGGCTCGAGGCGGTGAAGCCAGCGGAAGTTGGCCTGCCAGTCGCCCAGATCGTGACGGTCGGTGCCGCGGAACGCGATCGCGACCTCGCGGCAGCCGTTGTCCATGCGCCGCCACACGTAGAACGCAACGCCGCCCACCAGCTTGCACTGCGGGTTGCGCGACGGACACGGGAGGCTGCCGATCACGCCGAACCGGCATTCCCACTTGCGCTTGTGCAGAAAGGCGATCCATGCGCGGACGTTTTGGTGGAAGGCGAAATCGGCCTCGTTCTCGGCGAGAGCGCGGCGCGTGAGCCGGCCGGGATCGGGACAATGCTCGGCGTTGAGGACGGCCGGATCGGCGTAGGCCGCGGTCGCCATCATGGCGTACGGCAGGTAGAGCGCCGCGTAGCTGCGCGCTTCCTCGGTCGTGCTCGGTCCCGAGCCGACGGTGACGCGCACCTGCTCGCGCGGTTGCGACGCGCAGGCGCCGAGAAGGCCCGAAAGCATCCCCGCGATCAGCCATCGCGCCGCCCGGCGACAAGGACGCGCCAGCATGAGGCCCCCCGGATGCATGTCTTCTGGCGGAATTCAATCAACCGTCACGAGAGGGCACAAGCGCCGGCCGGCGCGACGCGGCTCTTTGCGGGCGGCCGTGGCTTTCGGGGCACGGGCGGGCCAGCGGTCGCCCCCGCGCGGCGCCTCGACAATCGCTGCGCGCAAGGCTCGAGAGCTCGCGGAAAAGGAACCGGAATAAAGATTGCGTATTTCCGCCTGTGACCTTTGCGTCACGGGCCGTCAAAAAGGCCCGGAACGCGCGCCGTTGCATTGAATCAGTTCACGCAACCGGTACCATTTCACCGCACATTCGATTCTGATCCCGGCGCATCCATCATGAAACGACATGTCATCCTGGGCATCGCGGTCCTCCTGTTCACCGGCGCCGCGGCCGTCGCCGCGGACCAGACGTCGAACTGGACCGGCTACTATCTGGGCGCGAACGGCGGTTACGGCTGGAACGGCATCGAGGCCGGGCAAACCCCGGGCGATCCCAACACTGCGAACGTGTTTCTCGGTCTCGTCAACGTCGCGCCGTCCTCGGCGTCGTTCGACATGGCGGGCGGCTTCGGTGGCATTCAGGCTGGCTACAACTGGCAGTTCGGCCGCAAGTGGGTGACCGGGATCGAGGCCGACTTCGACTGGTCGAACATCGACGGCAGCGGCACCGGGCCTGCGACCATCGCGTTCGCGGCGACGCCGGCCAATTTCAACGCGAGCCAGAAGGTCGAATGGTTCGGCACGCTGCGCGCGCGGCTCGGTTATCTGCCGGCCGACAACGTCCTGCTCTACGCGACGGCGGGGCTTGCCTACGGCCAGGTCGAGGGATCGGCGAGCGTCGTGCTTCCGCCGGGACTGTCCAACTCGACCGGCAATTTCGGTTTCTCCTACGCCTGCGGCGGCATCTACGGCGGTCCCACCTGCTTCAGCGGATCGCACACCCGCAGTTCGGCCGGCTGGACGGTCGGCGCCGGCGCCGAATACGCTTTTGCCCGCAGCTTCGCGCTGAAGATCGAATATTTGTACGTGAACCTCGGCAGCGACGGCCTTGCGATTCCGGCGGCCATCTTCACCGCGGGCGGCAGCCCGAGCGCACTCAACGTCAATTTCGGCGACGCGGCATTCAATCTCGTCCGCGCCGGATTGAACTACCGGTTCTAGAGCATGATCCCGAAAAGTGGATGCCGGTTTTCGGAACAGATCATGCTCAAACCAAGTCGGAGCGGGACGGTCTTCGAAGAAAGTCATGCCGTTCTAACGCCCGAACGCCTTTGATCTGATTCGACGGTTCGCCTCACCGCCGCTGCCGCTGCGCCGGCCTGCCGAACAGCGAGACAAACACCGAGCGGATCCACTGATTGCCCGCATCGCGGTGAAAGCGCTCGTGCCAGTACTGACAGATGTCGATCTTGGGCAGCGCGATGGGCGGTGACATCAGCCGAAGGTCGAGATCGCGGGCCAGCACCGTGGCGATCGACCAGGGCAGCGTCGCGACCGCGTCGGTGTGCCTGGCGAGCACCGCCGCCCCGATGAACATCGGCACCCGGCAGATGATGTTTTCGTCCGGAATGGCCGCTTCGAGCGCGCGCTCGGCGGCGCGGTGGGCGTGACCGGTTCCCTGGGTCGACACCAGCACGTGCTTTTCGGCCGAGAATGCGCGCAACGAGGGGCGCGTTCGGATTCGCGGATGGTCGTTGCGTACGACGCTGACATAGCGCTCCGTCCACAACCGCTGCCGCCGAACGGCCTTGGTCAGCGACGCAAACGAGCCCATCGCGAAGTCGATCTTGCCCGACTCCAGCCATGACTCGAGGTGCTCGGCGTCGAGCTGGGCCGCGCGCAGGCGGATTCCCGGCGCCACTCCGAGCAGCAGGTTGACGAGCGGAGGCAGCAGCTTGATCACGCCGGCGTCGACGACGCAGAAATTGAACGTACGCTTCGACGTCGTCGGGTCGAACGGGACGTGATCGGCGCGCAGCGCCTGCATCTGCGCAAGCACGGCGCGCACTGGCGATGCGAGCTGCTGCGCCTTCGCGGTCGGCTCCATGCGCAGCGCGACGCGCACGAACAGGGGATCGGAGAAATAACGGCGCAGTTGCGCGAGCGTCTTGCTCAGCGCCGGCTGGCTGACGTCGAGCGTCTTGGCGGCGCGCGTCAGGCTGTGCTCGCGCAGAAGGACGTCGAGCACCTGCAGGTGGTGCACGTCGAGCCCATCATAACCTGATGGAATAGTCCGAATACCCATCGGTGAATAGTATATGCACCATCCCCCGCCTAAGCTAGCCGGACAACAACGCAGATGGCCGGACGCCGGGGCGGCGCAAACGGCTGGACCGAGGGGACGCCATGGAATCGGACTCGGAATCCGCGCCGCGCCAGGCCTGCGAACGGTCGATGCCCAAGGGGCCGGCGGCCTTGCCGGGGACGGGCGCGGTATCGCCGATCGAGTTCAGAGACGCCTTCTCGAAGATCGGCACGGCGGTCTCGGTCGTGACGACCGACGGACCCGCCGGCCGGGCCGGGCTGACTTGTTCGGCGATCTGCGCCGTCTGCGATCGCCCCCCGCTGGTGGCGATCTGCGTCCACCGTGACAGCGCCACCAATGCCGCCATCAGCGCCAACCGCGTTGTCTGCGTGAACTGCCTGCATGCGGCGCAGCGGGATCTCTCGCAGATGTTCGCCGGCATCGGGCGGGTGCCGATGCCCGAGCGGTTCGGGCAGGGGCGCTGGACGACGCTCGTGACCGGCGCCCCGGTGTGCGAGCGTGCGCTCGTCGCGCTCGACTGCGAGATCGTCGACGTGAAGGAATTCGGCACGCATAGCATGTTCATCGCGCGGGTGGTGGCGACCGCGAATGCCGGACCTGCCGAGCCGCTCATCTATCACCAGCGAAGCTATGCAACGACGAGGTCGGTATGAGCACCATGGGCGTGAGCCGCGACCTTCCCGCCGCCGACAGGCAGCGCACCTCGCTGCGAACCGGCGAGCATTATCTGAAATCGCTCAACGACGGGCGCGTCGTCTGGGTCGGCAACGAGAAGATCGACAGCGTCGCGACCCATCGGCTGACGCGTGACTACGCGGCGCGCATCGCCGAATTCTTCGACCTGCACCGGCGCGAGGAACTCTACGACGAACTGACCTTCGTGGATGACCAAGGCGTGCGCCGCTCCATGACCTGGTTCCAGCACCGGACCAAGGAGCAGCTCGTCCGCAAGCGCATGTATCACGAATTCATCATGAAGCACTTCGTTGCGGCGTCGTGCCCGCGCACACCCGACGTGCAGAACTACATCCTGGTCACCTACGTGGACGACCCGGAGCCGTGGGAGAAGGCCGCGGTCGGCGCCGAAGGCCGCGGCCTGGCGAACAACATCGTCAACTTCTATCGCCACGCGATGGAGAACGACCTCGTCTGCGCTCCGCACTTCGTCGATCCGCAGGCGGACCGATCAAGTCCGGAGGCGCACGGTACCTCGCCGGCGCTGCGCGTCGTCGCCACGAACGACGAGGGCATCGTGGTGAACGGCGTGAAGGCGATCGGCACCGGATCGGCGTTCGGCGATTTCCTGCACCTCGGTGTGTTCTTCCGTCCCGGCGCCAAGGGCGACCAGATCATCTACGGCGTGTGCCCGGCGAATGCACGCGGCGTCACGATCGTGTGCCGCGAGAGTGTCGTTAAGGAAGATCCGGTCGAGCATCCGCTCGCCGCGCAGGGCGACGAGCTCGATTCGACCGTTCTGTTCGACAACGTGCTGATCCCGTGGAAATACGTCTTTCACATCGGCAATCCCGATCACGCCAAGCTCTATCCGCAACGCGTGTTCGACTGGGTGCACTACCACGCGCTCGTTCGCCAGGCGGTGCGGGCCGAGTTGCTGGCTGGGCTGGCGATCCTCATCTGCGAGCATCTCGGCACCTCCAAGATCGAAGCGGTGCAGTCGCGGCTCGCACGCATCATCGGCTTCCAGCAGTCGGTGTACGCCCACGTTCTCGCATCCGAGGACCAGGGGTTCCACACGCCGGGCGGGCTCTACAAACCCGACATCCAGCTCTTCAACTGGGGGCGGGTGTTCTTTCTCGAAAATTTCGGCGCTATGATCCACGAGCTCATCGATCTGTGCGGCCGCAGCGCGCTGATGTTCCCTACCGAAAGGCAGTGGCAGGACGATCGCATGCGGCCCTGGTTCGAGCGGCTCAACAAGGGTCCGGCCGGCGAGCCCTATGACCGCATCAAGCTCGCCCGGGTGATCCGCGACCTTTACCTCACCGACTGGGGCGGCCGGCTGTTCATGTTCGAGAATTTCAACGGCACGCCGCTGCAGACGCTTCTCTCCCTGACCATGAAGCGGGCCGAGTTCACCGGTGCCGGCCCGTTCGCGGCGTTTGCGCGCCGAGTCGCCGGCATCGAGGTTCCCGAGGACCGCATGACCGAGTACAAGGCGACGGCGGACTACGCCAAGGCGCAGGACGCCGCGCGCGGCGCGCGCCCGCAGGCGGCCGCCGCCTCGTAAACAACCGATCGAGAAACCGAACCGCCCAGGAGAAGTCATGGCAAAGCAGAGGATCAGCTACGTCCCTTTCGAGAAGATGGACGCCGAGATGCGCAAGGAGATGGAGCGCTGCCAGCGCGAAGGAACGCCGCGGCCGGAGAGCTCTGCGGTACGCGCGCACGTGCCCGCCTGCTTCTGGTTCTTTGCCAATTCGTGGCGCGACATCTTCCGCAACGGGGTGCTCGACCACGCCATCAAGGAGCTGTGCCGGCTCTACGTGTCACGCTCGGTCCAGTGCGAATACTGCGGCAACCAGCGCTCGGTGAAGGCGACGTCGAGCGGGGCGCTGATCGAAGATCACGTGATGGATCTGCTTAACTTCGAAAAGTCGACGAAATACAACGAGCGGCAGAAGGCCGCGCTCGCCTACGCGGAGGCGATCACCTGGCATCTCAACACCGATGACGCCTTCTGGGACCGCATGCACCGCAACTTCACCGAGCCGGAACTCGTCGAACTCGGCTGCATGATCGGCCTGACGCTGGGCCAGCAGAGCTGGCTGCGGCTGCTCAACATCGACCATCACCAGGTGCTGGCGGGAACGACGGCGTCGATGGCGCCGGGATTCGAGGACGCGCAGAAGCTGGCCGCCAGCAAGGCGTCGCCCGAGTACTGGGCGAAATCGAAGTCGACGCCGGCGTCCGGCAAGGTCGCCTGAGCGTCGAGGGGCCTGCGGAGCCGGCTGGCGCCTCCAGCCGGCGGGGGGATGGCATGCGCCGGAGCGAGGACCGCATCCTGGTGACGCACGTCGGCAGCCTGCCGCGCGGCGAAGCGCTCGGCGAGCTGCTCATTCGCGCGGAACTCGGCGATTCCGTCGATCACGCGGCGCTCGATGCGGAGGTCGAGCGCCGCGTCGCCGAAGTGTTCCGGCGCCAGCTTGATTGCGGCGTCGACGTCGCCAACGACGGCGAGCAGGGGCGGGTCGGATTCCAGACCTACGTGGCGCAGCGCATGTCGGGCTTCGGCGGAGAATCGAACCGTCCGGCGCCGCGCGAATTCGTCGACTTTCCCGACTACGCGCGCATGCTGATGGCGCGCTTTCCCCGCCGCGGCAAGCAGTTCAACGCGCCGCAGGCGGTCGCCGAGATCCGCTATCGCGACACGAGCGCAATCGAGCGCGAGATCGCCGTGTTGCGCAAGCAGGCCCTCGCCGCCGGGCGGGAACCCTCCGACTGCTTCATGACCGCGCCGTCACCCGGCATCATCGCGACGACGCTGCTCAACGCGTACTATCCCTCGCACGACGACTACCTGTTCGCGCTCGCGCGCGAGATGCGCAACGAGTACCGCGCCATCCATGCCGGCGGTCTCGTCCTGCAGATCGACGCGCCGGACCTTGCGATGGAGCGCCACATCGTCTTCCAAGACAAGTCGGAAACCGAATATCTCGCCATCGCCGAACGGCACGTGGCGGCGATCAACAGCGCGCTCGACGGTATTCCGCCCGATCGCGTCCGGCTTCACTGCTGCTGGGGCAACTGGGATGGGCCGCATACGTACGACATCGCGCTCGCGCGGGTGCTTCCGGTCCTGGCGCAGGCGCGCGTCGGCGCGCTGAGCATCGAGTTCGCCAACCCGCGCCATCAGCATGAATACGAGGCGCTGCGCCGCTTCAAGCTTCCCGACAATCTGCTGCTCGTGCCCGGCGTGATCGAGACCACCAGCAACTTCGTCGAGCACCCGGAAATCGTGGCGCGGCGCATCGAGGAGGCGGTCGCGGCGGTGGGCGACCGCGAACGGGTCATCGCCGGCACCGACTGCGGATTCGGCACGTTCGCGGGGCGCGAATGGGTCGCGGAGGACGTGGTGTGGGCCAAGCTCCGCTCGATCAGACAGGGGGCCGAGATCGCGTCCGCGCGGCTTTGGGGCCGGCCTCACTGACGGCGGACGAGACGCCGCCCGCCGCGGCGGAGCGGTGCAACGTGCGGCGTCATTGGACGTCGCATGGGAAGTCGGAGGACGCAACGAACGAAAATCCACGGGGAGGGGACCCATCGAGAGCCCCTGCATGATCGCCGGCGCCGGCTTTGGTCGACGGCGTGGCGGTCGCGCTCCTGCGCGCCCGTCATCATTCCGAACGCATGATGGCTCGATTCGAGCCCAACAGAGGGAGAAAACGTCAATGCCTGCACTCGCCAATCCCGGATCGCTGCCCGGCAATGCCGGGCTGCTGCTGATCGCCGCGTTCTTTCTGATCACGACGGCGCTGAACCTGCGAAAGGCGGCGGTCGAGGATCACGTGAACCGCCTGACGATCTTTCACGCGCCGTTGCCGCGCCTCACGTTCTGGATCGGAATCGCGATGGAGATCGTCGGCTGCGCGCTCGTCCTGGCCGGTTGGCATGCCGACCTCGGCGTCGTCATTCTGATCGCCTTCACGGTCCTGGCGACGGCGCTGCTGCTGCGCTTCTGGGAGGTGCAGGACCCGATGAAACGCACCGGAATGCGACTGGGCTTCCTCGCCAACATCGGAATCCTCGGTGGATTGCTGCTCTTGCTGCAGGCTGTCCATTGAGCCTTGTCGAGTTCCAACAAGAAGTGTCCGCCGATGCCGCGTCTCGCCCCCCTTCCGCCCGAGCACACGCCCGAGCTGAAAGAACAGTTCGATTCCTTCTTCAAGACGCTGGGGTTCGTTCCCAACAGCGTTCTCACCATGCAACGCAAGCCCAAGTTGGTGAAGGCGTTCGTCGAAATGCAGCGCGCCATCTGGGACCCGGAGAGTCGCGTCGATCGCGGCCTCAAGCGGCTCGTCGCGCATGTCGCGAGCCGGGTGGCGAACGATCCCTACAGCATGGCGCACACGGCGAGCGGGGCGCTGCACTTCGGCGCCAGCGCCGAGAAGCTGGCCGACATCGGCAACTTCCGCACAAGCAGCCACTACACTCCCGCCGAGCGCGCGGCGCTCGCCTTCGCGGCGGCCGCGAGCGCCACGCCGAACGCGGTCAGCGACGAGATCTTTGCCGAGCTGCGCCGGTTCTGGAACGAGGAGGAGATCGTCGAAATCCTCGCAGCCGTCGCCATGGCGGGCTTCCTGGCACGCTGGAACGTGACGATGGAGACGCCGCTCGAGCCGGAGCCGATCGAGGTGGGCGACAGGCACCTGGCCGGGCACGGCTGGGACGCGAGCCGGCACCGGCCGGCGACTTCAAGGTAATGTCCGGGCGGCGGCGCGCGGCCGCCGCCACCCGTCAGTTGAGCGAAAGCCCGATGGTGCGCGCCATCTTGCCCCAGGTCTGGACTTCGCTGTCGAAATAGCGCGCGGCCTCCGGCCGGGATTTGCGGATCGCGTCGAAGCCGATCGCCTTGAGCTTCGCCTGGACGTCCGGCTCGGCCAAAATGGTGTTCACTTCCGCGTTCAGCTTGTCCACGACCGGGTCGGGCGTTTTGACGGGCACGAAGAAGCCGACCCACGACGCCGCGTAGAAGTCCGGATAGCCTGCCTCCGCGTAGGTCGGCACGCCCGGAACCGATGCGACGCGCGAGGGACTCGCAAGGCCAAGTCCGCGCAGCGCGCCCTGGTTGATC
>CAZIGW010000160.1:0-54679 GCA_964538565.1 uncultured Hyphomicrobiales bacterium | reverse complement strand
TGCGCGGTGAAACGCGTGAGCGAGAACACCCGGGCAAACGCGCGATGGCGGATGTTGAGGCCGCCCGCGTAGGCGCCGAACGCAGGCATCACCACGCGCGTGTTGTCGACGGCGAAACAGCGGCGGGAGATCATGCGCCCGCGCCGCACGATCCGGGCGATCGGATGCAGGTGACCGGAGATCTCTCCCGCGACCGCCCGTTCGCTGGGTTCGTGCCGGAATACGAGCGAGCCGAGCGTGAGCGAGGCCGCGAAGGTACCGCCGATCGCGTCGGCCGGCTGCGGATCGTGGTTGCCGGCGATCCAGATCCAATCCCGCCGCCACTGCAGCGCGGCGAGGCTTGCGCGGTCGCCTGCCGACAGGCGGGCTGGCCCGCCGCCGTCGTGGAAGCTGTCACCCAGCGCCACGACCACGCGCGGCGCATGCCGGGCGATCACGCGGGCGAGCAGGTGCAAGGTCGCGGCGGTGTCATAGGGCGGCAGCAGCATGCCGCGTGCGGCGAACGCCGAGCCCTTCTCCAGATGCAAGTCGGCGACCGCGAGCAGGCGATGCTCGGGCCAATAGAGCGCGCCGGCGCAATCGGCGACGAGATCGGCGCCCGCCACGCTGAGCGGCTGATGCGTCGATTGATCCGCCCGAATTCCGTCCGTGTCCGAAGCCGGCCGTTCCGCCGCGCTCTCGCTCACCCCATGGCCTCCCGCACCAGGTCGCGTTCCGCCTCCGCCAGCAGCACGTCGGCGGCTTCCCCGTAGACCGGCTCGCGGCCGATCTCCAGCATCACCGGTACCGCGAGCGGCGATACCCGGTCGAGCGCTTTATGAACGATTCGCCCCCGGATGCGCGAGAGCATGGCGCCGAGCCGGCGGATGTCGAGCAGACCGCTCGCCGCGTCCGCGCGCGCCGCGCGCAGGAGAACGTGGTCGGGCTCGTGCCGCCGCAGGACGTCGTAGACCAGGTCGGTCGAGACCGTCATCTGGCGTTGCGATTTTTCCTTGCTGGGCGAGCGGCGTTCGATCAGGCCGGCGATGATGGCGCACTGACGGAACGTGCGCTTCATCAAGGCCGAATCGGCGAGCCAGGATTCGAGATCGTCGCCCAGCATATCCTCGTCGAACAGCGCGGCAAGTGACAGCGCGCCGCCCGCGATGGCGCGGCCGAGGTCACCGAGGCCCCAGACGGCGAGCGCGTATTCGTTGGCGACGAAGCCGAGCGGATGGTGGCGCATTCGTTCGAGCCGGCGGGTGAGCAGCATGCCGAGCGTCTGATGCGCGAGGCGTCCCTCGAACGGGTAGCAGACGAGGTAGTGCTTGTCGGCGCGCGGGAAGGTCTCGACCAGAAGTTCGTTGCGCGCCGGCACGCGCGAGCGCCATTGCTGGATTGCGAGCCACTCGCGCGCCTGGTCGGGCAGCGCCTGCCAGGTGGCGGGCTCGGACAGGAGCCGGCGCACGCGATCGGCCAGATAGGTCGAGAGCGGAAACTTCCCGCCCGCGTAGGCCGGCACCTTCGGGTCCTCGGCGGCGGCGCGCGAGACATAGACCTCGTCCTCGACGAGCGCCTCGTAGCGCAGGATCTCGCCGGCGAACACGAACGTGTCGCCCGGCACGAGACCCTCGATGAAATATTCCTCGACCTCGCCGAGCACGCGTCCGCCGCGTGCGATGGCCCCCGTGTGGCCGGGGGCACCGCCGCGTGCGCGCACGAGCCGCACCTTCAGCATCGTTTCCTCGACGATGGCGCCGACGTTGAGCCGGTACTGCTGGGCGATACGTGGATTGCTGACGCGCCAGCGGCCGTCCCGGCCCAGGCGGATCTTGGCGAAGCGCTCGTAGGCCTTGAGGGCATAGCCGCCGGTCGCCACGAACGAGAGCACCGCGTCGAAGTCCGCCCGCGACAGCGCCGCGTAGGGCGAGGCGGTCCTCACCTCGGCATAGAGGGCGTCGGCCTCGAACGGCGTGCCGCAGGCGCAGCCGAGCACGTGCTGGGCGAGCACGTCGAGCGCGCCGACGCGCGCGGGCGGCGTGTCCTGCGCGCCCTCCGCGACCGCGTCGATCGCCACCGCGCCTTCCAGCACCTCGAAGCGGTTGGCTGGCACCAGCACCGCGCGCGAGGGCTCGTCGAGCCGGTGGTTGGCGCGGCCGATGCGCTGCAGCAGGCGCGAGGAGCCTTTCGGCGCGCCGACATTGATCACGAGATCGACGTCGCCCCAGTCGACGCCGAGATCGAGCGAGGAGGTGCAGACGACCGCGCGCAGCCGGCCTGCCGCCATCGCCTCCTCGACCTTGCGGCGCTGCGCGACGTCGAGCGAGCCGTGATGCAGCGCGATCGCGAGCCCGTCGTCGTTGACGCGCCAGAGCTCCTGGAACAGCATCTCGGCCTGGCTGCGCGTGTTGACGAACACGAGCGTCGTCCGGTGGCGGCCGATCAGCGCATAGATCTCGCCGAGCGCGTGGCGCGCCGAGTGCCCGGCCCACGGCAGGTCCTGCGCCGTGTGCAGCATCGTGACGTGCGGGGCGGCGCCGCCTTCGGCGATCACGAGGTCGGCGCGCGCGTCGCTTCCCTCCGATTGCGGCACCAGAAACCGGCACAGGTCGTCGGGCTCGGCGACCGTCGCCGACAGCCCGACCGTCGCCAGAGTCGGGGCCAGGCGAAACAGCCGCGCCAGGCCGAGCGCCAGCAGGTCGCCGCGCTTCGACAGCACGAGGGCGTGCAGTTCGTCGAGCACCACGCGGCGCAAGGTCGTGAACAGATGCGGGGCGTCGGCAGAGGCGAGAAGCAGCGCAAGCTGCTCGGGCGTGGTGAGCAGGATGTCGGGCGGATAGCGGCGCTGACGCTGGCGCTTCGAGGCCGGGGTGTCGCCGGTGCGGGTCTCGATGCGGATCGGCAGACCCATGTCGGCGGCCGGGCGCTCCAGGTTGCGGGCGATGTCGACCGCGAGCGCCTTGAGCGGCGAGATGTAGAGCGTGTGAAGCCCCTGCGGGCGTGCCGCCCTGACGCCGGCGGGCACGCTTGCCAGCTCCACCAGGGTCGGCAGGAAGCCGGCGAGCGTCTTGCCGGCGCCGGTCGGGGCGATCAGCAGGGTCGAGCGCCCGGCCTGCGCCCTGGCGAGGAGATCGAGCTGGTGCGTGCGCGGGGTCCAGCCGCGCGCCGCGAACCAGCGGCGGAATCGTTCGGGCAGCAGGCTCGGTTCGGCGTGGTCGAGCGCGCTCACGGGTTCAAGTTCCGACGCAGGATGGCTCTTGTTCGACCTCCGGTCGATCGACAACCGAGCGCGATGCCACGATGACGAGTCCGGGCGCCGGCACGCCGGCCTCGGCGCGCGCCCAGGCATGCTCGCAGATCACCATCCCGAAGCCCGCCGCCGCAAGCGCCGACCGGACGTGATCGGGCGCGTGGGCGTAGCGCAACGTCTCGCCGAGGACGACGCCGCTGCCCGCGTGGGTCTCGACCGTGAAGGCGAACAGGCCCTGGCGATCGAGCACGCCCGCAACCGCGGCGCTCACCGGGCCGAGGTCGGCGACATAGACGAAGACGTCGGCGGCGAGCACGAGATCGTAATACCGGCCGGCGGCCCGTTCGGCGGCGAGACCGCCCAGGAGATCCGCGGTCTCCAGCCGGTCATAGAGGTTTTTCCGGCGCGCCTCGGCGACCATGCGCGGGGCGATGTCGATGCCCACCAGGGTCCCGGCCGCGTCGCGGAAAGCCGCCCCGGTGAGCCCGGTTCCGCACCCGAGGTCGAGAACGGTGGGGAAGCGCACCGGCCGTCCGCGCGCCGCACCGGCACGGCCGACCGCATCGCGCAGAAGCTGCGGGCCGCGGTAGCTGAGCGTGTCGGGCAGCGCGCGATCGAACTGCGGCGCGTATTGGTCGAACAGACTGCGCACGTATCCGGTCGACATGGCGCGCGCCGGATCTTCGACGCCGAGACGGGCAAGCTGGAGGCCCGCGCCGTGCCGGTCGTCGGCATCCTCGGTCCGCGCCCGGCGAAAGGCGGCGATCGCGCCATTCAGGTCGCCAAGTCGCTCCCGCAATGCGCCGAGCGCAAACCATGCGGAGGCGAAGGCGGGCGCCCGCTCGAGCGCCTGTGCCAGCACCTCGGCCGCCGCTGCGGGATCGCCGCGCGCCTCGAGCTCGCGTGCGAACTGGTAGCGCCGGTCGGCGAGGAGGTCGCCGGATGACAGAAACAGCCGCGCGGGCGCGGCGCGCTCGGGGTCTCGCATTGCGGCTCCTATGGCATATTTCATCGCCATGCGCCCCGAAGAGTTGCTCGTGTCGACCCCCGCCGGGCTCTGCTGCCCGCTCGGCGGCTTCCATATCGATCCGGTGCGGGCCGTCGACAAGGCGCTCATCACGCACGCCCATTCCGACCACGCGCGGCCGGGCCACGGCGCGGTGCTGGCGACGCGCGAGACGCTCGACCTGATGGAGCTGCGCTACGGCCCCGATTTCGCCGGCACTGCCCAGGCGGCAGGCTACGGCGAAACGCTGCGGCTCGGCGAGGCGACGGTCAGCTTTCATCCGGCCGGCCACGTGCTCGGCTCGGCGCAGATCGCGGTTGCGGCGCGCGGCCTGCGCATCGTGGTGTCGGGCGACTACAAGGACGTCGCGGATCCGACCTGCGCCGCCTTCGAGCTTGTCCCGTGCGACGTGTTCATTACCGAGGCGACGTTCGGGTTGCCGGTTTTCCGCCACGGCGACCCGAAGGGCGAGATCGGCAGGCTGCTCGCCTCGGTCGCGGTGTTTCCCGAGCGCGCGCACCTCGTCGGCGCCTATGCGCTCGGCAAGGCGCAGCGCCTCATCGCGCTCCTGCGCGCCGCCGGATGGTCCGCGCCGATCTATCTGCATGGCGGGCTGGAGGCGATCACCACGTACTATCGCGGACGCATGGATCTCGGCGACATCCGCCTCGCGCGCGCGGCCACCAAGGGCGAGCTCCTCGGCGCCATCGCGCTCTGTCCGCCGTCGGCGTTGAAAGACGTGTGGACGCGCCGTTTTCCCGATCCGGTCACGGCGTTCGCGTCCGGATGGATGCGGGTGCGTGCGCGGGCGCGCCAGCGTGGCATCGAGCTTCCGCTCGTGATTTCCGATCACGCCGACTGGGACGGGCTCTGCGCCACCGTCACGGCGACGGGCGCTTCGGAGATCTGGGTCACGCACGGGGCCGAAGAGGCGCTGGTGCATTGGTGCGGCACGCGCGGGCTGAAGGCGCGGCCGCTGCATCTCGGCGGCTACGGCGAGGAGGACGAGGACGCGGCCGGTCACGCGTCGGCGGAGGACGAGGCGTGAACCGTTTCGCCGCGCTTCTCGACCGCCTTGCCTACGAGCCGGGCCGCAACGGCAAGCTGCGGCTCATGACCGAGTATTTCCGCGGCGTTCCCGATCCCGAGCGCGGCCATGCGCTCGCGGCGCTCACCGGCGCGCTGAGCTTTCGGCATGCCAAGCCGGGACTGATCCGCGCGCTGATCGCGCAGCGCACCGACCCGGTGCTGTTCGCGCTTTCCTACGATTACGTGGGCGACCTCTCGGAAACCGTCGCCCTGATGTGGCCGGCGCCGGCGCTCTCGGCGAATTCCGCGGCGCCGGCCCATTCGGCGCCGACGCTCTCGGACGTGGTGACGGGCCTCTCGTCGCTCGGCAAGTCCGAACTGCCCGCGCAGCTCGCCCGCTGGCTCGACGGGCTCGATGAGGTCGGCCGCTGGGCGCTGCTCAAGCTCGTCACCGGCGCGATGCGCATCGGCGTCTCGGCGCGGCTTGCGAAAACCGCCGTCGCCGCTCTCGGTGACAGGACCGTGGATGAGGTTGAGCTGCTCTGGCCGGGGCTTGCGCCGCCCTACGTCGAATTGTTCGCCTGGGTCGAAGGCCGCGCCGACAGGCCGGTGACCGAGGACCCGGTTCCGTTCCGGCCCCCCATGCTCTCGCACGCGATCGTCGAAAGCGATTTCGCCGCGCTCGATCCCGCCGATTTCGTCGCGGAATGGAAATGGGACGGCATCCGGGTGCAGGCGGTGACGGGCGCACGCCGCGACGGATCGCGCGCGTGGCGGCTCTATTCGCGCGCCGGAGAGGACATCTCGGCGAGCTTTCCCGATCTCGCCGATGCGCCCCGGTTGCCGGGCGCGCTCGACGGCGAACTGCTGATCGTGCGCGACGGTCGCGTGCAGTCGTTCAACGTGCTGCAGCAGCGGCTCAATCGCAAGAGCGTGACCGCGAAGCTCACGGCTGAATTTCCCGCGCACCTGCGCGTCTACGATCTTCTCGTCGACGGCACGCAGGACCTGCGCGCGCGGCCGTTCGCGCAACGCCGCGCGCGGCTCGAGGAGTTCGTCGCGCGCATCGATGATCCGCGCATCGATCTCTCGCCGCTGGTGCGATTCGCCGCCTGGGAGGACCTGGCCGCCGCGCGCGCCGATCCGGCCGCCGCCGGCGCGGGCCCGGATGCCGATGCGATCGAAGGTGTTATGCTCAAGCGGCGCGACGCACCCTATCTGCCCGGCCGCCCCAAAGGGCTGTGGTGGAAATGGAAGCGCGATCCGTTCGTGGTCGATGCCGTGCTGATGTATGCGCAGCGCGGGCACGGGAAACGGTCGTCCTACTATTCGGACTACACGTTCGGCGTCTGGGCGGCGCGCGACGGCGCCGAGGAGCTGGTGCCGGTCGGCAAGGCCTACTTCGGTTTCACCGACGCGGAGCTCGCCGAGATCGACCGCTTCGTGCGCCGCCACACGGTCGACCGTTTCGGTCCGGTGCGCGAGGTGGTGCACGAACGCGACCGCGGCCTCGTGTTCGAGGTGGCGTTCGAAGGGCTGCAGCGCTCGACCCGGCACAAGTCTGGCGTCGCCATGCGGTTTCCCCGCATCAGCCGTCTGCGCTGGGACAAGCCGCCGCGCGACGCCGATCGGCTGGACAGCCTTCTCAAGCTGCTGGAGCCGCGCCAAAAATCCAATCCGTAGGGATCCGCAAGTCGGCGCCCGGAGGCGTCGTGCGCGCCGCCGTGATAGAGTGCCGGCCGACTCGATTGGGAGATTGTTGAATGTCGAATGGGTCCATGGCCCGCTTCTTCGGCGGGCCGCCGCTCGCGGTGATCGTGCGGCTCGTGCTGTTGTCGATCCTGGTCGGCTTCATCCTGGTCGCGCTCGGGCTCGACCCGTGGAACATCTTCCGCAGCATCGAGCGCCTCGTCCGCTCGATCTGGAACATGGGCTTCGACGCCATCGTGTGGCTGTGGCGCTACTTCCTCCTCGGCGCCGTGCTCGTCATTCCGATCTGGCTGATCCTGCGCCTGCTCAAGGCGCCGGGCGGACGCTTCTGATCCCGCTCAGGCGGGCCACGGTTCGGCTGTCATTGCAGCCGCCTCGGCGCCGACGAGGTCCGTCAGCGCGGGCGTGCGCGCGGTGTCGAGGGCGTCCAGGAAAGCGGACTTGATCTCGGGAACGAGCTTCAGCCCGCGGAAGACGAGCCCCGAATAGAGCTGCACCAGCGTGGCGCCGGCCCGCAGCTTGGCGAGCGCCGTCGCGGCGGAATCGATGCCTCCGACGCCGATCAGCGGAAAGGCGCCTTCGACCCGCACGTAGGTTTCGGCCAGCATCCGGGTGGCGAGGCGGAACAGCGGACGTCCCGACAGTCCGCCCGCCTGCTTCGCGGTCTGCCGGTCGCGCAGGTCGAGCGGGCGGCGGATCGTGGTGTTGCCGACGATCATGCCGTCGAGCCCGCGCCGGCGCGCCACCGCCACGACGTCGTCGAGCTCGCTCAGCGTCAGGTCCGGTGCGATCTTGAGCAGCACCGGGGTGCGGCCGGCGCGCGGGGCGACGCGCTCGCGCGCCGCGACCACGCGGGCGAGCAGATCGTCGAGCGCGGAGGCCTGCTGCAGGTCGCGCAGGCCGGGCGTGTTGGGCGAGGAAATGTTGACCGTGAAATAGCTCGCGACCGGGGCGAAGGATTCGATCAGGCGCACGTAGTCGGCGCCGCGATCCTCGGCGTCCTTGTTGGCGCCGACGTTCACCCCGATGATGCCGCCGTGGTGGGCGCGCGCGGCGAGCCGCGCCAGCACCTTGCGCTCGCCCTCGCTGTTGAACCCGAAGCGGTTGATGACGCCCTCGTCGGCCTCGAGGCGAAACAGGCGCGGGCGCGGGTTGCCGGGCTGCGGCCGCGGCGTCACGGTGCCGACCTCGACGAAGCCGAAGCCGAGCCGCAGCAGGGGGTCCGGGACTTCGCCGTTCTTGTCGAAGCCGGCCGCGATTCCCACCGGATTGGGGAAGTTGAGCCCGAACGCCCGGATCCTCAGCCGCGGGTCGTCCGCGGCCGGGCGAGCGAGCGGCGTGAGCCGCAGCGCCCTGACGGTCAGGGCGTGGGCGTCCTCCGGATCGAGTGCCCGCAGCAGCGGACGGGCCAGGCGGTCGAACAGGCCGATCACCAAAGATCTCCTTGGCGCATTCCGGCGGACCCTATCGGGCGGGCATGTCACAGTTCAAGCCGGATGGAGGCCGTCGATGAAAACTCGCACGCGCAGGCCCGGCCTGCTGCGCGCGCCCGGGCTTGCGGCCTGGTACCGGGGTCTGCCGCACAGGCCGCTCAGCCGTGCCAGAACAGAAAGCCCGCTCGTACGAGATAGACGGTGGCGACGCCGAAGATCAGGTAGCGGGTCCAGCGCCGGAACCCGTGGTCGGTCATGCGCTCGATCAGGATCGGGGCGAGAAGGGTGGCGCCGATCGCGAGCATCACCGCGACCGCCAGCGCCCACGGCGGCATGGCGGTGCCCGTTCCGCCGAGCGAAGCGAAGTAGGACACCCGGAACACGTGGCCGAGCAGCTGTGTCATCGACTTCGTGGCGATCGTGGTCTTGCGATCGAGCAGGCTCTTCTGGAAGAACACGTCGAGAAACAGGCCGCCGCTGCCGGCGATGAGCTGCACGACGGTCGTCACCGCGCCGGTGAACAGCGGCACGCCGCGCCACTCGATGTTGGGCCGCGCGGCGGCCGGCAGGATCTCGACGGTGAACGGGATCAACCCGAGCACCAGATAGACGATCGCCTTGTTGGGCACGAAGGCGATGGCGCGCATCGCCGCGAACGCCGCCACCCCGCCCACCAGATAGGCGAAGAAGATCGGCCAGCGCACGTAGTGGCGCCAGAGCAGGACCCGCGAGGCGTTCGAGAAGAACTGCAGGATCGAGAACATCACCATGGCGGTGGCGACGTCGAAGACGAGCAGCAGCACGCCGAGCAGCATCATCCCGCCGGCGACCCCGAAGACGCCGGCGATGAACGAGGTGACGAGGATGGTGATCCCGACCAGCGCCAGGGCGGACAGCGTCAATTCCGGTATGTGACTTCCCCCCTCTACGATCGGCCGGCCGAACAAGCCGGCGCCCGCCGATCAACAACCGTCGCTCGAGCACGTTCCGGTCTGGCGGATCCGGAACGTGCTCTCGACTCCATGTTCGGTCGCAAATTCTGCAGCGAACCGGTATCCATTTCGCCGGAAAATCGCTAAGCCGAGCGCGCCAGCGCGCCGTCGATCATGTCGATCGTGTTCTGGATGCCGTAGACCGCCACGAACGAGCCGAAGCGCGGACCCTTCTCCTGTCCGAGCAGCACCTGGTACAGCATGTTGAACCATTCGAGCGAAACGCCCGGCTTGCCGTCGCGGGTCTTGATCTTGCCGCTCCGGTCGAGGAACGGTTCGCGCCGCCCGATCTCGTAGACGACGTCCTGGATCTGCTCGGCGGTCGCGTCGGGGGAAAGCCGGGAGAGTGCGTCGCGAAGGTCGGTCAGGGCGGCGCGCTCGGCGTCCGTCGGCTCGCGGAACTTTTTCGCCGGCAGCACGAAATCGCGGAAGTAGTGGATCGCGTAAACGACCAGGTCGTTGAGCCGCGGATGCGACTGCGGCGTCACGCCCGGCCAGTAGCGGCCGATGAAGCCCCACAGGGTCTCGGCGTTCTCCGCATTGGAGGCGGAGACGAGGTTGAGCAGCATCGAGAACGAGATCGGCACCTCGGCGGGCGGCGGATTGCCGGAGTGAATGTGCCAGACCGGATTGGACAGCCGCTGCTTGGTGTCCTGCCGCGCGTAGGCTTCGAGAAACTGCTGGTAGTCGTCGACATGGCGCGGGATCACGTCGAAGTAGAGGCGCTTGGCCGCCTTCGGCTCGCGATACATGAACAGCGCGAGACTTTCCGGGCTGGCGTAGCGCAGCCACTCCTCGATGGTCAGCCCGTTGCCCCTGGACTTGGAGATCTTCTGACCCTTCTCGTCGAGGAAGAGCTCGTAGTTGAAGCCTTCGGGCGGCGTCGCGCCGAGCGCCTTGCAGATCTCGCTCGAGAGCTTGACCGAGTCGATGAGGTCCTTGCCGGCCATTTCGTAGTCGACGCCGATCGCGGTCCAGCGCATCGCCCAGTCGGCCTTCCACTGGCACTTCACGCGCCCGCCGGTCACCGGCGTCTCGACGCGCTCGCCCGTGTCGGGGTCGACGTAGACGATCGTTCCCCTGTCGAGATGACGTTCCATCACCGGGACCTGCAGGACCTGGCCGGTGCGCGGCGAGATCGGCAGGAACGGCGAATAGGTGGCGCGGCGCTCCGGCCCGAGCGTGGGCAGGATGATCTCCATCACGCGGTCGTAGACCGCGAGCATCTTGAGAAGCGTCGCGTCGAAACGCCCCGACGTGTAGTAGTCGGTCGCGCTGGCGAACTCGTAGTCGAACCCGAAATGATCGAGGAAGGCGCGCAGGCGCGCGTTGTTGGCGGCGCCGAACGAGGGATGCTCGCTCGAGAACGGGTCGGGCACGCGCGTCAGCGGCTGCCCGAGATGCTGCGCCATCATCTCGCGGTTCGGCACGTTCTCCGGAACCTTGCGCAGCGCGTCCATGTCGTCGGAAAAGCAGATCAGCCGCGTCGGAATCCTGTCATCGGTGAGCACCCGGAACGCGTGCCGCACCATGGTGGTGCGCGCCACCTCGCCGAACGTGCCGATGTGCGGCAGGCCAGACGGGCCGTAGCCGGTCTCGAAGATTACCTCGGATTTCGGTTTTCGCCGCAGCCGGGCGATGATCTTGCGCGCCTCCTCGAACGGCCAGGCGGTCGAGCTCTCGGCGATCTCGCGGAGGTTGTCGGCGGTCGAGGCGGCGTTTGTGGACATCACGTCTTTCGGGATCTCGCGTTGTTCGCAGACTTTCGTCGGGCGCGGACACTAGCGCATGACGCACGGAAGTGGAAACCGGCGCGCCGACCGCAATGCGCCCATCAAGGAGCCGGTCGATTGGAGCATTTTCCGGCGAAGTGGGTACCGGTTCGCCGCAGAAAATGCGACCCGAATAGAGCATTTTCCGGCGAAGTGGACACCGGTTCGCGACCGGCGTCGAAACCGGCGCGGGGCCCGCGTCCGCCGGATCGGAACCGGCCTTAAAACGGGTTGACGGGGAAATAGCGCAGCCACAGATCCGTGAACCGGCCCTTCTCCCAGAGCTGGAACAGCGCCCAGTTGAAGGCCTGCCGCAGGGTGTCGTTGCCGCGCTTGACGGCGATGCCGATGCCCTCGCCGAAGTAGCGGCTCTCCGTGAACGGCCCGCCACGGAACACGCAGCATCCTTCCGAATCCGATCCGTTGAGCCAGAAGGCGAGCGCGAATCCGTCGCCGAACACCAGGTCCACCTCTTTGCGGCGCAGTGCCTCGCGCGCGGCTTCCGCGTTCGGATAGGGATGGATCTCGGCTTCGGTGAAGAGCGCGCGCAGATAGGCCTCGTGCGCGGTGCCGGCGACGACGCCGATCTTCTTGCCCTCCAGCTGCTCGGGAAGGACCTCGTCGACGGACGAATCGCGCAGCCCGACGAAGCGTGCGACAGGGCGGTAGTAGGGATCGCTGAAATCGGCGTGCTTGCGCGTCTCGGGCGTGACCGAGATCGAGGCGATCGCCGCATCCCCGCGGTTGTCGTTGAGCGCGTCGAACAGCGTGTCGAAGCGGCGCATCTGCATCGTGCAGGCGAGCTTGAGCTCCTCGCAAATCATGCGGGCGAGATCGACGTTGAAGCCGGCGAGGTGGTTGTCAGGACCGACGTAGTTGAACGGCGGATAGTCCATCTCGGTCATGAAGCGCACGACCGTGACGCGCGAGAGATCCGGCCGCTCGGGTCGCCGCCGCGGATCCCAGAAACCCGGCACGCTCTCAGCGCCGGCCGGACTGGCGGCCGATGCCGCCGGAGGGGGCGGGCTCGACTGCGCCTGCGCCACGGGCGTGGCGCCGAGCAGGCATGCGAGGCCCGCGAGCAATCCGGCCGCCCGGGAAGCCGTCATCCAGTCGAAACCGCGCATTCCGCCACCTCGGATGTCTCTGCGACTCTCGGACCCTCAGAGGTAGTGGCGCAGGTCGGCGGCGGCCGCCTCGGCGCTGCGCTTGAGGCTGAACGGCGCGACGAAGCGGCCCTGCTTGTCCATCAGGTAGACGATCGCCGTGTGGTCCATCGTGTAGTCGCCGCCCTCGAGCGGGACCTTCTTGTAGTAGACGCGATATTCCTTGGCGACCGCCGCAAGCGCGGCCGCATCGCCGGTGAGGCCGCGCAGGTGCGGATCGAAACTCGACAGATAGTCCTTTATGGCCGCGGGCGTGTCGCGCTCGGGGTCGACCGTGATGAACAACGCGGAGAGCTTGTCGGCATCGGCCCCGAGATTGCGCAGGACCTCGGACATTTCGAACAGCGTGGTGGGGCAGACATCGGGGCAGTGGGTGAAGCCGAAGAACACCAGGAACGGCTTGCCGCGCATGTCCTGGTCGGTGACGACCTTGCCGTCCTGGTCGATCAGCCGGAACGGCCCGCCGATGGCGGCGGCCTGCGGCTGGGCCGGACCGAAGCCGCGGCCGGACATGAGCAGGATGACGCCGGCGCACAGGACGAGGCCGGTGAGGAACGCGCCGAACACGAGAAAGATGCGGGAGGCGCGGCCGCTCATTCCCAACTCCCTGCGATGGAGCACAGCGTGTGGCTCAGAAGCATGAGGCGATGCCGGCGAGGACCATCTCGTAGAACACGGTGCCGCCGTAGTGCGCCCACAGCAGCAATGTCGCGGCGATCAGCACTCCGGCGATGCCGAGTGACGCGGCGACAAGCGGCCGCGAAACCGCAGAAACGGCAGAGGATGCGTCGTCGCGCATGGAGCGCCCCGGAATTCAGAGTTCCCCAGACATAGGGTCGATTTCCGCGCCCGGCAAGCGGGTCGGGCGCCGGCGGCCCTTGCGGAGGTTGCATTTGTCGTCCGGACACCCGAAACAGGCGTGCCCGAGGCTTCCGACGGAGATGTCCGCATGCCGAAGATCGTGATCGAAGACGATCATTTCCTCAAGATCGTGCCGGTGATCCTCGACCCGGAGACCTCGGCCGAACATCGGCAGGCGGTGGCCGACTTCTTCGCCCACGACGAGCCGGACTTCCTCGGCTGGTGCGAGCGGTTGCGCGCGCGCATTCCGGGCCTCTATCCGGCGCGGGTCGTGTTCGCGGCGAACGAAAACGATCTGCGCGGCAAGCTTGCCGACGCGGAGGGCCTCGTGGTCGAGAGCTTCAAGATCGACGAGGCGGCGCTCGCCGCCGCGCCGCGACTCGCGATCGCGCAGAAGTTCGGAACCAACACCTCGAACATCGATCTCGCCGCCTGCGCCCGGCGCGGCATTGCCGTCGAGCCGCTGCGGCGGCGCGTCAACGTGGCAGTCGCCGAGCAGGCTTTCGCGCTGCTGCTGGCGCTGGCGAAGCGCGTGTGCGAACTCGCAGGCCTGGTGGAGGAGCGTGCGCTCGCCGAGGCCGGGTTTCGCGTGCGACCGCGCCAGCCGCGCTACATCGGCTACTCCAATTTCGCGCAGGTGACGGGGCTGAGGACACTGTTCGGCTCGACGCTCGGCATCGTCGGCCTCGGCGAGATCGGCCGCGAGGTCGCGCAGCGCGCGAGCGCCTTCGGCATGGATATCCTCTATCACCAGCGCCGGCGGATCGCGGTCGCGGACGAGGAAGCGTTCGGCGCAAGCTACGTGCCGCTTCCCGAACTGATGGAGCGGTCCGACTCGATCCTGGTGCAGCTCCCGCTCAACGATTCGACGCGCGGGTTGATCGGGCCGGACCTACTGCGCCGGATCAAGCCCGGCGCGCTGCTCGTCAATGTCGCCCGTGCCGAGCTGATCGACCGCGCGGCGCTTCTCGAAGCGCTCGACAGCGGGCGCCTGGGCGGCCTCGGGCTCGACGTCGGCTACGCCGAGCCCGCCCAGCCGGACGATCCGCTGCTGAGCTACAAAAAGGGCAATGTCATCCTCTTGCCGCACACGGCGATCGGCGCGCGGGCCAACGCGCTGTGGGATCTCGAACGGCTGTGTCTCAACCTGTGCGGTGCGATCGCGGTGCGAAGGTAACCGCGCTCAGTGCAGGCCCGCCTTGGCGATGACGCCGCGCCACTTGTCGATCTCGCTGCGAATGCGCGCACGCAGCGCCTCCGGCGTGCCCGGCTCGGCGCTCATGCCCTGCACCTTGAGCGCCTCCACGACGTCGCTCGCCGTCAACACGGCGTGCAGCTCGCGGTCGAGCCGCGCCACGATTGCGCCAGGCGCGGCGGGCGGCATGACGATCGCCATCCACAACGAGGCCTCGTAGCCGTGCAGGCCCGCTTCGTCGAGGGTCGGCACGTCGGGAAGAAGATCGATGCGCTTGGCGCTGGTGACCGCGAGCGCGCGCAGCTTCCCGCCGTGGATGTGCGGCAGCGTCGGCGCCAGGGTGCCGAACTGCATGTCGATGCGGCCTTCGATGACGTCGAGCACGGCCTGGCTCGAGCTGCGGTAGGGAATGTCGGTCAGCTCGACGCCCGCCATCGTGCCGAACAGCGTTCCGGCGAGGTGCGCGAGGCTTGCCGGGCCGGCCGAGGCGGAGCTCAGCGCGCCCGGCTTGGTCTTGGCGAGGGCGATGAGCTCCCGCACCGACGTGGCGGCGAGACCCGGATAGACGGCGAGCACGTAGGGCGAGCTGCCGATCATCGTGACCGGCGCAAAGTCCTTGGTGGGATCGTAGGAGAGTTTTGGGGTGACGCCGACCGCGATCGCCTGGGTGCTCGTCGTGGCAAGCCCGATCGTGTAGCCGTCGGGCTCCGCGCGCGCGATCGCCTCCGTGCCGATGATGCCGCTGCCGCCCGAGCGGTTGTCGATGACCACCTGCTGGCCGAGGCGTTCGCCGAGCTTGTCGGCGATGATGCGCGCGACGATGTCGGTCGCGCTTCCGGCCGGGAACGGCACGATGAAGCGGATCGGCTTGGTCGGCCACGCGCTGTCTTGCGCGTGCGCGTGCGCGCCGAGGCCGCCCACGAGCAGAGCGGCGAACAGGATCGATGCAAGGCGCTTCATCAGGTTTCCTCCGGCGGGCGGGCGGCAACGGGGTGGATCGAAGTTCGGCATCGATCGCACCGGTTCAGCTTTTCGCCGGCTCGAGATCGACGGCGAGCGCGCGCATGACCCGGTTGTGCATGTTGTAGGTCGCGATCAGCACCGTGAGCTCGAGCATCCGGCGGTCGTCGAAATGCTTGCGCACGGCAGCGAAGACGTCATCGGGCACCGCGACATCGCGTGTCATCGCGTCCGTATAGGCGAGCACGGCGCGCTCCAGCTCGTCGAACAGGGTGGACGCGCGCCAGTCCTTGAGCGCCTCGCATTCCTCGAGGCTGACCCCGTCGGCAAGCGCGAGATGCGGAACGTGCTGGTTGAGCACGTATTCGGTGCGGTTGAGGATCGCGATGCGGATGATGACGAGCTCGCGCAGCCGGCCGTCGAGCTGCGTCTTCCAGCGAACGGCATTGAGATGCTCGAGCCAGGTTGCGGCGAGGGGCGGGCTGTTGAGCAGCGTCCTGTAGACGTTGAGCAGTCCGCCACGACGGCCGGCGCGGATGCGAGCGATCAGCTCGGCGAGTTCGGGATGCTCGTCTTCTTCGATCAGGGTGATGCGGGCCATGGCTTCTCCGCTTCGGGATACCTCTTTGCCATCTCACATACTTCCATCCGGGTGAGCAAGGCCACCGCGGAACCCGGGTCGTGTGCCAACCGTCGGAAACGGAGTCACTTTTCGGCCACGATCCCGACACGCGGCCGCCAGCCGCCCGTGCATTCTGGGTGTCAAGCCGAGGCGAGGGTCATCAGCGACACCGTGGCGGACGGCGCTCCCACTTGGATCGGGGCGCATCGTGGACGACGCGCGTGCGTCTCGCCACGCATCATTCGCCGCGCCCGGCAATCGAACGACGAGATCATCCAAGGGGCAAGCATGAAGACCAGACAATTGCTTCTCGCCGGCACCATGATTCCCGCGCTCGTGTGCGGCGCGCCGGTCCTCGCGCGCGCGGCGGACGGCGCCATCGTGGTGGCCCAGCAGCAGGACAAGACGCCGCCGGACCAGACGCCGCCGGAGAAGAAGCCGGCGCCGGGTGCGCCCGGCGCGCCGCCCGCTCACCCGAAGGGGCCGCCGCATCCGACGGCGCAGCAGCCCGCGCCGCAGAAGCCGGTGGTTCAGCAGGCCCCGGTCGCCCCGCAGCACCCGACCGGGCCGCATCCGAACGGCGTCCCCCCCAAGGCGGCGCAGCAGCCGCCGCCCGCGCCGCAGAAGCCGGTGGTCCAGCAGGCCCCGGTCACCCCGCAGCACCCGACCGCGCAACAGGCTCCCACGGGTGCCCCGCATCCGACGGCGCAGCAGGCCGTTCCGCCCGCCGGGCCGGCCGTCGCCCCGGTCGCGCGCGATCGGCAGCAGTTCATCGAGCAGAACAAGCGGGCCGAGGAGTGGCGCACGCGCCGCCTGCAGGACCTGCAGGCGCAGCGACAGCAGGTGACCGAGGGCAACCGCACCATCATCCGCGAGCCGGGCCGCACCATCATCCGCGAGGACGGCCACACGATCATTCGCCACAACGAGATCGAGCGGTTCGGCTTCAACGCCCGCGACGTGCAGGTGCAGCAGCGCGGTCGCGATACGGTGACCATCGTCGAACGTCCGGGCGGCGTGCGCATCGTCACGGTGGTCGACGAGCACGGCCGTCTGCTCCGCCGCTCGCGACGCGGTCCCGACGGGCGCGAGATCGTCATCATCGACAATCCGGAACGCGATTCCCGTGGCGCGCACGGATACTACGTCGACCTGCCGCCGCCGGTGATCCGCATTCCGCGCGACCACTACATCGTCGAGACCGAGCGCGCCGACGAGGCGGCGATCTACATGGCGCTCACCGCGCCACCGGTCGAGCGCATCGAGCGGCGCTACACGCTCGACGAGATCCGCTACTCGCCGATGCTGCGCGAGCGCATGCCGCGCGTCGACATCGACACGGTGAACTTCGACACCGGCTCCTGGGAGGTGACGCCCGACCAGGCGCCGCGCCTTGCGGTGATCGCCGAGGCGATCCGCCGCGCGCTGGCGCGCAATCCGCAGGAGGTCTTCCTGATCGAAGGGCACACCGACGCGGTCGGCTCGGACGTCGACAACCTCTCGCTGTCCGACCGGCGCGCCGAGTCGGTCGCGGTGGTGCTCACCGAGCAGTTCCAGGTGCCGCCCGAGAACCTCACCACCCAGGGCTACGGCGAGCAGTATCTCAAGATCCCGACGCCGGGACCCGAGCGGCGCAACCGCCGCGTCACCGTGCGGCGCATCACGCCGCTGCTCGTCGGCGAGAACGGCGCAAGGCCTTACTGAGGCGGCCGCGAGGCCTGAGCCTCGACGGCGTCAGTCGCTGTGCGAAAAACCCCGCGCTCCGTCCGGAGCGCGGGGTGCGCGCGGCACGTCGCTGTTGGAGTGGGCAGCGCCGAACGATCCGTGGTGCGCCGACTTCGAGGGCGAGTTCAGGTCGGGAACGGCCGCTGTTGCGATCCGCTCACCGTCACTCCCGGCTGGACAACGACGAATCTGGAGCGGGCGATGGGAATCGAACCCACGACATACAGCTTGGGAAGCTGTCGTTCTACCACTGAACTACGCCCGCGCGCCCCGACCATAGCGAAGCTGACACCGCGCCCGCAAGGGTTGTCGCGCCTCGGGGCCGCAGGGTGGGTCAAGGCGTGATCCCGAAAAGTGGATACCGGTTTCGGGAATGCTCACATCAAAAAGTAGAGCGGGATGGTGGTTCGAAGAAGAATCATGCCGCTCGAGCGCCGAAGGCGCGTCGCCCACCGATCGTCGCACATTCGAGGCGGTGGGTTTCGCTTCGCCCGGTCCACCCTACTTTCCACGCGGGATGGATCGCCTCGCCGCCTTCGCTCGCAGCTTATTCCGCCAGCGCCGAGCAACCAGGCGCAATACGCTTCGCTATGCGCCCTATCTTGCCCCGGCAGCCTCTCCGGAGAATCGACGTCGCCGTCACACGGGCAAGATGCGCCCGCCAGTCTCCCCTCATACCCGGAAATGCTTCGACAGCTTCAGGTTCTGCGCCTGGTAGTTGGAGCCGATGCCCTGGCCGTAGAGCCGGTCGGGGCGCGCCAGCATCTTCTCGTAGACGAGCCGGCCGACCGTCTGCCCGTGCTCGAGGATGAACGGCACCTCGCGCGAGCGCACCTCGAGCACCGCGCGCGCGCCGCGCCCACCGGCGCCCGCATAGCCGAAGCCCGGGTCGAAGAAGCCGGCGTAGTGCACGCGGAATTCACCGACCAGCGGATCGAACGGCACCATCTCGGCCGCGTAGTCGGGCGGCACCTGCACGGCCTCCTTGGAGGCGAGGATGTAGAATTCGTTGGGATCGAGGATCAGGCTCTCGTCGGCGCGCGCCGTGATCGCGTCCCAGAACTCGCCGACGTCGTAGCCGGCGCGGCGGTCGACGTCGATGACGCCGGTGTGGCGCTTCGCCCGGTAGCCGACGCGCTTGTCGGGCGCAAAGCCGGAGAGGTCGACGCTCACCGCCACGCCCTCGCTCATCTGCGCGTGGTCGTCGTCGACGAGCCGCTCGCGCGCGTGCAGCTCGGTGAGCGCCGCCACGTCGAGGATGCTTTCGCCGCGGCGAAAACGGATTTGCGAGAGGCGCGAGCCTTCGCGCACCAGCACCGGAAAGGTGCGCGGACTGATCTCGGCGTAGAGCGGGCCGTGGTAGCCGGCTTCGATGCGGTCGAAGCCGCGCGCGCCGTCGGCGATCACGCGGGTGAACACGTCGATGCGGCCGGTCGAGCTCTTCGGGTTGGCGGAGGCCGCGATGTCGGGCGGCAGCGCCAGGCTCTCGGCGAGCGGCACGATGTAGACGCAGCCGGTTTCGAGTACGGCCCCGTCGCCGAGCGCGATCTCGTGCAGCTTCAGGTCGTCGATGCGTTCGGCCACCGTCACGCCGCGACCCGGCAGGAAGCTCGCGCGCACCCGGTAGGCGACTTCGCCCAGGCGAAGATCGAGGCTCGCCGGCTGGATCTGATCGGCGACGAACTCCGCCGACGGGATGATGGCGCCGTCCTTCGCCAGCGCGGCGATGAACCGGTCGGGCAGGATGCCCTTGCCGTCGATGCGTGAAGCGGGGGCCAATCGTTCCTCCGGCCGGCCTCGTGCTCGCCTGGAGGCGATGCGGTATGCGTCGCCGTCCACTCGGGTCCGTTTCGTCCCACTGTCCGGGGCCACGCGTCGCAGGAGCGCGCCCGAAAACCGGTGCCCGGTTTTCGGGATCATGCCCTGTGCTGAGCATGATCTTTCCCGAAAACCCGCATCCACCTTTCGGGGTCATGCCTTGTACCGAGCATGACATGGTCCGAAAACCGGTACGCACTTTTCGGGGTCATGCTGTAGCCGATGGGTGCCTTGACGGGAAGGCGGCCGCCGCTGTAAGACGCATGTTATCCCGTGGTCATTTGAGCCGGCCGGCTTGCAGCCACGTAAAACAAATCGCTAAAAGGCCGGGGACATGCGTGCCCGGCCCGAGGATTTCCCGGCCGGGTTTTTTGTTGGCTGAAGGAGGGCCGCATGTCCGAATCCGCTCGCCGCTATCGCCCCGAAACCCAGCTCGTGCATGCCGGCACGCTGCGCTCGCAGTTCGGCGAGACCTCGGAGGCGCTCTTCCTCACCCAGGGGTTCGTCTACACGAGCGCCGAGCAGTGCGAGGCGCGCTTCAAGGGCGAGGACCCGGGCTACCAGTACTCGCGCTACGCCAACCCGACCGTCACCATGTTCGAGCAGCGCATCGCGGCGCTCGAAGGCGCGGAGGCGGCGCGCGCCACCGCGAGCGGCATGGCGGCCGTCACCTACGCGCTGATGGGCCAGCTCAAGGCCGGCGACCACGTGGTCGGCGCCCGGGCGCTGTTCGGCGGCTGCCGCTTCGTGATCGAGGATTTTCTTCCCCGCTTCGGCGTCACCTCGACGCTGGTCGACGGCAGCGACCTCGCGCAGTGGCGCAACGCGGTGCGGCCGAACACCAAGACGTTCTTTCTCGAAAGCCCGACCAATCCGACGCTCGACGTCGTCGACATCGCGGCCGTCGCCGAGATCGCGCATGCCGCGGGCGCGACCCTCGTGGTCGACAACGTGTTCGCGACCCCGCTGTTGCAGAGCCCGCTCGCGCTCGGCGCGGACTGCGTCACCTATTCGGCGACCAAGCACATCGACGGCCAGGGCCGCTGCCTCGGCGGCGTCATTCTCGCCTCGGAGAAGTTCATCCAGGACAACATCCAGGGCCTGCTGCGCCAGACCGGTCCGTCGATTTCGCCGTTCAACGCCTGGGTGCTGCTCAAGGGGCTGGAGACGCTGCCGGTGCGCGTGCGTCGGCAGACCGACACGGCGACCGCGGTCGCGGCGGCCCTCGCCGGACATCCCAAGCTCGCGCGCGTGATCTATCCGGGCCGGCCCGATCACCCGCAGGCCGCGATCGTGCGCAAGCAGATGCGCGGCGGCTCGACGCTCGTCGCCCTCGACATCAAGGGTGGCAAGCCCGCGGCCTTCCGCTTCCTCAATGCGCTCAAGCTCGTGCGCATCAGCAACAATCTGGGAGACGCCAAGAGCCTGGTGACTCACCCGGCCACCACGACGCATCAGCGGCTGACGCCGGCGCAGCGCGCCGAGCTCGGCATCAGCGACGGGCTCGTGCGCTTCTCCGCCGGGCTCGAGCACCCGGACGACATCATCGAGGACCTGACCGCGGCGCTCGAAGCGGCGTGAGCCGCCGCGCCGGTCAGTGGATCGGATCGTGCGCGATGGTGCGCACGGCCGGGTGCCCGGCCGCCGCGGTCTGCGCCGAAGCGGTCGCGCGCGTCGCAGCCTCGGCGATGCCGCCGCCGAGCAGCTTCGCCAGGCAGGCGTAGCTCCAGTCGTTCATGTGCAGCCCGTCGGGCGAGAGAAACGTCTCGAACGGCAGGCCCTGATGGTCGCGCCAGTCGCGCATGACCGCGAAACGCGGGAAGAGGTCGATGTTCGCTTCCTTGGCGGCGAGCGAGATGAGGCTCACCATCCTCTCGCTGTCGCGCTTGGCGATCACCTTGGGGGCGAACTGCGGATCGATCAACACCACGTCGGCGCCGATCGCCTTGAGGCGCCGCAGCCCCTCGCGAATGACGCCGCTCGCCGACGCAATAGAATGATCGCGCAGCACGGAGTTCGTGCCGAGCTGCCAGAGCACGAGATCAGGCCTTGCGGCAACGACGCTGTCGTCGAAACGCGCCAGCATGTCGCGCGCTTCCTCGCCGTTCACGCCGCGATTGAGCACGGTGATCTTGCTGCCGGGAAAGCGGGCTTGCAGCTCGGCGGCGAGCCGGCTCGGATAGGAGGCGGCCGGCGAAGTCGCGCCGGCGCCCGCGGTCGAGGACGATCCGATGGCGACGATCGTCAGCGGCTGCGCGGCGGCGAGCCGGCGCGCGGTGCGGTTGAGCGTGTGGTCGAGCCGCGTGAGCTCCGGCGGCGCGCTGCACTTGGGTGAAATATCGACGGCCGAAGCCGCGGCGGTGCTCATTGCGATTGCGAACAGGGCCGTCGTCAACCGCGGCCCCAGACGCGCCCCCCGGATCATAGTGTCATTGCCCTCGGTTTCCCTGCTCGTCTTTCTTGTTCTCTGCCTTGTTCTCTGTTGCGGGCGCCGTTCCGGATTCGCTCGATTTGTCCCCGCTCGACGTCTTGTCCTGTTCGGCGAGCTTGACGCCCTCGCTGATCAGGTCGGCGAGCAGCCGGCCGATGCAGTCGTGCACGCGCTCGGCGGTCTCCATGCTCTTCTTCGGACCGTACAGATCGAAAGTCCCGAGCTCGCTCCAATGTTTCATGATTGCGAGGCGGTCCAACAAGGAAATTTCATGCTGCAAAGCAACAAATCGCATGACATCCACATAGGCGGCGAGCGAGATGACGCTTTCGGTGCGCGGGCTGTACTGCATGTTGACCAGGAGAGCGTCCGCATCGGCGTCCTTGATCGTTTCGATGCCGTCGCCGAGCGTCGTGCTGAAGGCGTCCGGATCGATCCCGCGCATGGCATCGACGGTTCCCGCCTGCCAGATGACCAGCGTCGGCTTCTCCCGCTCGACCACCTCCTCGAGTTGCTGCTCCATCTCGGCGGCTGTTTCCCGGGCCTTGGCATGCGTAATGACCCGCACATCGACGCCCGGCAGACGCTCGGCGAGCACGGCCTGCAGGCGCGCCGGATAGGCCTTTTCGGCCTCGCCGGCGCCCGGCAGCATCGAGGAGGCCGATCCCATCACCACGATGGTGAGATGGCCCTTGGCGATCGCCTCGGCGACGTGCGGAAGGGGATAGTCGGCATGCACCAGGAGGCTTGCCACCGCGCAGGCGCTCTCGTCCTCGGCGAGCGCGGGCGGCGCGACGAGCAGCGCCACCAGGATTCCCGTCAACGCGCAGATCAGCGTCTTCATGCCTCGCCTCCCGCGAGGTCCGCGTCCGGTGGTTTCGAACGCGATCCAGGGCTTCGCCCTTCTATCTGGTTGTACCAGGTGATGAGCCCGGCTGCCGTTATCATTGCGGCGATCCCTGCGGCACTGACAAGGATCTGCATGGCCACCGTCGCCGAAACCTCCACCATGAGAAAATGACTGGCAAACGCCAAGAATACTCCGAGACAGAAAATCTCCAATGAATGTTGGCCGCACAGAATGGCCGGGCGGAAAAACCGATTCTTAAGGCCCGGCCAGTCCGGCGTCACGAAATGCACCGTGAGGGCGGCGATCGCCAGGAAGTGGACGAGGCGCAACACGTCGAGGTTGGTCTTGTCGATGGGATACATCCAGTCCGAGAGCCACTGCGGCACGTAATGCGCGTAGCGCGGGAAGTACCATGTCAGGACGATCGCGAGGGAGAACAGCAGATAGAGGGCCGAGGCCGCGAGCACGTAGGGCGAGCGGATGAACCGGCCGATCTTGTCGGCCCCGCCCAGGCCGCACCACGCGCCGAACCCGAACAGCAGCTGCCAGGCGAACGGATTGAACGTCCATGAACCGCTCGGATAGGCCGGAAGGTTCCAGTCGAACTCCCACGCCAGCATGTAGACCGCGAGCGATCCGGCGAGCGCCAGCGTCGGCTGGCGCAGCAGGAGCCAGATGAACAGCGGGAAGCCGGCGAGCAGCACGATGTAGAGCGGCAGCACGTCCATGTTCGCCGGCTTGAACTTGAGCAGCAGCGCCTGCACGAGCGTGATGTCCGGCTGGCGCAGGAAATCGAAGATGCCCATTTCCTCCGCGTACAGCGGATTGTCGGAACTGGCCGACACGTAGGCGATCTCCGCCATGTAGACGACGAACAGAAAAACATGGGCGACGTAGACCTGCCAGGCGCGCTTGAGAATGCGCGCGCCCGCGATGACGAAGCCGCGCTCGCGCATCGCCCGGCCGTATACGAATGCCGCCGTATAGCCGGAGATGAACACGAAGATCTCGGTCGCGTCGCTGAATCCGTAGTTGCGGATGGTGATCCAGCTGACGATGTTCGAGGGGATGTGGTCGAGAAAGATGAGCCAGAGCGCCAGCCCGCGGAAGAGATCGAGGCGCAGGTCGCGGCCGGTCGCCGCCGTGCGCGGCGGGGGAGGCGCGGGAGCCGCCGGCTTGTCCGCCGCGGGGACTGGGCGAAGGGCTTGTTGAAAAAGCATCATCCGTCGACCGTTGCGCGCGTCGCTGGAACGCGGTTCATTATCGCCAGCCCGAGCAAGAATGCTCCGTCCGATTCCGAACGAGGCCACCCATGTATCGCGCCGTCACCCGCAACATCGAGGTTACGGTCAGACCGCGTTTCCTGCCCGAGCGCTCCTCGACCGAGAAGAACTATTTCTTCTGGGCCTACACGATCGAAATCGCCAACCGGGGCGAGCAGGCGGTGCAACTGAAGACCCGTCACTGGCGCATCACCGACGCCTACGGCCGGGTCCAGGAAGTCCGCGGCGCCGGCGTGGTCGGCGAGGAGCCGCTGATCGAGCCGGGCGCCTCCTTCGAATACACCAGCGGCGTTCCGCTCACCACGCCTTCGGGGTTCATGGCCGGCAGCTACAGCATGGTGTCGGCCGCGGGCGAGCATTTCGACATCGAAATTCCCGCCTTTTCGCTCGACGGCCCGGACAAGAACCGGACGATCAACTGAGCCGGTCAACGCCCACCCTCGACCTCCGCCGGTTCGAACACGTAGGTCGAATTGCAGAACTCGCAAGTCACCGAGATCACGCCGTTCTCGACCATGTGGTCGCGGTCGTCCTGTGAGAAGCGGGTCAGCATGGCGGCGACGCCTTCGCGCGAGCACGAGCACTCGGCGCGCAGATCCACACTGCGGAAGACCCGCACCCCATGCTCGTGGAACAGCCGGTAGAGCAGGCGCTCGCTCGACACCCCCGGGTCGATCAGCTCGAGGTCGTCGACGGTGGCGATCAACGAACGCCCTTCGACCCAGGCCTCGTCTTCGGGAACCACGTGCGGCGCCGTGCCCTCGGGCGCGTCGCCCGGGTCGAGGTCCGGTCCGCGCGCCCGCTCGGCCTTCTTCGGCAGGAACTGCAGCAGCATTCCGCCGGCGCGCCAGCGATGCCGCGGCCCGTCGGGTCCGGTGCTGAGCTCTTCGGCCACCGCGAGCCGCACCCGGGTCGGAATCTGCTCCGAGCGCAGGAAATACTCGTGCGCGGCTGCTTCGAGTCCGTGCTGCTCCAGGGCGACGAGCCCCTGATAGCGGCTCATCTCCGGACCCTGGTCGATGGTCATGGCGAGGTGACCGGTTCCCAGGAGCTCTCCGGCGGAGGCCGCGTTCGCCGCCATCGCGTCGGCGACCGCGCGCTTGTCGTAGCGGGCGCAGGCGCGCAGCTTGCCCGGGCTGGTGAAATCGACGACCAGCATGCGCACCGGTCCGTCGGTCTGCGTCTGCAGGATGAACCGGCCCGCCATCTTGAGGGAGGAGCCGAGCAGCACGGTGAGCACGACGGCTTCGCCGAGCAGCTTGGCGACCGGCGGCGGGTATTCGTGACGGGTCAGGATCTCGTCGATCGCGGGCCCGAGGCGCACGACCCGGCCGCGCAGATCGAGCGCGGCCACTTGGAACGGCAGGACGGCGTCGTCGACCGAAGTGTCCGTGGGGGTGCGGCTCGGGATCCCGATCTCGGCCATCATCGATCCACGTGGAGGCACCACGCCAGGATGCCCTTCTGCGCATGCAATCGGTTCTCGGCTTCATCGAATACCACCGAGTTCGCGCCGTCGATGACCTCGTCGGTGACTTCCTCGCCGCGATGCGCGGGCAGACAATGCATGAACAGAGCGTCCGGTTTGGCTTTGGCCATCAATCGCGCATTGACCTGGTACGGCTTGAGCAGGTTGTGCCGGCGTACGCCGTCCTTGTCGCCCATCGACACCCACGTGTCGGTCACGACGCAGTCCGCGCCCCCGACCGCCTCTTCGGGATCCTGGCCGATACGGATCGCGGCACCCGATGCTTTCACCCAATCAATGAGCCATTTCTTGGGCGCAAGTTCGGGCGGGGTCGCCACATGCAGCGAGAAATCGAAACGATCGGCGGCATGCATCCACGAGGCGAGCACGTTGTTGGCGTCGCCGGTCCACGCCACGGTCCTGCCGCGGATCGGCCCACGGTGCTCCTCGAACGTCATGACGTCGGCCAGCACCTGGCAGGGGTGCGAGCGGCGGGTGAGACCGTTGATGACCGGCACGGTGGCGTAGCGCGCGAGTTCCGTCAGCGCCTCGTGGTCGAGCGTGCGGATCATGATGGCGTCGACATAGCGCGAGAGCACGCGAGCCGTGTCGGCGATCGTTTCGCCGCGGCCGAGCTGCATCTCCTGGCCGGTCAGCATCATGGTGTCGCCGCCGAGCTGGCGCATGGCGACGTCGAAGGAGACACGCGTGCGAGTCGAGGGCTTGTCGAAGATCATCGCCAGCATCTTGCCGGCGAGCGGCCGGTCGGCGTTCGCGCGCTCCTTGCGCTGCCGCTTCATGGCGCGGCTCGCCTCGATCATTCCACGCAGTTCCTGCTTGGGGATGTCTGCGAGATCGAGGAAGTGGCGGATACCGATGTCGCTCACCCCACCGCTCCCTGAACTGTCGCCTGTCGGCCGAGCGCCTCCTCGATCCGTGTCGCGGCCCGGTCGATGCGCGCGATCGCTTCCGCGACCTCCGCTTCGCCGACGATCAACGGCGGCAGAAGCCGAACCACGTTGTCGCCCGCGGCGACCGTCAGGAGCTTCTCCGCCCGCAACGCGTCGACCAGCTGCGCGCTCGGCACGACGGCGCGCAGGCCGAGCAGGAGGCCTTCGCCGCGCACCTCGGCGATGACCGCCGGATGCCGGTCCTTGATCTCGGCGAGGCGCTGTCTGAACAGCAGCCCGATGCGGCGGACGTTGTCGAGAAAGCCGGGCTCCTGCATCACGTCGAGCACGGTGTTGCCGACCGCCATGGCCAGCGGATTGCCCCCGAACGTCGAGCCGTGCGTGCCGACGGTCATTCCGCCCGCGGCGTCTTCGGTCGCGAGGCACGCCCCGACCGGGAATCCGCCGCCGAGCGCCTTCGCGATCGCCATCACGTCGGGGGTGACGCCGGTGTGCTGATAGACGAACAGGTCGCCGGTGCGCCCCATCCCGGTCTGCACTTCGTCGAACAGAAGAAGCAGGCCGTGCTGGTCGCACAACTGGCGCAGGCCCCTAAGAAATGCGAGTGGCGCGACGCGCACGCCGCCCTCGCCCTGGATCGGCTCGACCAGGATGGCGGCGGTCCGCGGCCCGATGGCGCGCTTGGTCGCGTCGAAATCGCCGAACGGCACCTGGTCGAAGCCTTCGACCGGCGGGCCGAAGCCTTCCAGATATTTCTTCTGCCCGCCCGCCGCGAGCGTGGCGAGGGTGCGCCCGTGGAACGCGCCCTCGAACGTCACGATGCGGTAACGTTCCGGGCGACCGGCGGCGGCGTGATGCTTGCGCGCCACCTTGATGGTGCATTCCATCGCCTCGGCGCCGGAGTTGCAGAAGAAGACGCGATCCGCGAAGCTCGCCGCGCACAGGCGCTCCGCCAGCCGCTCCGCTTCGGGAATGCGGTAGAGATTGGAGACGTGCCAGACTTTCGACGCCTGCTCGGCGAGCGCGGCAACGAGACGCGGATGCGCGTGGCCGAGCCCGTTCACCGCCACGCCTGCGGCAAAATCAAGGTAGCGTTCGCCGTCGCTTCCCGTCAGCCAGGCGCCTTCGCCCCGCTCGAAGGCGAGGTCGACACGCGCGTAGGTCGGTAAGAGATGCGACGTCACGGCTGGTTCGTCCGTCCAAAAGCCGGGGCTCGAAATGAAATGTGCCGCCTCGCCGGGCGGCACGGACACACATTCTATTGTGGGGTCCGGTGCTGTCAACTCGCCGCTCGTGGCCCGGCTTGTTGCCACATCGCCACGTTGGCGCGGCAATTGCGCACGAACGTGTGGATCGCGGGGGCCGACTCTTGCACGGGAGTCGCGGCATATTGTAGCGTTTTTGCAGTCGAATACGACATATCGTGCGGCGGCCAGTTTTCTGAGTTCCTCTAGTGTCGAGCGTAAACGTCGGGTCGGCCATAAGGCTGCCAGACGAAGAGGGCGGATTCCGTCGAGCCCTTTCTCCGCTGTTCGATGCGGCCGAAGAGGAGAAATTGGATGAATTGGACAGACGAGCGGGTGGAGCTTCTGAAGAAGCTCTGGGCCGACGGGCTCTCCGCGAGCCAGATCGCGGCCGAACTGGGGGGCATCACGCGCAACGCCGTAATCGGCAAGGTCCATCGGCTCGGGCTATCGGGACGGGCGAAGAGCCCGTCGTCGTCGGCGGCCCCGCGTCCACGCAAGCCGCGAACCCATTCGCACATGCTGCGCGTCTCGCGCCCGGCGATGCGGGGCAACACGGCGCTCGCCGCGCATCTGGCGCCCGGCTACGACCTCGAGGTCGAACCCGAGCCCGAGCCGATCGAGAACATCATTCCGCTCGGCCAGCGTTGCTCGATCCTCGAATTGACCGAGGCCAAGTGCCACTGGCCGATCGGCGATCCGGGCGCGCCGGAATTCTTCTTCTGCGGCGGCCGCGCGGTCGAGGGCCTGCCCTATTGCTCCTACCACTCGCGCGTCGCCTATCAGCCGGTCGTCGATCGGCGCCGGGACAAGCGCGCGGTTCGCAGCTGATGCCGTCGACGGAGCGCCGTCAGGCGCTCCGTCCGAAGCGTTCGTCGAGCGCATAGCCGGCGCCGCGAACGGTGCGGATCGGGTCGGGGGCGCGGCCGCGATTGAGCGCCTTGCGCAACCGGCCCACGTGGACGTCGACGGTCCGCTCGTCGATATAGACGTCACGCCCCCACACGCCGTCGAGCAATTGTTCGCGCGAGAACACCCGGCCGGGGCTCTGCATCAGAAATTCGAGCAGGCGGAATTCCGTCGGACCGAGCATGACCTCGCGCCCGGAGCGCGAGACGCGCTTCTTCTCACGGTCGAGCTCGACGTCCCCGGCGGTGAGCACGGTGGCGACCCGTTCGGGGCGCGTCCGCCGCAGGAGCGCACGCATGCGCGCGAGCAGCTCGGGGACGGAGAACGGCTTGACGATGTAGTCGTCGGCGCCGGTCGCCAGACCGCGCACGCGCTCGCCTTCCTCGCCGCGCGCCGTCAGCATGATGACGGGCAGGAGCTGCGTCTCGGGGCGCGCCCGCAGGCGGCGGATCAGCTCTATTCCCGAGAGGCCCGGCAGCATCCAGTCGATCACCGCGAGATCGGGCGGATCCTCGCGCAGGCGCAGATCCGCTTCGTCGCCGCGCCCGGCCGTCTCCACGCGGTATCCCTCCGCTTCGAGATTGTAGCGAAGGAGCAACGTCAGCGGTTGCTCGTCTTCCACGATCAGGATGCGCGCCGTCATGCTTGTCGCTCGCCGCTCAGCTGTCGAACGGGACCGTGGTCAGGCTCGTCGTGTCGCCCTTGGGGCGTTCGTCCACGAGCGGATGCCCTTCGACCATGTAGTGCACCGTCTCGGCGATGTTGGTGGCGTGGTCGCCCATCCGCTCGATGTTCTTGGCGCAGAACAGCAGATGGATGCAGAAGGTGATGTTGCGCGGATCCTCCATCATGTAGGTGAGGAGCTCGCGGAACAGCGAGTTGTTGACGGCATCGATCTCCTCGTCGCCGCGCCAGACGGCGAGCGCCTTGGCGGCATCGCGCCGCGCATAGGCATCGAGCACGTCTTTCACCTGGGCGAGCACGAGGTCGGCCATGTGTTCGACGCCGCGCATGATCTTGACGGGATAGAATTCGCCCGCGATGGCGATCACGCGCTTGCCGATGTTCTTGGCAAGATCGCCGATGCGCTCGAGATCGTTGGAGACGCGCAGCGCGGCGACGATCTCCCGCAGGTCGACCGCCATCGGCTGGCGGCGCGCGATGGTCAGGATCGCCTTCTCCTCGATTTCGCGCTGCAGCGCGTCGATCTTGACGTCCTGGGAGACGACGCGCTGGGCGAGCTTGGAGTCGCGCTTGGCCAGCGCGTCGATGGCGTCGCCGATCTGTTTTTCGGCAAGGCCGCCCATTTCGGCCACCATGCGGGCGAGGTCCTGCAGGTCGACGTCGAAGGCCTTTGCGGTGTGCTGTTCGGTCATTGGTTCGTGTCCTGATCGGGCGCCCCGACGCTCAGCCGAAGCGGCCCGTGATGTAATCCTGCGTGCGCTGGTCGCGCGGCGTGGTGAAGATCTTGGTGGTGCTGTCGAACTCGACCAGGTGGCCGAGATACATGAACGCCGTGTAGTCGGAGACGCGTGCCGCCTGCTGCATGTTGTGCGTGACGATGACGATCGTGTACTCGGCCTTGAGCTCGTCGATCAGCTCCTCGATCTTCGCGGTCGAGATCGGATCGAGCGCCGAGCAGGGCTCGTCGAGCAGAATGACCTCGGGCTTCACCGCCACCGTGCGGGCGATACAGAGCCGCTGCTGCTGGCCGCCCGACAGGCTGAGCCCGTTGGCCCCGAGCTTGTCCTTGACCTCGCTCCACAAGGCCGCGCGCTGCAGCGCGTATTCCACGCGGGCATCCATCTCGGACTTCGGCAGGCGTTCGTACAGCCGGATGCCGAACGCGATGTTCTCGTAGATCGACATCGGGAACGGCGTCGGCTTCTGGAACACCATGCCGATGCGCGAGCGCAACAGATTGAGATCCTGCTCGGGCGACAGGACGTTCTCCCCGTCGAGCAGCACCTCCCCTTCGGCACGCTGGTTCGGATAGAGATCGTAGATCCGGTTCAGCGCCCGCAGAAGGGTGGATTTTCCGCAGCCAGACGGGCCGATGAAGGCCGTGACCCGGTGCGCGTAGAGCGGCAGGCTGATGCCGTCGAGCGCCCGGCTCTCGCCGTAGTAGAAGCGCAGATCCCGGATCGAGATCTTCTCCCGCCCGCCCGGTTCGGCGGCGGTCTCGGTCGCGGCGGGGGCGGAGACGGAGAGCGTCATGGCGACTTCCTTGTGGAGGCGGCGAGCGCCCGTGCGACGATGCTCAGCGCGAGCACCGCGAAGGTGATGATCAGCGCGCCGATCCAGGCAAGGCTCTGCCAATCCTTGTACGGGCTCAAGGCGAACTGGAAGATGACGACCGGCAGGCTCGCCATCGGCGCATTGAGGTCGGCGCTGAAGAACTGGTTGTTGAGGGCGGTGAACAGCAGCGGCGCGGTCTCGCCGCTCACGCGCGCGATCGCGAGCAGGACCCCGGTGACGATGCCGGCGCGCGCGGCCCTGTAGCAAACCCGCGAGATCACGTGCGCGCGCGGCATGCCGAGCGCGGTGGCGGCCTCGCGCAATTCCTTCGGCACCAGCATCAGCATGTCCTCGGTCGTGCGCACCACCACCGGGACGACGATGACCGCCAGCGCCACGGCGCCTGCCAGGCCCGAGAAATGGCCCATCGGCCGCACCATGACCTCGTAGACGAAAAGGCCGACGACGATCGAGGGCGCGCTGAGCAGGATGTCGTTGATGAAGCGCACCACCTGGGCGAGATGACCGTAACGGCCGTATTCGGCCATGTAGGTGCCGGCGAGGATGCCGAGCGGCGTGCCGATGAGGACCGCGAGCGCGGTGAGGATCAGGCTGCCGACGATCGGGTTGAGCAGCCCGCCGGCGGCGCCCGGCGGCGGCGTCATCTGGGTGAACACCTGCAGGGAGAGGCCGCTCAGTCCCTGCCACAACAGCGTTCCGAGAATGAGGACCAGCCAGCCGAGGCCGACCAGGGTGGCCGCAAGCGACAGTCCGAGGACGATCGAATTTCGGTGCCTTCGGCGTGCGTAGAGGTCGAGCATGCGTTATCCGATCCGGCGTTCGATCCGCATCAGCATGTAGCGGGCGGCGGCGAGCACGATGAAGGTGATGGCGAACAGGATGAGGCCGAGCGCGATCAGCGCCGACGTGTAGAGGTCGCCGACCGCCTCGGTGAACTCGTTGGCGATCGTGGCGGAGATCGTGGTGCCGGGTGCGAGCAGGGACGCGGACACGCGGTGGGCGTTGCCGATCACGAACGTCACCGCCATGGTTTCGCCGAGCGCGCGGCCGAGCCCCAGCATGACGCCGCCGATGACGCCGACGCGGGCGTAGGGCAGGACGATATAGCGCACGACCTCCCAGGTGGTGCAGCCGACGCCGTAGGCGGCTTCCTTCAGCACCGAGGGCACCGCCTCGAACACGTCGCGCGAGATCGAGGTGACGAACGGCAGCACCATGATGGCCAGGATCAGGCCGGCGGTGAGCATGCCGATGCCGTAGGGCGGTCCGGCGAACAGCGAGGAGAGGACCGGCACGTCCCCGAACAGGTTGATCAGCGCCGGCTGCAGCGTGCGTTGCAGGAAGGGCGCCAGGACGAACAGCCCCCAGATGCCGTAGATGATGCTCGGAATGCCGGCGAGCAACTCGATGGCGATGCCGATCGGGCGGCGCAGCCACAACGGGCAGAGTTCGGTGAGGAAGAGCGCGATCAGCAGGCCGAATGGCACCGCGATCAGCATGGCGATGCAGGACGTCACCAGCGTGCCGTAGATCGGCGCGAGCGCGCCGAAGCGCTCCGTGACCGGATTCCAGTGCTCGCTCACGAGAAAATCGAAACCGAACGTCCTCAGCGCCGGCCAGGCGCCGTGCACCAGCGCGAGAATGACGCCGCCGAGAATGAGCAGCACGAGGACCGCGGCGGCGCGCGTGAGATGACGAAAGGCCGCGTCGCTGCGGCGCAGGCGCGCCAGCATGGGAAGCGCGCGCGTGCCCGACCGCAATGGGGAATACGCCTGATCCTGCAATACGGCGTCGACCACGGGCGGTCTCCTGTCTGGCTCCATCCGGCTCCCCTGCGTCATGTCCGATCGGGGGCCGACTCAAGCGGCCCTGCAGCCGCCGCACAAGTCGTCTTTTTCGTCGCGTCGGCAAGGAAAAGGCGCCGGTCGGCGCCTTTTCCCGGCTTCGAAGCGTCTCAGTTCGCCATCGCGTAGAGCGGCTTGCCGCCGGAGTCCTTGATCTCCGCGGCCCACATCTTCTCGACCGTCTCGACGACGTTCTTCGGCATCGGCACGTAGTCGAGCTCTTCCGCCATCTTGTCGCCCTTGGCGTAGGCCCAGGCGAAGAACTTGAGCGCGGTGGCGGCCGCCGCCGGATCCTGCGGCTGCTTGTGGATCAGAATGAACGTCGCGGCCGTCATCGGCCAGGAGGCGGCGCCCGGCTGGTTGCTGAGGATCACCCCGTAGCCCGGAACCGAGTTCCAGTCGGCGTTGGCGGCCGCCGCCTGGAAGGCCTCGATGGTCGGAGAGACGGTCTTGCCGTCCTTGTTGATCATCTTGGTGTAGGTGAGCTTGTTCTGCTTGGCGTAGGCATATTCCACGTAGCCAATCGAGCCCTTGGTCTGGGCCACGTTGTTGGCGACGCCTTCGTTGCCTTTCGCGCCGAGACCGACCGGCCACTCGACGGCGGTGTTGCTGCCGACTTTGGACTTCCAGTCGGCGCTGACCTTCACCAGGTAGTCCGTGAAGTTGAAGGTCGTGCCCGATCCGTCGGAACGATGGACGACGGCGATCGCCTGCGCCGGCAGCTTGACCGACGGGTTGAGCTTGGCGATGGCCGGGTCGTTCCAGGTCTTCACCTCGCCGAGGAAGATGCGCGCGAGAGTCGGGCCGTCGATCACGAGATCGCCGGGCTTGACGCCGTCGAGGTTCACGACCGGCACGATGCCGCCCATGACCATCGGGAACTGGACGAGGCCGTTCTTGGCGAGATCGTCGCCCTTGAGCGGGGCGTCGGTGGCGCCGAACGTGACCGTCTTGGCGGTGATCTGCTTGATGCCGCCGCCCGAACCGATCGACTGGTAGTTGAGACCGACGCCGGTCTCCTTCTTGTAGGCATCCGCCCACTTGGCGTAGATCGGGTATGGGAATGTGGCACCGGCGCCGGAGATGTCGGCGGCGGCCGCGCTCAGCGTGGTGACGGCGGCAAGGGCGCCGGCGGCCACGAACGTCTTGAAGATCTTCACGTGCTTTCTCCGTGGTTGCAGCTGACCGACGCGGACCGGCGGCCCGCGGCGCTCAGTGTCTGCTGCGTTTGCTTTGCGTGTTGGGAGTACGTTTCGACGCACAACACCAAGCGCTTCGCCCGGGTTTCCATCGTCGTCGTGCAGACCGGCCGGGCCGAAGCTGGCGGAATCCCTACGCGCTCCATGTCACACTTCTATGAGCGCCTGATGACAGACAGATGACAACCGAAGTCTATGACCCGGCTCGCGAATCTGTCTCCGCCGGGGTCCGGCCGGGTGCGCCCGGAAGTCGCACCGTGAAGATCGCTCCGCGGCCGAGCTCGCTTGAGATCGTCAGCCGCCCGTGGTGCCGGGTCAGGATGTGCTTGACGAGGGAAAGGCCCAGGCCGGTTCCGCCCTGGGCGCGGCTTTCGCTGACGTCGACGCGGTAGAAGCGCTCGGTCAGGCGCGGCAGGTGCTCGGGCGCGATGCCGGGGCCGTGGTCGCGCACGGCGACGCAGACTTCGTCGGCGGCACCCGTGTCGCGGGCGACCGTGATCTCGACGCGTTTGCCCGTCGCCCCGTACTTGAGCGCATTTTCGACCAGGTTTTCGAAAACGCGGATCAGTTCGTCACGGTCTCCGATCACCGCGAGCGGGCCCGCCGGCGCTTCGATCTTGACCGCGACCTCGCGATCGCGCGCGAGCGGCTGCAGCCCGTCGGCGACCTGCCGGATGATGCCGACGAGGTCGACCGACCCGCGCGGGGGCACGTGCTCGTTCAGCTCGATGCGCGACAGCGACAGGAGATCGTCGATCAGGCGCGCCATGCGGGTCGCCTGCTCCTTCATGATGGCGAGGAAGCGCTCGCGCGCGGCGGCATCCTCGCGTGCCGGGCCCTGCAGGGTTTCGATGAATCCCGAAAGCGAGGCGAGCGGCGTGCGCAGCTCGTGGCTGGCGTTGGCGATGAAGTCGGCGCGCATCTCCTCGACGCGGCGCAGCGGCGTCAGGTCGTGGAACGTTACGACGACGCGCTCGCGACTGCCACCCGGCGCGCCGACCGGCAGGAGGATCGGGAACACGAGCGCCTCCGACCAGCGGTCGGCGGGCACCCGCTCGAAGAACTCGACGCGCGACATCCCGCCGCCCGTGGCTGTCCGGCGGATCGCCTGCACCACGTCGGGAACGCGAAGCGCGAGCAGCACCGGCGCTCCGCGGGTGAGCGCCGGGGCGACTGCCAGCGCCTTGTCGTTGAACGCCGTCACGAGGCCGTCGCGATCTAGCACGATCACGGGGTCGGGGAGCCCGGCGATCACCGCGTCGATCGTGCGTTCGGCCTGGCTCAGCGCGCCTTGGTCGGCCGCGGGGACGCGATCGCTGCGCAGCGCCGTACCGGCATCGAGCAGCGCCGCCCCGGCCACGACGACAAATCCCAGGATTGCCTGAATCGGCGAGAGCGATCCGAGTGCGAGAAAGCCGAGAAACACGCCGACAGCGGCGACGAGCACGAGCCGCGCCTGCCAAAGCCGGCTCAATCCCGCGCTGTGGCTTGCAGAGGAGTCTCCGGACTGGCCGCCAGTCGCCATGAATCAGCCCATGCGATCGTCCGGAATCCTTAGCGCATGATCCGGCGAAGTGAAATCCGTTCGCCGTCAGATCATGCGCCGCGCCATGAATTCGTGCGTGATTTTACGCAAACCGACTTTCACATCTCCGACACGCGCTCTGGCGCGGCCGCGCGGCGCGAACTCGCCGTCGAGTCGCATCGCGCGTGCGCTCGGTGACGATCTCGACAAGTGGCGCCGCCGTCAGGCGAGATCGCGCTTCTTCTCGATGACGTCGGACCTGGCCTCGGGGCCGTCCGCGCCGCGCCAGGTTTCGTCGGCCAGCGCCGGGACCTTGACGCCGAGTACGAATTCGCGAACGCCCAGAATGGCGAGCGAGATCGCAAACGGGATGATGTAGTAGAGCAGTCGGAACAGCAGCAGCCCGGCCAGCACTTCTTCGCGGTCGTAGTCGTAGCGCCACAGGGCGACGAGCATCGCTGCGTCGAAGACGCCGAGGCCGCCCGGCGAATGGCTGGCGAACCCCAGGAGCGTCGCCGAGACGAAGATGACCGCGAGCGTCACAAAGCCGATGTGAGGCTCCTCGGGCACCAGCATGTACATGGCGAGGGCGCAGAAGGCGAGATCGAGGATGCCGATCACGATCTGCAGCAGAGTCAGCGGTCCGCTCGGCAGCGCGACTTCCCAGTTGCTGCGGCCGATGACGCGCGGCATGCGCCACACCCAGCCCACATAGGTCGCGAGCACCGTCAGGATGGCGACGGCGGCCAGTCGGTTGAACCAGGCCGGAAGCTGGTCGATCGCCGTTGCCGCCTTGGGATGCAGCGCGATGCCAAGTCCGAGGACGGTCGCGTTGCCGAGCCAGAAGGTCAGTCCGGCAATGAAGCAGATCTTCGCCACCTCGACCGCGGTGAGGCCGCAGCCCGAATAGATGCGGTAGCGTACGGCGCCGCCGGTGAAGACGCTGGCGCCGACGTTGTGCCCGACCGAGTAGCTGGTGAACGCGGCGAGCGCCGCGATCCGGTACGGCACGTCCTTGCGGCCGATGGTGCGCAGCGCGAAGAGATCATAGAACGTCAGCGTGAAGTAGCCGCACGCCACCAATGCGGCGGCAACCTGCGTGTCGCGCAGGGAAATCGCCTTCAGGGCGGCGACGAGCTGGTCGACGTTGATGTCCTGGAGCGTTCGATACAGGACCACCGCCGCGATGGCGATGATCGTCATGCTCAGGGCGAATCCGATGCGGCCCCAGCCGAGCTTCTCGTCGAAAAAGCGCGCGGCCGCGCGTAGACGCTCTGACATTACCGATCCCGAAATGCTCCGCCCGATCGCATGCGTCCGCAGGTCCTCTCTTCGTGCCCTTCCGTGCTCGACGATTGCAAACAAATCCTTAGAAACGACGCGCTTCGAGCGGCCGGCCCGAGTGCGACCTGCCAGAGTGGATACCGTTTTCCTGCACGCAATCAAGATTGCGCCGGCTGCCGCAAGCACCTCAGGGTTCGCGCGGCTCGCGTCTTCCCGTGCGGCCCTCTCCGCCCGCGGCCGCGATCCGGCCCGATCCACGCCCTGTACAGAACCGGCCCGGGACGCCCGGGTTCCGGCCCGGCCCGCGGTCTGGACCTGCAGTCCGCGCCGCATAGATGCCGGCCGGACGCAGCGCGGCAAGGAGGATTTTGACCCTGCCGCGGCCTGCGCGCTAATGTCGCTGCCGTCGCGCAGGAATGGCAGGCTTCGGGCATGGAAATCGCGGTTGTCGGCGGCGGAATTTGCGGGCTGTCGCTCGCCTTGAATTTGCACGCGCGGGGCATCTCGTGCCGCGTCTACGAACGGGCGCCAGAAATCAAGGAACTCGGGGTCGGCATCACGCTGCTGCCACACGCGATGCGGGAGTTCGCCAAGCTCGGCGTCGCCGATGCGCTGCTCGCGGCCGGCATCGAAAACGTCGAAAGCTGCTTCTTCAATCGCTTCGGCCAGCTCATCTACAAGGAGCCGCGCGGCAGGTCGGCCGGCTATCAGTTTCCCGAAGTCGGCATCCACCGCGGCCGTCTGCATCTCATTCTCTATCGGGCGGCGCTCGAGCGGCTCGGTCCCGACCGGATCCGGACCGATCATGCCTGCGTCGGCGTCGAGCAGGGCGAGGATCGCGCGCGCGCCTTCTTCACGCAGACCTCGTCCGGCCGCGCCCTGGAGCCGGTCGAGGCCGACGCGGTGATCGCCTGCGACGGCATCGGTTCCGTCATCCGCAAGCAGTTCTATCCGGACGACGACGTCGCCTTCGCGGGCATCAACACGTGGCGCGGCGTGACGCGGCGCAAGCCCATCCTTACCGGGCGCAGCTACATGCGCGTCGGCTCGATCCTCACGGGGAAGATCGTCATCTATCCGATCATCGACAACGTCGATGGCGAGGGACGCCAGCTCGTCAACTGGATGGCGGAGATCAAGCAGGATACGTTCAAGAAGAACGACTGGAACAGGCCCGGCCGACTGGAGGATTTCCTGCCGCTCTACGAGAGCTGGCGCTTCGACTGGCTCGACGTCGCGCAACTCATCCGCGACGCGGATTTCGTGCTCGAATATCCGATGGTCGACAAGGATCCGGTCGACCGCTGGACGTTCGACCGCGTCACGCTGGCCGGCGACGCCGCGCATCCGATGTATCCGCGCGGCTCGAACGGCGCCGCGCAGGGCGCGATCGACGCGCGAACCCTTGCCGACTGCCTCGCCCGCGAACGCGACGCGCGTGCCGCGCTCAAGGCCTATGAGCACGAGCGGCTTCCCGCCACCGCCAGGGTGGTGCGCACCAACCGCGAGCACCCGCCGGACTTCATCAACATTCGGGTCGAGGAGCTGGTCGGCGACCGTCCGTTCGAGAAGCTCGAGGACTACATCAGCCAGGACGAGCTGCGGGCGCTGTCGGACAACTACAAGCGGATCGCCGGATTTTCGCTCGGCGATCTCGCCCGCTGAGCGCACGTCGACGACGCAGATCTCGAACGTCGGCGCGAGGGGCCAAGGCAGAACGAAGCGGCGCGGAGACAGGATCGTTCCGCACCGGGCGGGAAACAGGTCCGAGGGACGGCCCAAGGGAGGACGAGATGAGCGAAGTGCAGAACTCGATCGCACGGCGTGAGGTGATCAAGGGCGCCGGGACGCTGGGCGCCGGTCTCGCGGCGGGTCTCCTCGGCGTCTCGACGGCGTCGGCCGGCGAGCCGCAGTCCGCCCCGGCGAACATCTGGAGCGCCGAATACTGGGCCAAGAAGGGCGACGTGCCGCTCTACATGTTCCGCAAGCGGCTCGGTGCGCCGAAGGCGGGCGAGCCGGCACGCCCGGTGCTGTTCCTGGTGCACGGGTCGTCGAACTCCTCGCGCACGAGCTTCGATCTCTCGGTTCCGGGCCACGGCGAATACTCGCTGATGAACAAGTTCGCCGAATACGGCTTCGACGTCTGGACCATGGACCACGAGGGCTACGGCCGCTCGGGTCGCACCAACGGCAATTCCGACATTGCAAGCGGGGTTGAGGATCTCAAGGCGGCGAGCGAAGTCCTGGTGCGCGAGACCGGGCTTCAGAAGTTTCATTTCTGCGGCACGTCGTCGGGCGCGATCCGCGCCGGCGCCTTCGCGATGGCGCGTCCGGATCGCATCGACCGGCTGGTGCTCATCGCCTTCACGTACAAGGGCTCCGGCGCGCCGACGCTGAAGAAGCGGGCGGAAAAGCTCGAATACTACCGCACGCACAACCTGCGCCTGCGCGACCGGGCGATGATCCGCTCGATCTTCAGCCGCGACAGGCTCTCGAGCAGCTACGATCCGGCGGTGGTCGAGGCACTGGCCGACGAGGAATTGAAGTTCGGCGATCAGGTGCCGACCGGCACCTACCTCGACATGACCGCGAACCTGCCGCTGGTCGATCCCGCCAAGGTCACCTGCCCGGTGATGTTACTGCGCGGCGATCACGACGGCATCGCGACGGTCGACGATCTCGCCGACTTCTATCGTCAGCTGCCGACCGGCGACCGCCAGTTCGTGACCCTGCCCAACACGGCGCACAACATGACGTTCGGCAAGAACCGCCACCTGATGTGGCACGCCATGCGGGCGTTCCTCACCATGCCGGCGCCGTTGGCGACCTGACCGGCTGCGGCCGGGGCGATGCGACACCCGGCCGAACCCATCACTTGGCGGCAAAGAACGCGCGCAACTCGCGACAGGTCTCGGCGGGCGCTTCTTCCGAGAGATAGTGCCCGCACGGCAGCGCCTTGGCGCCGCGGATGTCGGTCGCGTAGCGTGACCAGACCTCGGCCGGCTTGTGATTGCGGCCGACGCCGCCGGTCGCGCCCCACAGAAGAAGAACCGGGCAGGTGATCCGCCGTCCGGCGTCGAAATCCGCGGTGTCCATGTCGAGGTCGACCCCGAACGTCGCGCGGTAGTCCTCGCACATGGCGTGGATCGTCGCCGGATTGCGGAAGCAGCGCATGTATTCGGCCAGCGCCGACTTGTCGAAGAAGCCGAGGCCCTGCTCCGTCTTGGCGAGCTTGCGGGTGATGAAGTAGTCGGGATCCGCGCCCATCAGCCGCTCGGGCAGGTCGTAGGGCTGGATCATGAAGAACCAGTGCCAGGAGAACTTGCCCCACGCGCGCGTCACGTTGTTGAGCAGATGGTGCTGCGGCAGGATGTCGAGGATGGCGGCGCGTTCGACCGTTTCCGGGTGATCGAGACACATGCGGTGGAGCACGCGGGCGCCGCGGTCGTGGCCGGCGGCCGCGAAGCGCTCGTAACCGAGCGCGGCCATGACCTCGACCTGGTCCTGCGCCATGGCGCGGAACGAATAGCCGCTGTGATCGGCGCCGCCCGCGGGCTTCTCCGAATCGCCGTAGCCGCGCAGGTCGGTGCAGACGACCGTGAATTCCTCGGCGAGGCGCGGCGCGATGCTGTGCCAGGACGCGTGGGTGAACGGGTTGCCGTGCATCAGCAGCACCGGCGGGCCCTGTCCGCCGTACACCGTGACGATGCGCGCGCCGCTCGTCTTGATCTCCGTGCGGGTGAAGCCCTCGAACATCCCCAGGCCCTCTTCGGCCAGCCCGTCGCGGCCCCGTCCTTGCGTGATGTCGTCCGAAAACCGGCTGCCGTCTTTCGGGGATCGTGTTTACACGCGGAAATACTCGGCGTACCTGCGCTTGATCTCCTCGGTGTTCTTCTCCTGCGCCACCGGGTCGGAGTGCATCAGCTTGATCTCGGAGAGCGGCTTGCGCCCGGCCTTGAGCTTGACGTCGGGATGGAACGAGCGCATCCCGCCGATGTCGACCAGGAACTGCTGCGCCTCGCGCGAAAACAGGAAGCTCATGAACAGGCGCGCCGCGTTCGGATGTGGCGCATGGTCGGCGATCGCGGCGGATCCCGGGAGGAACGGCGTTCCTTCGGCCGGATAGACGATCTCGACCGGGCTACCTTTCTCCTTGAGGCCGAACAGGACGTATTCGAGCCCGTCCGCCATGACGGCGCGCTCGCCGAGCGCGAGCTTCTTCGGCGGTTCGGTGGCGGACTGCACCTGCAGCACCTTCTGCTGGCCGAGCTTCCTGAAGTAGTCCCAGCCGAGATCACGGCTCACCTCGAACGTCGAGGTGACGATGCCGCCGCTGTAGCCCGGATGCGCCTTCACCATCTTGCCCGTCCACCTCGGATCGAGCAGGTCGGCGAAGCTCTTCGGCGCGTCCTCGGCCTTCACCAGGTTGGTGTTGTAGGCGATCGGCGAAAGCGTGAAGCGGTCGGAGGCGAAATAGCCTTCCGGATCGCGTTGGTCGGCCGGCCACTTGTCTGCGACTTCCTTCGGGAATGGCGCAAGCACGCCCTGCCGCTTCCAGGTGATGAACAGCGCCTGGTCGGAGGCGTCGAGCACGTCGACGGCGAACACGTTGTTGCTGCGTTCCTGGCCGACGCGCTGGAAGATGCGCTCGCCGCCCGTGCGTTCGATCTGCACCGAGATGCCCGGATAGGCCGCCTCGAACGCCTTGGCGATCTTCTCGGCGACCAGCAGATCGATCGCCGTGTAGAGGACGACTCTGCCCTCCTGCCTGGCGGCGGCGACGAGCTCGGGCGTGACCGGCACCGGGGCGGGCCCGGCCGCGCGGGCGGGCGACAAGACGCTTGCGAGAGCCACCAGCGCAAAGGCGGCCGCCAGCCGGCAGCGGCCGCGCACGCGAGCGAACGTCATGGTTTCCTCCCCGGTCAAGGGCCGGCATCTTCGTGCCGGCCTCACATGGACAACCTCCCGGCGTTCGACGCCTTCGTCCTGTTGGGCGCTTCGCGATCGCCTGATCAGTTGATGATCGCGCCGCTCGCCTTGATCGGCGCCGCCCACTTCTCGATCTCGCTCTTGACGAAACCCGCGAGATATTCGGGCGTCGCGCGGTCTTCCGGCATCATCGTGGCGCCGAGCCCCTGCAGACGATCACGCACCGACGGCGTCTTCATCGCCTCGACGGTGACGTCGTGCAGCTTCTTGACAATCGGCTGGGGCGTGCCCTTCGGCAGGAAGAACGCGTTCCACGTATAGGCTTCGAACTTGGGCAGGCCGCTTTCGTTGGCCGTCGGCAGATCGGGCAGGACCGGAGAGCGGTCGAGGCTGAGCGCCGCTATCGCCTTGACGTTGCCGCCCTTGATCTGCGGCAGCGCCGTCGTGACGATCTCGCACAGATAGTCGATGCGGCCGGCGGTGAGGTCCTGCATGGCGGGTCCGGTGCCGCGATAGGGCACGTGCTGGACGGTGACGCCGAGCGCCGAATTGAGCAGCACGCAGCCGAGATGCGTCGCCGATCCGGCGCCGGCCGAGCCGAACTGCATCTTGGACTGGTTGGCCTTCACGTAGGCGGCGAATTCCTGGAACGTATTCGCCGGCAGGTCCTTGCGGGCGATCAGGATCAGCGGCACCTGGGCGATCAGCGCGACCGGGGCAAAATCGGTGGCCGCATTGTAGAGCGGCTTCTTGTAGAGCGTCTGGTTCTGGGCGTGCGTTCCCACGGTGCCGAGCACGAAGGTGTAGCCGTCGGGCGCCGACTGGGCGACGCGCTGCGAGCCGGTCATGCCGCCGGCGCCGCCGACGTTCTCGACCACCACCTGCTGGTGGACGATTTCGCTCATTCGCTGTCCCATCACGCGGCCGAGCACGTCCGTCGGACCGCCGGCTGCGAACGGCACCACCATCGTCAGCGGTTTGTTGGGATAGTCCTGCGCGCCCGCCGTTCCGGTGAGTGCCAGAACGACGAAGGCCACGGCGCTGATCGTCTTACGCATTCTCGCTCCTCCGTTGGAGGCGGCAAGATGAGGCCAGTCGGCGGGGGCGGTCAAGCGGGGGCGGTCAAGCGGGGCCGGCTTGCCGCCGCGCGGCATGCGGCGTATGAGGCGCGCGGATCGGGAGAAAATGCATGCAGCCGACGCGTGTCGCCATTGCGGGCCTCGGCGCCGTCGGACGGGCATTGGCGCGCCGGCTCGCCGCCGGGGTACCGGGGCTCGTGCTCGCCGCAGTGGCGGTGGGCGACCGCCCCAAGGCGCGCGCCTGGCTCGAAGCCGAGCGGATCGGCTGCCCGATCGTCGATCTCGACGCCCTGCCGGAGCGCGCCGATCTCGCGGTCGAATGCGCGCCGGCCGACGCGCTCGAGCACATTTGTCGCCCCATGCTGGGCGCCGGCAAGCGCGTCATGGTGTTGAGCTGCGGCGCGCTGCTGCCGCGGCCGCATCTCGTCGAACTCGCGAAGGCGCACGGCGGACAGATCATCGTGCCGACCGGCGCGCTGCTCGGTCTCGACGCCGTGACGGCGGCGGCCGAGGGCACCATTCATTCGGTCCGCATGGTTACCCGCAAGCCGCCGCGCGGCCTGTCGGGCGCGCCCTATCTGGTGGCGAACGGAATTTCGGTCGACGGATTGAACGAGGCGAAGCGCGTGTTCGCCGGCAGCGCCCGCGAGGCGGCGGCCGGCTTCCCGGCGAACGTCAACGTGGTCGCCGCGCTGGCGCTCGCGGGCGTCGGGCCCGACCGCACGATGATCGAGATCTGGGCCGACCCGGCGCTCAGCCGCAATTGCCACACGATCGAGGTCGACGCGGATTCGGCGCGCTTCTCCTTCTCGATCGAGAACATCCCGTCGGAGAACCCGAAGACCGGACGCATCACGGCGCTCTCGGTGCTCGCCGCGCTGCGCAAGCTCAACGCGCCGCTGCGGGTGGGGACCTGAGACTCCGCCCACGAGAAACCGGGCTCGAACAACTGGACCGCGACACACCGCTCCGCCTCGCCTCTCCGCGTTGGGGAGAGGTCGGCTTCCACAGCGAAGCGAAGGAATTCAGGTGAGGGCGCGCAAGCGTCTCATTTCGATAGGAAGACAATATTCAATAGAGACAACAGCCCCTCACCCCGCTCGCCGACCTCTCCAGGGGATCGCCCTGCTGGCCGACCTCTCCCAGGGGAGAGGTGACGTGCACGCCGGCGAGATCGAGTGTCATCCGGCCAAGACACCAATGACAGTCGCGCTGTCTCAATCCTTCGCGCGCTCGACGTAGGAGCCGTCGGCCGTCATCACCACGATGCGCGTGCCGGCCGTGATGTGCGGCGGCACCATGGTGCGCGTGCCGTTCGAGAGCACGGCCGGCTTGTACGAGGAGGAGGCGGTCTGGCCCTTCACGGTCGGCTCGGTCTCGACCACTTCGAGCACCACGCGTTGCGGCAGTTCGATCGCCACCGGCGTGCCCTCGTGGACGCTCAGCATCACCTTCATCTCCGGCTGCAGATAGGCGGCCTGGTCGCCGATGATGTCGGCCTGGACGGTGATCTGGTCGTAGGTGTCCATGTTCATGAAATGGAAGCCGTCGCCGTCCTGGTAAAGGAACTGGTATTCACGGTCCTCGACGTGCGCGCGCTCCACCTGATCGGTGGTCTTGAAGCGCAGCGAGGACTTCACCCCGTCGCTGATCCGGCGCATGTCGATCTGGGTGACCGGGGTCCCCTTGCCCGGATGGATGTTCTCTGCGCTCAGAATGACGTAGAGCTTGTCGTCGATGTCGATGATGTTGCCCTTGCGGAGCGAACTGGCGATGACCTTCACGGGACGTGTTCCTCGACTGGTGGGAAGTGCCGCCCGGCCCCGCCGCGCGGAGCCGGTACCGGCCGGAATCTCGGCCCGCAACATAATCATCCTGTCGCCCTGCGCCACTGATTTCCGCCGTCCGGCCTGTCCCCGACGGATAAGGTAAATGGTTGGCGCTTCGCCCTGGTGGACCCCCGACGCCCATGCCGACCGGCAGCCGTTCCTGCGCGCCCGCGGGCGCATCGGGGCGGCGATCCGCGCCTTCTTCGCGGCGCGCGACTTCACCGAGGTCGAGGCCGGCATCCTCCAGGTCTCGCCCGGAAACGAGGCGCATCTGCACGCGTTCGCGACCGAGCTCACGGCGCCGGACGGGACAAGGACCCGGCTCTATCTGCACACCTCGCCGGAGTTCGCCTGCAAGAAGCTGCTGGCGGCCGGCGAGCGGCGCATCTTCGAGTTCGCCCGCGTGTTCCGCAATCGCGAGCGCGGCGCCCTGCACCACCCGGAGTTCACGCTGCTCGAATGGTACCGGGCCGAGGCGCCCTACGAGGAATTGATGCAGGACTGCGCGGCGCTGCTGTCGCTCGCCGCCGAGGCGGCCGGAGCCACGCAGTTCGCCTTTCGCGGCGCGACCGCCGACCCGTTCGCGCAACCCGAGCGTCTGACGGTGGCGGAGGCGTTCGCCCGCCACGCCGGCGTCGATCTCCTCGCCACGCTTGCGGGAGCGGAGGGCGACCGCGCGGCACTCGCCGGCGAGGCCGAGCGCGCCGGGGTGCGGTTCGCGGCGGACGACACCTGGTCCGACCTCTTCAGCCGCATCCTGGTGGAAAAGGTCGAGCCGCATCTCGGCATCGGCCGCGCCACGATCCTCGACGAATATCCGGCCGTCGAGGGGGCGCTGGCGCGCCCGAGCCCCCGCGATCCGCGCGTCGCCGAGCGTTTCGAAGTGTTCTGTTGCGGGGTCGAGCTCGCCAACGCGTTCGGCGAATTGACCGATCCGGCCGAGCAGCGCCGCCGTTTCGTCCGCGAGATGGACGAGAAGGAGCGCCTGCACGGGGAACGCTATCCGCTCGACGAGGATTTCCTCGCCGCGCTCGCCCGCATGCCGCCGGCGAGCGGCTGCGCGCTCGGTTTCGACCGGCTGGTGATGCTGGCGACCGGGGCGAGCCGCATCGAGCAGGTGCTGTGGACGCCCATGCGGGAACCGGGCGCATGACCGGCGTCTCAAATCCGTCACGGAGTTCAGCCAGATGACGACCACCCGCGGGATCCTGCGCCGCCCGTCCGATCTCGTCGAGGCCGGGTTGGCCGCGCCCGAGCGGCTCGCCGCGCTCGAACGCGTGGCCACGCGCTACGCGGTCGCGATCACGCCGGCGCTGGCCGAACTGATCGACGCGTCCGATCCGCACGATCCGATCGCGCGCCAGTTCGTGCCCGACGTGGCGGAGATGGAGACGCACGCGCAGGAGCGTGCCGACCCGATCGGCGACGACGCGCACAGCCCGGTCGAGGGCATCGTGCACCGCTATCCCGACCGCGTGCTGCTCAAGCTCGTGCACGTCTGTCCGGTCTACTGCCGCTTCTGCTTCCGCCGCGAGATGGTCGGCCCGCGCGGCCGTCCGACGCTCTCGCCCTCGGCCATCACGGCCGCGCTCGGCTACATCGCGGGCGATCCGCGGATCTGGGAGGTGATCCTCACGGGCGGCGACCCGCTCATCCTCTCGGCGCGGCGGCTGCGCGCCGTCATCCGCCGGCTCGCCGCCATTCCGCACGTCAGGATCATCCGCGTGCACACGCGCGTGCCCGTCGCCGCGCCCGAGCGCGTCACCCGCGCGCTGGTCGAGGCGCTGCGCGCCGACGGCAAGGCCACCTACGTGGTGCTGCACGCCAACCACCCGCGCGAGCTCACCCCGGCGGCGCGGGCGGCCTGCGCGCGTTTCGTCGACGCCGGGGTGCCGATGCTCTCCCAGAGCGTGCTCCTCGCCGGCGTCAACGACGACGTCGAGACGCTCTCGGGGCTGATGCGCGCGCTGGTCGAGAGCCGGGTGAAGCCCTACTACCTGCACCATGCCGATCTCGCGCCCGGCACCGCGCATCTGCGCACCACGATCGCGGCCGGGCAGGAGCTGATGCGGGGGCTGCGCGGGCGCGTCTCGGGCCTCTGCCAGCCGACCTACGTGCTCGACATCCCGGGCGGCTACGGGAAGGTGCCGGTGGGGCCGTGTTATCTCGAGCATGGTCCCGAAAAGTGGGCACCGGTTTTCGGACAAGATCATGCTCAAGTGAAAGAGCCAGGGGCCGAGCGGCCTGATACCTACGAGGTCGAGGACCCGCACGGGCGGCGGCATATCTATCCGCCGGAGTCTTGAGGCCGGCGCACGGAATACCGATCCGAGTTTGCGCTAGTCGATGCCGATGAGAGTCGCGAGCTTGTCGCGCGTCTCCTGCAGTACGTCGTCGGGAGCTGTTTCGATCAGCTCCGCCCGCCGCTCCAGCCACGACAGCGAGCGTGCCTGGTCGGCGAGCACGACGCCGCCGATCTTCGAGCCGGGCGGAATCGGTACCTCGAAACGGAATCCTTTCGCGCGGCTGGTGATCGGGCACGCGATGCAGAGTCCGGACCTGTCATTGTATGTGATGGGACTGAGAACGATGGCGGGCCGTCGTTTGTTCTGCTCGTGCCCCTTGGTGGGGTCGAGGTCGATCCAGATCAAGTCTCCCGCGTCCGGGCAATATTCACCACTCCTCGTTGCCGACGGACGGTCCCCAGTCGATTTCGCGGTGGTAGCTCTCTCGCGTGATCCCTTCAATCAATTGCTCCAACGAATAGCGGCGCCGCTTCTTCGGCCGCACGACCTTGACCACGAGGGCGCCATTCTCGACGGTCATCTCCGCGCGCTTTCCTTCGGTCGCTCCGACCTCCTTGGCGAAAGCGCTCGGCACGCGCACGGCAAGGCTATTGCCCCATCTCTGAAACTCGATTCGCATAGATATAGCTAGCTCCCACCGTTTCTACAATGTAGAAACGCAATGTCGCTTATATGTAACCCAGATCGGGTTTGTCAATGGCGGACTGTAGGCGAAATTGGCCCGAAATCACTCTAGGCACCGGTTCGGCAGTGGCGGCTGGCATGGTCCCGAAGCGCGTCTCAGACTCGACTCCATGGAACAAAACGGGTACGATTTATGTCACCTTACGTCAGGCTTTTGCGCCTTGGAGCAGGCGGGAACAAAGCAAGAACATGCAAGTCTCAAGACCGCAAGCGATGCGCGCCTCCGCCGTCCCGAGCTCCTTGCAGCGGTTGCGGCAGCAGATTGCCGGGCTGGAGGGGCGTGCCCTTCCGTCTGAAATATCCAAGAAGATTTCTTTCCATATCAAGGAGATCGACGCCGTGCTCGGTGGCGGGCTGGCGCTCGGGGCCCTGCACGAGGTCGCGCCGGCCGGCCCCCTCCATCTCGGCGCCGCCGCCGGATTCCTGTTGGCGCTGGCGAGCCGGGCGCAGGCCGCCCACCGCGGCGACGTGGTGTGGATCGAGACCGGCTTCGCCGCCGCCGAGGCGGGCAGGCCCTACGGTCCGGGGCTCGACGCGTTCGGGCTGCCGATGGCGCGCTTCGTCTTCGTGCGGGTGCCGCGCCCGCTCGACGTGCTGTGGGCGATGGAGGAAGCGCTCGCCTGCCGCGGCGCCGCCGCCGTCATCGCCACGCTCGCGCAGGACGGCGCGGCCGATCTGACCGCCACCCGCCGCCTCGCGCTCGCCGCCCGCGCGCATGGCGGACTCGGTCTCCTCATGCGGCAGCGACCCACGCAGACAAGCGCGGCCGAGACCCGCTGGTCGGTCGGCGCGGCGGCGAGCCGCCCCGACGCCTTCGGCGGGCTCGGGCGCACCACCTTCGCCCTCGCTCTCGTCAAGAACCGCCACGGCCCCCTCGGCCAGTGGACCATCACGTGGGATCACCATGAGCGCAGTTTCCTCGACCCGGCGCTATCTCTCGCTGTGGCTGCGGCGTCTTCCGACCGACCGGATCGCGCGCCGCGCGTCGCTGCCGGAGGCCGAGCCGCTGGTCGTCACGGCGCCGGTCAAATCGGCGCAGCGGCTGACGGCGGTGAACGACCCCGCCGCGCGGCTCGGGCTTGAGGTCGGCATGGCGGTCGCCGACGCGCGCGCCATGTATCCCTCGCTCCTCGCCGCCGAGGCCGATCCGCCGGCGGACCTGCGCCTGCTCGAGGCGGTGGCCGACTGGTGCGACCGCTACACGCCGCTGATCGGGCTCGACCCGCCCGACGGCCTGACGCTCGACGTCACCGGCTGCGCGCACCTGTTCGGCGGCGAAGCCGCGCTCTGCCGCGATCTCGTGCGCGGCCTCGCCGCCCAGCAGTTGCGGGCGCGCGCGGCGGTCGCCGACACGGTCGGCTGCGCCTGGGGCGTCGCGCGCTTCGGCAAGACGCCGGTCGTGCCGGTCGGCGCGGCCCGGGACACGATCGCCCCGTTGCGGCTCGCCGCCCTGCGGCTTGCCCCCGACACGGTCGCGGCGCTGGCGAGCGTCGGCCTCAAATTCGTCGCCGATGTGCTCGAGCGACCGCGCGCGCCGCTCGCCGCCCGCTTCGGCACCGAGCTCATCCGCCGCATCGACCAGGCGCTCGGGCGCGAGGAGGAATCGATCGTTCCCCGCCGGCCGCCGCCCTCCTACGTGGCGGAGAAGCGCTTCGCCGATCCGATCGCGCTCGAAGCCGACGTGCTCGGCACGCTCGAACGCCTCGCACACGAGCTCGCGCACTGCCTGGAGCGGCACGGCGAGGGCGCGCGCGCCCTGCGGCTGACGCTCTTCCGTGTCGACGGCAAGGTGCTCAACGTGTCAGTGGCGGCGAGCCGGCCGGTGCGCGACCCGGCCTTCGTCCGCCGCCTGTTTGTCGAGCGGCTCGCCGCCGTGGGGGAAGCGTGCGATCCGGGCTTCGGTTTCGACATCGTGCGCCTGGCGGCCACGGTCACCGAGCCGCTCGACCCGGTTGAGACCGGCTTCGGCGCGCATGACCATGCGGAGGAGATGGCCCGCCTCATCGATCGTCTCGGCGCGCGCTTCGGTCTCGACAGCGTCTGCCGGATCATGCCGAACGACACGCATATCCCGGAATTCGCCGCCCACGACGTGCCGGCGCAGACGGCCGGCGAAGGACCGCGCGCGCGCGCGCCTGCCTGCGCGCGCGATCCTCTCGCACAGGACAGCCTCGCCCCGGCGCGGCCGGTGCATTTGTTCGAGCGGCCGGAACCGATCGAAGCGATCGCCGAGGTACCGGACGGTCCGCCGGTGCGGTTCCGCTGGCGTTTCGTCATGCACGAGATCGCCGCCGCCGAGGGTCCCGAGCGCATCGCGACCGAATGGTGGCGGGACGAAGCGGGACGCGCGCTCACGCGCGACTACTTCCGGGTCGAGAACCGGGAGGGCGCGCGCTTCTGGCTCTACCGCGAAGGCCTCTACGGCCATGAAGCCGCGCATCCGCGCTGGTTCCTGCACGGCCTGTTCGCGTGAGCGGGTCCGGAGGAGGGTGCCGTGACCGACTATGCCGAGCTTGCCGTCACCACCAACTTCTCCTTCCTGCGCGGCGCCTCGCACGCGGAGGAGCTGGTGGCGCGCGCCAGGGAGCTCGGCCTTGCCGGCATCGGCATCGCCGACCGCAACACGGTGGCGGGCGTCGTGCGCGCGCACGCGGCCGCCAAGGAGGCGGGGCTGCGGCTCGCGGTCGGCGCGCGGCTCGCCTTCGCGGACGGCACGCCGGACATTCTCGCCTATCCGCGTGACCGCGCCGCCTGGGGCCGGCTCTGCCGTCTGCTCAGCCTCGGCAAGCGGCGCGCCGAAAAGGGCGATTGCATTCTCTTTTTTCCCGACCTTCTGGCGCACGTCGAAGGGCTCAATCTCATCGTGATGCCGGGCGCGCGCGTCGAGGCTTCCCGTCTTGCGCCGCTGCTCGCAAACCTGCGCGAAGCCGCATCCGTCTGGCTCGGCGCGGCGATGCTCTATCGCGGCGACGATCATCGCCGGCGCGCCCGTCTCGCGGCGCTCGCAACCGACACGGACGTGCCGCTCATCGCCCTCAATGACGTGCTCTATCATGCGCCCGAACGCCGCGCCCTGCAGGACGTCGTCACCTGCATCCGCGAGCACGTGACGCTCGACGCCGCCGGACGACGGCTCGAGGCCAACGCCGAGCGCCATCTGAAGTCACCCGCGGAGATGGCGCGGTTGTTCCGCACCGCGCCTGCGGCGATTGCGGAGACGACGCGATTTCTCGATGCCTGCGGATTCTCGCTCGACGAACTGCGATACAACTATCCGGCCGAGCTGCGCGCCGGCTACGCCTCTCCGCAGGAGGCGCTCGTCGCGCTCGCCGAGGAGGGCGCACACCGCCGCTACGGTGCGGTTCTTCCGCCCAAGGTGCGCCATGCGCTCGATCACGAGCTCAAGCTGATCGGCGAGCTCAACTACGCGCCCTATTTCCTCACCGTCCACGACATCGTGCAGTTCGCCCGCACCCGGCCCGAGCCGATCCTGTGCCAGGGCCGCGGCTCGGCGGCGAACTCGGTGATCTGCTACTGCCTCGGCATCACCGACGTCGATCCCGAGCGCATCGATCTGCTGTTCGAGCGCTTCGTCTCCGCCGAGCGGCGCGAGCCGCCCGACATCGACGTCGATTTCGAGCACGAGCGGCGCGAGCAGGTGATCCAGCACGTCTACGAGCGTTACACGCGCGAGCGCGCCGGTCTCGCCGCCACCGTCATCTGCTACCGCGGCCGCAGCGCGGTGCGCGAGGTCGGCAAGGTGTTCGGGCTTTCGGAGGACACGGTCGGCGCGCTCGCGCGCACGCTGTGGGGCTGGTCGAACGGGGGCGTAGCGACGTCGGAAGTGCGACGCATCGGGCTCGATCCGTCCGATCCGCGCCTGGCAAGCGTGATCGCGCTCTCGCGCGAGCTCATCGGCTTCCCGCGGCATCTTTCGCAGCACGTCGGCGGTTTCGTCATCACCCACGACCGGCTCGACGAGATCGTCCCGATCGAGAACGCCGCCATGGAGGACCGCACCGTCATCGAGTGGGACAAGGACGACCTCGACCAGCTTCGCATCCTCAAGGTCGACCTGCTCGGGCTCGGCATGCTCTCCTGCCTCAAGCGCGCGCTCGATCTCCTGAAAAAGCACTACGGCGTCGGCCATTCGCTCGCGGGCATTCCGCCCGAGGATCCGGCCGTCTACCGCATGCTCTGCCGCGCCGATTCGGTCGGCGTGTTCCAGGTGGAGAGCCGCGCGCAGATGTCGATGCTGCCGCGGCTGCGGCCCGAGACGTTCTACGACCTCGTCATCGAGGTGGCGATCGTGCGGCCGGGACCGATCCAGGGCGACATGGTGCATCCCTATCTGCGCCGGCGCGAGGGGCGCGACAGGGAAGACTATCCATCGCCTTCGCCCGAGCATGGTCCGCCCGACGAGCTGCAGCAGGTGCTCAAGAAAACGCTCGGCGTGCCGCTGTTCCAGGAACAGGCGATGCGGATCGCCATCGTGGCGGCGGGTTTCGCTCCGGCCGAGGCTGACAGGCTGCGCCGGGCGATGGCGACCTTCCGGCGCGTCGGCACGATCCAGTATTTCCGCGACAAGTTCATCGACGGCATGACGCGGCGCGGCTATCCGCGCGACTTCGCCGAGCGCTGTTTCCGCCAGATCGAAGGATTCGGCGAATACGGTTTCCCCGAAAGCCACGCGGCGAGCTTCGCGCTGCTCGTCTACGCCTCGGCCTGGATCAAGTGCCACTATCCGGACGTGTTCGCGGCGGCGATCCTCAACAGCCAGCCGATGGGTTTCTATGCGCCCGCCCAGCTCGTGCGTGATGCCGAGGAGCACGGCGTCGCGGTGAGGGCGGTCGACGTCAACTTCTCGAACTGGGACTGTACGCTCGAACCGGACTCGCCCGCCGCCGAGCGGCTGCACCCCCGCCACGCCGATATGCGCAGAGATATTCTGGCGACGCACGCCTTGCGCCTCGGCTTCCGGCAGATCAGCGGATTTTCGCAGGACGACGCCGAAGCCATCGAGCGCGCACGCGGCGCGGGCTTCGATTCCGTGCGCGATCTCTGGCTGCGCACCGGGCTCAATCCTTCGGCGCTCGAACGGCTCGCTGCTGCCGACGCCTTCCGCTCGCTCGGGCTCAACCGGCGCGACGCGCTCTGGGCCGTCAAGGCGCTGCGCCGCGCCGGCGACAAGGACGACCTGCCGCTCTTTGCCCAGGTGGCGATGCCGCAGCGTGAACCCGACGTTCACCTGCCGCCGATGCGGCTCGGCGAGGAGGTGATCGAGGACTATCGCCATCTGCGGCTGTCGCTCAAGGCGCACCCGCTTTCATTCCTGCGCGGCGATCTCGACGCCCGTCACGTCCTTCCTCATGAAAGACTTGCGGGCATTGCGTCCGGACGCCGCGTCACCGTGGCGGGCCTCGTGCTCGTGCGCCAGCGGCCAGGCACCAGCGGCGTGATCTTCATGACGCTGGAAGATGAGACCGGAATCGCCAACGTGATCGTCTGGCCGCGCGTGTTCGAGACCTTTCGTCCACTCGTGCTCGGCGCCCGTCTGGTCGCCGTGACCGGAGAACTGCAGAACGCGTCGGGAGTCATTCACGTGGTTGCCGAGCGCATCGAGGATTTCACCTCGCTGCTGACGCGCCTGTCGCAGCCGATCGACACCGCGGCCCATCCTGCCGGAACGTCACGTCCGCGCCCCGACGGCTGGCGCCATCCGCGCGCCGGCGATTCATTCGTCAGGCTCACGACGGCGCCCGATTTGCGCCACGGCGAAGCCGCAGCCGACGATTACCAACGTGCCGCCGCCCACGTCATGCCGAGGGGACGAAACTTCCACTGATGCAAAATTCTGCCGCCGGCGCGACGGCGGAACAGGCCAGCGATCACAGGGAGTTGTAACGGTGCTTCGGCGGCCGCGGGAATACCCGCGCAAGCGAGGGGTCTTCTCCGCGTGACCGGCCTCCTGTCTCAGGGGCGGACGAGCGGGGCGCCTTGAATTCGAGGATGGGAGCGCAATTGACGACCGCCTATATCAACCGGATCGCGACGGGGGTTCCGCCTCACGACGTCCACGACGCCTTCCTGCGTTTCGCACAATCGATGTTCGGCGACAACCGGCGCAACGCGATCCTGTTCCGGCGCATGTCGGAGCGGGCCGGAATCGAGCATCGCTATTCGTGTCTCGCCCCGGCATCCGATCCGTGCAGCCGCGCCATCGACGCCGATGCGTTCTATACCCGCGGCGACTTCCCCGACACCGCCGCGCGCATGCGCGCCTTCGAAGCCCACGCGCCTGCGCTCGGCGCCGCGACCATCGAGCGACTCCAGCTCGGCAGCGCGCGAGACCGCATCACGCATTTCCTGATCACGTGCTGCACCGGTTTTTCCGCGCCCGGTCTCGACCTCGAGCTGGTCGAGCGCTGCAACCTGCCCAGCTCGGTCGAGCGCACCATGATCGGCTTCATGGGCTGCTATGCGGCGATCAACGCGCTCAAGCTCGCCCGCCATATCGTTCGCTCGGAGCCCGAGGCCCGCGTGCTCATTCTCAACCTGGAGCTCTGCACGCTGCACCTGAAGGAGACGACCGACCTCGAGCAGGTTCTCTCGTTCCTTCTGTTCGGCGACGGCTGCGCCGCATGCCTGGTGAGCGCCGAGCCGCGCGGCGCCGCGATCGACAGCTTCCGGGCGGAGCTCGTCCCCGACACGCGCGACCTGATCACCTGGCGCATACGCGACTTCGGCTTCGACATGGTGTTGTCCGGCCACGTGCCGACCGCCATCCACGAGGCGCTCAGGGTGCGCAAGGACGACATCCTGCGCGGCGCGCCGACCCAGTCGATCGACCTGTGGGCAATCCATCCGGGCGGCCGCTCCGTCCTCGACGCGGTGGAACGCGCGTTCAACCTCGCGCCGTCCGCGCTCGCGGTCTCGCGCGACGTGCTGCGCCGCTACGGCAACATGTCCTCGGCGACCGTCATGTTCGTACTCGAGGCGCTGCTGCGCTCGCCCGCCGCGGGCGCGGCCGGTTGCGCCATGTCGTTCGGCCCCGGAATGATCGCCGAAACCATGCTGTTCCGCGCCGCCGGCTGACGGCAGGAGCTTCCCTCGATGCCTTCGCCGCG
>CAZIGW010000159.1:0-2798 GCA_964538565.1 uncultured Hyphomicrobiales bacterium | reverse complement strand
AGGCGGCCAAGGCGATCCAGCGATGCCGAACGATCCGAACGATCGCGCGCTTCGCCGGGCGTGGGGCCTCTCAACGGGTGCGTATAGAAGACAGCATCGACGCCTTCGAATGCGCGCCGGATGGACGCCTCATCCATGATGTCGGCGGGCATGATTTCGACATTGTCGAACTTCTCGCCGTAGAACGGATCTTTTCTGCGAGAGAGCGCGCGCACCTTGTGACCCGCCGCAACAAGCTGACGCACTTGCGCCTGGCCCTGCCGGCCACTGGCGCCAAAAACCGTTACGAAAGCCATGAAATCACCACCACCTGCCGTTTTGTCATCTCATATAGGGCGCACGGTCCATGAAGACCGTTGTTTCGCGCTCGACCGTTTCGGCAAGAGCCGCCGCGATTTGCGGGAAGTTGGGACTTTGCGCGATGGCCTGAAGACCACGGTCGTAGTGGTTGTAGTCCTCAAGTTCCCAGATATCGATGACGGAGTGCAGGCGGCCCGTGCGCTGCATATAGGCGCCAACCAGTTTCCAGCCGGCGGATCGCGCGATGGGCAGCACCATTTCCATTGTCTGAATGAACTTGGCCACACCTTCGGCGCGAAGTTCGATCGTTGCCTGGAAATATACTGCCATCGCGCAAGCCCGCTTTCTTCAGATCAGAAGTGATAGGTTCCCTGGATTGCGATCGTCCGGGGATCGAGCACCACACCGCCCTGATCAGAGATCAGCTGCGCCGGGGTGGTGGTGTGAAGCCCGGTGGTACCACCGGACAGCGGCAAACCTTGCGCACCGGCGATGACGAACTCGTTGTTCAGATTTTTGCCGATGAGCGCGATTTCCCAGCGATTGTCTTCGTCGCCAATCCGCACGGCGGCATCGAACATCGCATAGGCGTTTTGCTTGTCAATCTGCATGGCGACGTCGCTTGGGAAGCCGTTGGCGATATAACTGCCGCTGAAGCGCAGATTTCCGGACAGGCCGAGGATCAAGCCGTCGCCGACCGGCGTGTTGTAATCGGCTTCAAGAGATGCCGTCCACTTCGGCGCCAGAGCCGTCGGCCGGCCACTCACATCCATGAAATCGCACGGATGCGCCAGGGTGCCGTCACAGAACGAATTTGTAACAGGATCGAGCTGACCGGCGGGAATGATGTTCCCCGTGACGGTATCGCGGTGATAGTTGCAACCTTCCTCGAAAGAGATACCGGCAGGCGAACACGGCGCGATGAAATGGCCGTAATGCGCATCGTCATAGGCCACCGTGCCGTGCAGCAAGAGACCCGCCACATCCTTGGGCGCGTATTGGGTTTCGATTTCGATGCCCTTGGTGCGCGCCGACGCCGCGTTGAGCGTGATGTAGTTAAAGGTCGGCGTGTTGAAGAAGTCGACCTGCAAGTTCGTGTAGAGATAGTTGAACACGTCGACATTGACTTGCAGTTGGCCGTCAAGCCAGGTGGATTTGACGCCCCCTTCCATGCCTTGCGCCTTTTCCGGGCGGAAGAAGAAGTCGTTCGGGCTGCCAAGCGTGCTCAGGATCGCGCTTGCCGAGAAGCCGCCGGACTTGAAGCCCTGCTTCCAACCGCCATAGACGGTCATATTTTCCATCGGATGCCAGGTGAGCATCGCTTCGGGCGAGAAGGCAGAAAAGTCTTGATGCCCGGCAACCCGCGTCGATGGATCGCCAGGATCGGTTTGCACGAACAGGAACGGATACGGCACCGCCAGCGTATAGGGAGGCGGCGAGCCGGGACCTGCGGGTGCTGTGTTGATGCCCGGATTCACATAAGGTTGCGTGAAATACGAACTCTTAATTTCATGTGTGTAGCGCGCACCTGCCGTCGCCTGCAGGTTGGGCAGAATGTCCCAGATGAACTGACCGAAGGCGGCATAGGTCGTACCCGCCGTTGCAGAAACCTTGCGATATGAGGTGTATTGCGTGCTTGGATCAGTCACGGCGGAATTGTCGCTTCCGAAGAACACGACGTCCTGCAGGAAGTTCAGCTGCGTCGATTGATAATAGAGACCACCGCTGAAGTTCACCGGGAAATCCAGAGTCGTCAGAACACGGGCTTCCGTCGAGAAAGCCCGCCAGGTAAAGTGTTCGCCGGCCATCACGAGCGGCGTTCCCGTGAAGTCCTGATCGCCGGCCCAATCGTTATAGAGATGCTGGAAACCGGTGACGGATGACAACGTGTATTTCGGCGTCACATATTGGCCGTTGGCGATAATGGTGTAGGATTGATAGTCCTCGAAAGCCCGGCCGTTCTCCTTGTTGAGCAAGGGGCTGGTTGCTGCGATGTCGGCCGGAATGTCGTTCATTCCGTAAGAGAATTTCTTGCCGCAGGTTTCTGTCGGATCCAGTTGCGGTGAACCCAGCGGACAATAGAATGGCACGACGTTGAAGCTGTTGTTATTTGTCTTGTAGATGTCGCCGGTCGCCTTGACGTTGAACGTCAATTCTTCCGTCGGCTGCCATTTCGCCGTCAAGCGGACGATGCCGTTCTTTTCCTGTGGCGAATCGCGTTCGGGCGTATCGGTGGGATGCAGCGCGATATCGCCGGTGACTGCGTCACGCGTCGCATATGACGAACCGCCGGGCGCGTTGTTGGTGAAATAACCGCCGAACATATCGCTGCCACGCACCGCAAGGCGCAGGCCCAGCGTATCGGTGATGGGCCCGGACACCACGGCTTCGATGGACGGTTCCTTGGCTTCGAATTCGTAGGTGACGCGGGTGAAGGCTTCGAACGCATCGCCGGGGTCGTTCGACTCCAGCGAAATCACGCCGGCCGTCGCGTTCTT
>CAZIGW010000158.1:0-29494 GCA_964538565.1 uncultured Hyphomicrobiales bacterium | reverse complement strand
CGCTGCTGTGGAGCGCAGCCGGGGTGCTGGCGCCGATCGCGATGCTGATCGCCCTCTACTGTCGCATCACCACGTTCGATCGCGCACTGACCTTCGCCGGGATCGCGCTGCTGCTGGCCGCGCTGTTCGCAACCGTCACCGAAGCGCTGATGCGGCGCCCGCCGCGTCCGGGGCTCGTCGCTTCGAGCGCGCTCAGCGCGACGGGCGCGACCGCCGCGCTCGCGCTCGCACTCACCTTCGCGCTCGATCGCGGCTGGCTGACCGTCGGGCTCGCCCTGATGGTCCCGGGCATCGCCTGGGTGTCGCAGCAGCGGGCGCTGCCGATGCTGCGCTGGCTGGCGGCGGCCGTCGTGGTGCTGGTGCTCGCGCGCATCGGCTGGGAGCCGCGCATCGTCGGCGACGACATCGGCACGACGCCGATTTTCAATTGGCTGCTCTATGGCTACGGGGTGCCGGCCGCCGCATTCTGGCTCGCCGGATACCTGCTGCGCCGACGCATGGACGACGTGCCGGTCCGCACGGTGGAGGCGGCGGCCATCCTGTTCACCGTGCTGCTCGCGGCATTGGAAATCCGTCGCGCAATCAACAGCGGCGACCTGTTCCGCGCCGACCCGGGTCTGGCCGAGCTGGCGCTGCAGGCCTGCGTGGGCATGGCGATGGCGATCGGGCTCGAGCACGTGTACCGGCGCAGCCGCAGCGTCGTGCACGGGGCGGGCGCGATCGTCGTGTTCGGCTTCACGCTGGCGGTGATCGCGCTCGGCCTGCTGCTCGACCAGAATCCGCTGTTCGTCAACCGAAACGTCGGCGGCAGCTTTGTCAATCTGCTGCTGCTCGGCTACGCGATCCCCGCGTTGCTCGCCGCCGTCCTCGCGCGCGTCGTGCGCGAGCATCGGCCGCCGGCCTACCGGACGGTGGCGGCGGTCACCGCGATCGTGCTGGCGCTCGTCTATCTGTCGCTCGAGGTGCGCACACTCTACCACGGCGCGGTGCTGACCGCCGGCCTGACGACCGACGCGGAACGCTACACCTACTCGGCGGCATGGCTCACCTTCGGGGTCGCGCTGCTGCTCGCCGGCATCGCGCTGCGCTCGCAGCCGGCGCGCCTCGCCTCCGCCGCCGTCGTGCTGCTCACGGTCGGCAAGGTCTTTCTGATCGATCTCGCCGGCATCACCGGCATCTGGCGGGCGCTGTCGTTCATCGGCCTCGGCCTGGTGCTGGTCGGCATCGGCTTTCTGTATCAGCGACTGCTGTTTCCGCAGGCGCGGGCGGCGTGAAAAAGAACGGGGCGGCTCTCGCCGCCCCTCGCCGTCTTGTCTCGTGCTCGCCGGTCGCGGCGATCGCGATCACCGCACCGAGAGGTCGCACCAGCCCATGCCGCTGGCGATGCGGTACGTGTTCTCGGAGCGCTGGGAGACCTGGTAGCAGCCTTCGACGCCGCCGTTGAGCTCCTTCCAGCGAATGCAGAGATTGCCGCCGCTCGCGCGCACATGGCCGAAATCCCGCACCGCCCCGGAGTCATCGCCGCCGCGCAGGTAGTTCGCCGAGACGACCGTGCCGGCAAGACGCGCCGATCCCGACGTTCCGTCGACGCACGACAGGGAAAAACGCCGGCCGTTGAGAATGCGCTGGGCTTCGGCACCGTCGAGCGAGCGCTCGCCGGCGGCGGCAATCGAAACGAAGGGGCCCGTGATCGCGGTCAGAGCCGCGACCACGTAGAGTGTTTTCCGCATGATTTGATCTCCCGTGACTGCGCGTCATCAAGCGGTATATCGTGGCGAGGATGGGGCAGTCGCTTGAGATCGTGCCGCGAGATGCTGATTCCGCTGGCAAATTCCCGTTCATGCTTTTCTTTCATGGTAAACACTCCGGTACGATCGAACCGGTCGCGCCGTGATTGGTGCCATCGCACCGCGCCGCTCGCGGTTGTGTTCGCCGCCAAACAATGATTGTGTCGCTTGGGTTTCGACCGCCGCTGCACGCTCGCCGCTTCAGGCTCCGAGTCGCGCGATGCTCTCCTGGGACGATTTTCGGTACGTGATGGCGATCGCGCAGACCCGCTCGCTGGCGGGGGCGGCGGATGTGCTTGGCGTCAATCATTCGACGGTGTTCCGCCGGCTCGGCCAGATCGAGGAGCGGCTCGGAACGCGCCTGTTCGAGCGCAGCCGCTCCGGCTATTCGCTCACCCCGTGCGCCGAGGAGATGGTACGGCTCGCCGAGCGGATGGAGGACGACATCCGCACGTTCGAACGCCAGATCACCGGGCGCGACCTGCGGCCGTCCGGCGAATTGCGCATCACCACCAACGACACGATCGTCGTGCACCTGCTGCCCAATCTGCTCGTCGGTTTTCGCCGCGCCTTCCCCGACATCACGCTCGACGTCGTCGTCGCCAACGAATCCCTCAACCTGTCGAAGCGCGACGCCGACGTCGCGATCCGCGCCACGGAAAAACCGCCCGAGACGCTCATTGGCCGCCGCCTCGCCAATCTTGCCTGGGCGGTGCACGGCCCGGCGAACCTCGCGCAAGCCGCGTTCGACGCCAAGCTCGCGGCCCATGCGCACGACTGGGTCGGCCTCGGCGCCAATCTGGCCGCGCTGCCGGCGGCGAAATGGCTGGCGCAACACGTGCCGCCGGAACGGCTGGTCTACAAGGTGAACACCGTGCTCGGGCTCGCGGAGGCGATCGCGGCGGGCGTCGGCATCGGCCTCCTGCCCTGCTTCATCGGCGCGGCGACGCCGGGGATCGTCCGCCTTTCCGTGCCCGATCCCGCATTCGACGCCGGCCTGTGGCTGCTCACGCACGCCGATCTGCGCCAGACCGCGCGCGTGCGCGCCTTCATGGATTTCGCCGCCGCGGAGATCGGCAAGATGCGCAAGAGCATCGAGGGCGTGTGAGAAGTTCGGGATCGCGGACGGCGTGAATTTCGAGCCGGCGCCGGCGAGCGCGCACAGACGCGGCGGGGGGACAGGCCTGCGCGAGGAAGACAGTCAGCCGTGTTGATCCGATGAACCGGGGCCGGCGTTCACTCGCGCACGCTGGTCGCGACGGTCGACCGCGTCCGGGAGCGCGACGTGGTGCCGGTCAGTTCGATGCGCGGATTGCGCCGGTTGAAATCGCAGTAGGCGAAGCTGAGGCCTGAAATCGAGCCGCGGAAGCTCGTGGTGCTGGTCTTTTCGACGTTGAAGCAAGGCTCGAAGGGAATCCCGCGCACCGATGCGCACACCGAGTCGGGACTCACCTTCACGGTGCCAGGCGGAAGCGTCACAAAACGCGTCGGACCGGTGCCGTGGATCTGGATGGTGCCGACCACCGAGCCGTCGGCATAGATCCGCCCGGCGCCGCTCGTTCCTTCGAAGCACGTATAGGCAAAGAATTTTCCGGCGACGAAGTGCTTGGCTTCCTCCGGCTTCAGCGGCTCGGCCGATGCCGGCAGGACCAATCCGAGGCTCGCGATCACAAGCACCGCGCGAACAGACATCGCCAACTCCACGCGCTTCCACTTTGCCGGGTTCAAGCCCGAAGGATTTCATTAACGAATGTTTATCATACCCATTTGGGCGACATCATGCCCGGACTTCCTCGCCAAATCCTCAACGCATTTACTCGATCTTGACCACGATTCGCCCGCGTACCGCTCCGGCGGTGATCCGGCGCGCGGCCTCCGCGACCTGGTCGAGCCCGATTTCGCTCGTCATTTCAGCGAGTTTTGCGTGGTCGAGGTCGCGCGCGAGGCGCTCCCAGGCCTGCCGGCGCAGCGGCAGCGGGCACATCACGGAATCGATGCCCAAAAGCGACACCCCGCGAAGAATGAACGGGGCGACGCTGGTCGGCAGGTCCATGCCTCCGGCGAGTCCGCAGGCCGCCATCGCGCCCCCGTAGCGGGTCATCGACAGGACATTGGCGAGCGTGGTCGACCCCACGGCGTCGACACCGCCCGCCCAACGCTCCTTGCCGAGCGGCCTCGCCGGGCCGGTGAGCTCCTCACGCGCCACGATCTCGGTCGCGCCGAGGTGCCTCAGATAGTCGGCCTCCTGCGGCCGGCCGGTCGAGGCGATCACCGCGTAGCCGAGCTTCGAGAGCAGCGCGACCGCCACCGAGCCGACGCCGCCGGCCGCCCCGGTGACGATCACCGGCCCCAGCGCGGGGGTGATCCCGTGGCGTTCGAGCGCCATCACGCACAGCATCGCGGTGTAACCGGCGGTGCCGATCGCCATCGCGTCGCGCCCGCTGAGGCCGGCCGGCAGCGGGACGAGCCAATCGCCCTTCACGCGCGCCTTTTGCGCATACGTTCCGAGGTGCGTCTCGCCGCACCCCCAGCCATTGAGGATCACCCTGTCGCCCGGCTTCCACTGCGGATGCGAGGACGTCTCGACGGTCGCGGCCGCGTCGATGCCGGCGATCATCGGGAACCGGCGCACCACCGGCGCCTTGCCGGTGATGGCGAGCCCGTCCTTGTAGTTCACGGTCGACCATTCGACGCGCAGCGTCACGTCGCCGTCCATCAAATCCCGCTCGTCGAAATCGGCGAGCGCAACGCTCTGGCCGCCGTCGGTCTTGTCGATACGGATCGCCTTGAAACTCGCCACCGTCTGATCCTCGCCGGTATCGTACAGGCCGCACGCGAAGCCTCGCACAGCCCTCGTTCAGCGCCAAGCCTCCGGCGGTCCCGCAAGCGACGCCAATGCGGCGCGGCCCGACATGCGCCTGCGGTAGTTCTTCACCTCGCGATGATCGCGCAGGAGACGCGGGATGTTGAGATCGACGAGGCCGGCGGCGCGGAACGCGGCGAGATCGCGCAGGAAGGCGCGCAAGAAGCCGCCGCGCAGATCAGATACGAGCGTCTTCGTCGCCAGATAGCTGCCGAGCTTGCGAAATCGCGTGACGTATTCGGGCCGCTGCCGCACGAAGGCCAGGAGGCCATTTCCGGCGCTTGCCCAGCGGTTCGAGAGCCCGTCATCGGACCAGGACTTTTCCCACAGCACGTCCGGAATCAGCCGTCCCCCGCCGCGGCGGGCGAGACGGATGAGAAATTCGCGATCCTCCGACAGACGCAACGTTTCGCAGAATCCGCCGATCGCCCGCGCCGCATCGCGGCGAACCGTGATGCTCGACGCTTCGACCGGGACGAGATCGCACACGAGCGCCCACTCGAACGCCGGGCCCGCGAGCGTCACGTCCGGAATGCGCGCCTCGCGCGGAATGCCGCGATCGGATTTCATCGCCGAGGACAGCACGCACACCAGTGACGGGTCGGCGCCAAGCGCGGCGAGCGGCAACGACAGCCGTTGCGCCCGATAGGCGTCGTCGGAATCGAGGAACGCCACGACGTCGGCCCGCGCGGCCTCCAATCCGAGATTGCGCGCGGCGCTCGGGCCGCGGTTGTGCTCAGCAAGGATGACGCGGATGCGCGGGTCGGCAAGTGACGCGAGATAGGTTCGCGTATCGTCGGTCGAGGCGTCGTCGACGACGATCAGTTCGAATTCGGCGTCCGCCTGGGCAAGCACGCTCGCGATCGCGCGCGGCAACCGGGCCCTGCGGTTGTAGGTCGCCACGACGACGGAAATGGCGGGTCGGCCGGTCACCTGCGCGCTCCGATCGAGCCGCCCGGGCGGGCGGCTCCCGCGCAGTCATGCCGGATCGCGGCGGCGCCGCCAAGTCGGGAGCGCGCGCCGCCGGAGGGCAACGACGCGGCTAGGCGGCCGCTGCCGAGGCGCGCACGACCGGCTGTTCGCGGATCGGCAGGTTGATCAGGCCCGAGAGCACGCCGAACACCACCGAGAGCCACCAGACGGCCGCGTAGGACCCGGTCTGGTCGAACACGATGCCTCCGAGCCACACGCCGAGGAAGCCGCCGACCTGGTGGCTGAAGAAGGCAAAGCCATACAGCATCGCGACCCAACGCGTGCCGAACATCAGGGCGACGAGCCCGGCCGTGGGCGGCACGGTGGAGAGCCACAGGAAGCCCATGGCCGCGCCGAATCCGAGCGCCGAAACGGTCGTCACCGGCACCAGGATGAAGACCAGCACCGCGAGCGCGCGCAGGAAGTAGATGATCGACAGCAGGTAGCGCTTGGGCATGCGGTTGCCGAGCCAGCCGGAGTAGACCGAGCCGACGATGTTGAACAGCCCGATCACCGCAATGGTCCAGCCGCCGACGGTGGCGGAGAGGCCGCGGTCGACCAGATAGGCCGGCATGTGCACGGTGATGAACTGCAGTTGAAAGCCGCAGGTGAAGAAGCCGAGCACGAGCAGCACGTAGGAGCGATGCCCGAATGCTTCCGAGAGCGCCTGGCGCAGCGACTGCGGCGCTCCCGCCACCAGGCCTGGGCTGCGAGACGATCTCTGCTCGTTCGGCGGGGTCGCGAGCGCGAGCGACAGCGGCAGGACCAGCAGCATGGCGCCGCCGAACATGAGCAGGGCGTTGTTCCAGCCGAACGAATCCATGAGGGAGACGGCGAGCGGCGAGAACAGGAACTGGCCGAACGAGCCGGCCGCCGTTCCGGCCCCGAAGGCGATCGAGCGCCAGTTGTCCGGGACCAGCTTGCCGAACGCCGTCAGCACGATGTTGAACGAGCAGCCCGAGAGGCCGAAGCCGATCAGCACGCCGGCGGAGATCTGCAGCTCGGTCGGCGTCGTCGCATGCGCCATGACGCCGAGCCCGATGGCGTAGAGCAGCGAACCGACGCACAGCACCCGCACGGTGCCGAAACGGTCGGCGACCGCGCCGGCGAACGGCTGGCCGATGCCCCAGAGGAGATTCTGAATCGCCAGCGCGAACGCAAAGACATCGCGGCCCCAGCCGTGCTCCATCGACATCGGCTTGAGGAAGAAGCCGAGCGCGGAGCGCGGGCCGAATGTCAGGATGGCGATCAGGCAGCCGCAGGCGATGATGACGGCGGGAGTGCGCCAGTCGAGGCTTCGGGGCTGCGAGGAGGATGAGGAAGTCATCGAATGCTCTTTGGATGAGAAATGGGCAAAGTCGGTCGCCGGGTCGCGTTGACATAGCAGCGCCGGAATCATATTGAAAATGAATTATTCTGATCTTCAAGATAAACAACGCGCATAACACGCGCACATCCCGCAGGCGTCGATCCTGCGACGTGAGCCGAGGCGCATGAACATCGAGGACGTCCGCGCCTTCGTGGCCGTGGTCGAGACCGGCTCGGTCGGACGCGCCGCGCTGCGGCTCAACCTGACCCAGCCGGCGGTCACGCGCCGGGTCCAGCGCCTCGAGGAGACGCTCGACGTCCAGCTGCTCGATCGCGAGTCGAAGCCGGCGCGGCTGACGCGCGCCGGCAGCGCGGCGTATCGGCGGTGCCTGGCGGTGCTGCGCGCCACCGACGCGCTCGCGCGTGAAGCGCGGCCGGACGCGCTCGCGGGTCCGCTGCGCATCGGCGTCTCGGCCGGCATCGCCGAGTCCGTCCTCGCTCCGACCCTGGAGAACCTGCGGGCGCGCTTTCCGAAGGTGAAGCTGCATCTGCTGACGGGCTCCAGCTCCGAGCTGCACAAGCGGCTCGCCGAAGGCGCCCTCGATGCCGCCGTGGTGATGAGCCGGACCGAGCGGCCGATCGACGACCACGCCGCGCAGTCGCTCGGCGTCGAGCGCGTGGTGGTCATCGCCGGCCGGGAATTCGAACTGCCGCCGCACCGGCGCCTCGTCGATCTGGCCGAGATCCCGTGGGTGATCAATCCGGACGGCTGCGGCTTCCGCAGCCAGCTCGACCGCGCGCTCGCGGCCGCCGGGCACTCGCTCGACGTCGCCGCCGAGGCCTGGGGGATCGGCCTGCAGGTGGCGCTGGTGGCGCGCGGAGCGGGCCTCGGACTGGTTCCGGAGCGCGCGCTTCCGGAATCTCCGCACGGCCATCTGGTGCGCGTCGTCGCGCTCAACGACTTCGCGCCGGCACTGGGCGTCTGGCTGATCCGCGCCGACGACCTCGGCCCCTATGGGGCGCCGGTTGATGTTCTGGCCGAGACCGTGCGCACGCTGATCTGCGCCGGGCCCGCGGGCAGCCCTGCGAATTCCGCACGCTGACGCTCTGGAATCGATCCGGCAGAAGTGCTATATGCACTTTTGCTCGGCTTGAGAATAAATCGTTCGGCAACGGCAAGCTGAGAGGTCAACCCGAGCACACGCAGAACCGGCGCGAGCCGGATATTTTCGTACCCATATATGCTCAAATTGAGCATATATGTCGCAAGGCCGGGAGGACATTCCATGCCGATCCTCGAAATCCTGGGTCCAAGCCGCGAGCGCGCCCCGGCCCCTGCCCGCTCCACGGCGCCCGCCTCCGCCGCGTGCCGGTACGGCGTCGTCCCCATGCCTTCGCTCGAGTGGAACGAGCAGGTCGCGCGCGAGACGGCCGCGCTCTACGAGCGCGTCAAGGCGGTCGTGCCGCCAGTCGAGTGGCCGTTCTTCGCCCCTTACGTGAAGGCGATCAACGCGCTCAAGAAGGAGCGCAATGCGGTCGTGCTGGCGCACAACTACCAGACGCCGGAGATCTACAATTGCGTCGCCGATTTCGTCGGCGATTCGCTGCAGCTCGCGCGCGAGGCCAGCAAGGTCGGCGCCGACATCATCGTGCAGTGCGGCGTGCACTTCATGGCCGAGACCTCGAAGATCCTCAATCCGGAAAAGACGGTCCTCATCCCCGACTCCCGCGCCGGCTGCTCGCTCGCCGATTCCATCACCGGCGAGGACGTGCGCCTGCTGCGCGCGCGGTTTCCGGGCGTGCCGGTCGTCGCCTATGTGAACACGGCCGCCGACGTGAAGGCGGAGGTCGACATCTGCTGCACCTCGTCCAACGCCGTCGAGGTCGTCGACAGCCTCGGCGCCGACACGGTGATCTTCCTGCCCGACCAGTATCTCGCCCGCTACGTCGCCACGCAGACGAACGTGAAGATCATCTCGTGGAAAGGCGCCTGCGAGGTGCACGAGCGCTTCACCGGCGAAGAGCTGCGCCGCTACCGCGAGGCCGACCCCAGCGTGCGCATCATCGCCCATCCGGAGTGCCCGCCGGACGTGCTCGAAGAAGCCGACTACGCCGGCTCGACCTCCGGCATGATCGACTGGGTGCATCGCCACCATCCCCGGCGCGTCGTCATGGTCACCGAGTGCTCGATGGCCGACAACGTCAAGGCCGAGCTGCCCGACGTCGAGTTCGTGCGGCCGTGCAACCTCTGCCCGCACATGAAGCGGATCACCCTGGCGAAGATTCTCGACAGCCTCGTCTACATGAAGGAGGAGGTCGTGATCGATCCGGCCATTGCCGACAAGGCGCGGCGTTCGGTCGAGCGCATGGTGAACCTCAAGCGCTGAATTCGCCTTCCGCGCCGGTGCGGCGATGAATCCCGCGGACCCGAGCATGGCTGAACACCGCGTTGCCGAACCATCCGATGCGCCTCGCGCCGACGACATCCTGATCGTCGGCGGCGGGCTCGCCGGGCTGTTCTGCGCGCTCAAGCTCGCGCCGATTCCGGTGACGATCCTGACCGCGGCGCCGATCGGCCAGGGTGCTTCGAGCGCCTGGGCGCAAGGCGGCATCGCCGCCGCGGTCAGCGAAGGCGATACACCCGAGGCGCACGCGCACGACACCGTTGTCGCCGGCGCCGGCCTCGTCGACGCGGCGCTCGCACTCGCGATGGCGCGCGAGGGTCCGGCGCGCATCCACGACCTGCTCGCGTTCGGGGTCCCGTTCGACCGCGACTCGGCCGGACGGCTGACCGTCGGGCGCGAGGCGGCCCACGGCGCACGCCGCATCGTTCATGTCGAGGGCGACAGGGCGGGCCGGGCCATCATCGATGCGCTGGCAAGAGCCGTCGCGCGGACCCCGTCGATCCGCGTGATCGAAGGCGCGGTCGCCGAAGAACTGCTCACGTCCGGACGTCGCGTGGTTGGACTGCGCGCGCGGCTGCGCTCCGGCGCCACGGACGGGCGCGTGACCTTCCCGGCCCGCGCCGTCGTGCTTGCGACCGGCGGCACCGGCCATCTCTACCAGGTGACGACCAACCCGGCCGAGGCCTGCGGCACCGGGCTTGCGATCGCGGCCCGCGCTGGCGCGCTGGTCGCCGACGCCGAATTCGTGCAGTTCCATCCGACCGCGATCGACATCGGCCGCGATCCGGCGCCGCTCGCGACCGAGGCGCTGCGCGGGGAAGGCGCGCTGCTCGTCAACCGCCGTGGTGAACGCTTCATGCGGCGCGTGCATCCGGACGCGGAGCTCGCCCCGCGCGACATCGTCGCCCGGGCGGTGTTCAACGAGATCGCCGCCGGACGCGGCGCGTTCCTCGATGCGCGTGAGGCCGTCGGCGCGGCGTTCGCGCAGCGCTTCCCGACCGTCCACGCCAGTTGCCAATCCGCCGGCATCGACCCCGCGCGCGACCTCGTGCCGATCGCGCCGGCGGCGCACTACCACATGGGCGGCGTCGCGGTGGACGCACGCGGTCGCGCTTCGCTCGACGGCCTGTGGGCGATCGGCGAAGTGGCCTCGACCGGCGTGCATGGCGCCAACCGGCTCGCCTCCAATTCGCTGCTCGAAGCCGTCGTGTTCGCCGCACGCGCGGCCGACGACATCCGCAACGCGCCGGCCGGCGCGAAGATCGACCTTCCGCAACCCGCCTCGTGCGAACAGGCCGATGCGAGCGCCGAGGCGGGACAAGGCTTGCGCCGCCTGATGTCGGCCGAGGTCGGCGTCGTGCGCCATGCCGACGGGCTCGCACGCGCGCTCGGCGCGATCGCCGGGATCGAGACGCGCGCGCGCAACGCGCACGCCCGCAACATGGCGACCGCCGCGCTGATGATCGCCGCCGCCGCGTACCGGCGACGCGAGAGCCGCGGCGGACATTTTCGCGGCGACTGTCCGCAAACCGATCCTGCGCTTGCGCGGCGCAACCTGTTGACGCTCGAGGACGCGCGCGCCATCGCGGCGCAGGCGCAGGACAGCCGGCCCCTCGCGGTCGCAAGCCGGTGACGGATCCGCCATGAGCCATTCTCTCTACTGCCCGGACGCCTTCATCTCGCCACTGGCATTCGAGGAGGCGGTGACGCGCGCGCTGGTCGAGGATCTGGGCCGCGCCGGCGACGTGACGTCGATCGCCACCGTGCCGGACGACCTCGAGGGCCGGGCCGTCGTGGTGGCGCGCAGGGCGGGCGTGCTCTCGGGCCTGCCGGCGGTCGACATCGCGTTGCGCAAGCTTTCGCCCGACATCGAGATCCGGGCGCATGCGCGCGACGGCGTGCGGGTCGAGGCCGGCACCGCGCTGATGAGCGTGCGCGGCAACGCCCGCGCAATCCTCGGCGCCGAGCGCGTCGCGCTCAATCTCCTCGGACATCTCTCCGGCACGGCGAGCGCGACCGCCGAGTTCGTGCGCCGTGTCGCGCACACGAAGGCGCGCATCTGCTGCACGCGCAAGACGACGCCGGGCCTGCGCGCGTTGCAGAAATACGCCGTGCGCTGCGGCGGCGGCTTCAACCACCGTCACGGGCTCGACGACGCCATCCTGATCAAGGACAACCACATCGCGGTGGCCGGCGGCATCCGCGCCGTGCTCGAGCGCGCCAAGGCGACGGCCGGTCACCTGGTCAAGGTCGAGATCGAAGTCGATACGCTCGACCAGTTGCAGGAGGTGCTGGCCGTCGGCCTCGCCGATGCCGTGCTGCTCGACAACATGGATCCGGCGACGATGCGCAAGGCGGTGGCGATGGTCGGCGGCCGCCTCGTGACCGAGGCCTCGGGCGGCATCACGATCGAGACCGCGGCGGCGGTTGCCGAGTCGGGCGTCGACTATCTGTCGTCGGGCGCCATCACCCATTCGGCGCCCAATCTCGACGTCGCCCTCGACATCGACATCTGAGGCCTCCGTTCCGTATCTTCCCTCCGGGTCGGGCGGCGAGGGAGGGCCGCAGCATGGCACGAACGGGCACCAGGACGTCGGCGGAGAACACGCGCGGCGCCCGCTTCGATTCCCTCGTCCCGCCGCTGCTGAGCTTCATCGCCGGTTTCGTCGACAGCTGCGGCTTTCTCGGCCTGTTCGGGCTGTTCACCGCGCAGGTGACCGGCAGTTTCGTGGTCGCCGGCGCCGAACTCGTCACACAGGAGGGCGGCTCCGCCCTCAAGCTTCTGGCCATCCCGGTCTATTTTCTCGGCGCCGCGAGCGCGAGCGTGTTCATCACCGTGATCCAGCGGCGGGCGAAGGCTCCCCTGCCCTGGGTTCTGCTGTTCGACGCGGCGCTGATCGCCGGCTTCGTTCTGGCCGGCCTGGTCGGCGCGCCGATGAGCGATCCGAATGCGCCGGCCGCGACGGCCGCCGGCGTCTGCGCACTCGCCGCGATGGGCGTGCAGAGCGCGATGGCGCGGCTGCTGATCAAGGGCGCGGGCCCGACCACCTTCATGACCGGCAATACCACGCAGCTTGCGGTCGACGCGGTCGAGGTCTGGTTCGCGCGGCGGGCGTTGCGGCGTGATCCCGGCAATCGCAGCCTCGGCGACCACGCGGCCGCCTGCCGGCGGCGCCTCGCGCAGCTGCTGCGACTGCTCGTCGGATTCCTGCTGGGGGCGGCGAGTGGCGCAATTGCTTTCGCCGCGTATGGCTTTTCCAGCGGTGGCGTCGCGGTTGCCGCGACGCTCGCCATCGCCGCCTGGGCGTTCCGGACCGATACCCGATCGTCGCGTCGCTGACGCGGCGGCCCGGCGTGTCCGATCAGAGCTTCTTGACCAGTTCGGCGGTCGTCGCCGGATCGCCCCATACCGGGGCATCCGAGCCGTCACCCCAGTTGCGCGGGCGGTAGAACGTGTGCACGCCGAGCTTGAGCATCTTCTTCATCTCGTGCACCCAGCGCGGGTGGACCCAGTAGGCGTGATAATGCGTCGCCTTGCCGACGTCGGGCACCCAGATCTTGCCGTCGAGCGTGTCGCGCGCGATCTCCTTGGCGCGCGCCCACGCGTCGGGCTCCGTCACCCGCTCGGGAATGCCGTCGCACGCGAAGGTGAACTGGCACGCCAGATGCCGATTGGCGTTCTGATAGACGACGCCGCACACGTCGCCCGGGTAATAGCCGGAGAACACCCGGTTCATCACGACCTGCGCGACCGCCATCTGGCCGCGCACCGGTTCGCCGCGCGCTTCGAAGTAGACGGCGTCGGCGAGGCACTTCTCCGCCTTGGTGCGGGCCGGGCCGACGAGGCCGAGGCGCTCCGCCGGGCTCTTGGGACGATGTCCCGCGCCGGTCACTTCGCCCTTGCTGGCGACGCTTTCGCCGTTCGCGTCCGCCGGATTGACCGCGGCGACCTGCGCGCCGGCCGATTGCTTGAGATCGGGGTCGACCGCCGGTTCGGCGAGCACCGGCTCCTCGCCGGGCGCCCACGGCTCGAGCGAGGCGACGCCCTCGCCCATCGGCGCGACGCCGAAGAACAGCCGCGAGGTGCGCGCCTTCGGACCCGGTTCGACGCCGAACGCCGGCGCGATGCCGTCGAACTGCGACAGTTCCGGGTCGGCTTCCAGAGCCTCGGCCGAAAGCTTCACCTGTTCGACCGCCTCCGCAGACATCGTGATGATCGAAGGTCCGGTGGCCTCGCTCGTTTCCGTTGCGCGGTTCTGCGGCGTGACGTCCGATGGATCGAGCGCGGCCAGGGTCGGCGCCGGCTTTGCGGGGTCCGCGGCCGGCGCATCGGCCGCAGCCCCGGGCGGCGCCGGCTGCGCGGAATGGGACGGCGCGGACGTGGGGCTCGGCAGGCGGTCGCCCTTCTGGTGATCGATGCGGTCGCCCTTTCCGGTCCGCACCACGCGAGGGAAGACAAGCGGCGCGCCGCCGGACGTCGAAGCGCCGGCGATCGATCCGGTGATGTCGTCGTCCGTCCCGGAAACCAGGCTCGCGAGGCGGAATGCGAGCGGATCCGGAATGGTCATGCCGATCGGGGTCGGGAACGTGAAGGTCGCGGTGTGAATCGTGCCGAACGGCGAACCGATCAGATGGTCGTGCCAGTGTTCAGAGACCGCCGGCTGTCGGGCGATCAGCGCGGCGAGATCCTGATAGCCGATCCCGACCGGCGCTCCGATCATCACCAAGGCAAGCCCCAGGGACGCGGCCGTCCCCCTCGGCGTCGTCTTAAGGCTCTGCATCTGCACGCTCACGCAACGCTACGCTACGCAACTCGGACGGCGAGACGCTTCCACCATCCGCCGTTCTGCACTTGATTGCTAAAATTGGCGTGAAGCCGTTCGCCAACCAGCAACCCTTGCCCTATTAACCTTGATATCCCCTTAACGCGAGGTCACGCGTCAAATGCGGCGCCCTGAGGGCGGCGATGGAACGACTTCGCGGATTCGAAGGGCGCGCCCTCGGAACTTGGCGCCGTTCGAAGGAAATCTCGCCAGTGGTCGGTAACATGATCTGCCTGACACGACGGCGCGGCACGCCGCACGGTCGCCGCCCGCGTGTTCAACGAGGCCGACGGGCGCAGCGCGACCGTGCACGACCAATTGCAACCGGCCGCGGTCAGTGCGGAATGCCGAGATGAACGGCGAGCCAATTGCCGACCAGAAAGGCGCCTGCGCCGAGAAGACAGCCGATGAGCAAGGTCCGCTCCGCGATCACCTCCGGGACCGGCCGGCGCAGCAGGAGCCGCAGGATCACCAGGGCGGCGCCGACCAGCGCGAAGAAGACGACGAGCGGATGCGCGAGAACTTCCTGGCCGAACGGCCGCCGTTCGGCGAGCGTTCCGAACAGCAGGCCGCCCGACGCGACCGACAGGAACCACCACAGCGATGCGCGCGGCGCGGCGCCGTTCCGGCCTCTCATTTCGTCATCGCCCGCGCGCCGCGCCTCACATCTTGATGCCGCGCTCGGCAAAATACTTCACCGCGCCGGGGTGCCACGGAATCGGCGAGTTGCCCCTCACCTGGTACTTGAGGTCGATGTGCTCCGCCTCCTTGTGCACGGCGACGAGATCGGCCTTCCTGTCGAAGATCGTCTTGACGATGTCGTAGGCGGTCTGATCCGACATCTTGTCGCTCGTCACCAGGATGTTCCAGACGACGGCGATCTTGTTGTCGCTGTCCTGGCCCGGATAGGTCTTGGCCGGGATCACGTCGGCCGCGTAGAGGTTTCCGTACTTCGCGTTCATCTTGTCGACCGTGTCGGCGTGGTCGATCAGCTTGATCTTGACGCCCGGCGTCGCGCCGAGGTCGGTGACCGACGAAGTCGGCAGGCCGCCGACCCAGAAGAACGCGTCGATCTTGCGGTCCTTGATGGCGTTGACGGATTCCGCGACGCCGAGGCGCTCGCGCTTCATATCCTTGTCCTTGTCGAGGCCCGCCGCCTCGATCACCCGGAACGCCATGACCTCGGTCGCGCTGCCCGGCGAGCCGGTGGACACGCGCTTGCCTTTGAGGTCGGCCATCTTCTCGATGCCGGTGCCCTCGATCGTCACCACGTGCATTCGGTTCGGATAGAGCACCATCAGGGTGCGGACCGGAACCTTTGCGCTCTTGAACTTGTCCTGGCCGTTGAGCGCGTCGAGCGCCGCGTCGGCCATCGAGAATCCGACTTCGCTCTGGCCGGTGGCGATGAGCTTCAGATTGTCGACCGATCCGCCCGTGACCTCGGCGGTCGCCTGCACGCCGGGCAGCGCCTTCGACAGGACGTTGGCGAGGCCGCCGCCGAGCGGATAGTAGACGCCGCCGGTGCCGCCGGTGCCGATCGAGATCGTGCGCTGTTGCGCCAATGCGGCGCCGGCGAGAAGCGCCGCGCCGAGTGCGAGCGCGCCGCACAGGGCGCGCGGGAACGTTCGTATCTGCATGTGACAACCTCCCTATGTGCCTTGGGCCGGCTCCGGCAGACGGCCCGCCGTTTTGAATTGCTTGAGCAACACGGCCCCGCCGAGCGCCAGTCCGAACGGCGCCGGATACGGGACGTCGAACCCGGAGATCGTTTCCAGCAAAGCCTCGACGAGGCTCGGAAACACGAGCAGCAGGCCCGACAGCAGAAACAACCCGCGCTCGACCGGCGTATTCCGGCGCAAGGCCCAGTTCTGCGCCGCCGCCGCCAGTGCCATCAGGCCGATGGCGGTGATGGCCGTGATCCAGATGATGTCGAGGATCGATCCGCCGCTCGGAATCTTCAGCAGCAGGCCGATCCCGCGCGGGTCGAGCACGAACACGAATGGCACCAGGAAGGCGGGCAGCGTGTACTTCCACGCCTGCATGGTGGTCTTGTAGGGATCGCCGCCCGTGATGGCGGCGGCGGCGAACGGCGACAGCGCGGTCGGCGGCGAGACCTCGGAGAGGACCGCGTAGTAGAAGATGAACATGTGCGCCGCGTAGTCGGGCACGCCGAGCTTGACGAGGGCGGGCGCGGCGATCACCGCGCAGATGATGTACGAGGCCGTCACCGGCACCGCGAGCCCGATCACCCAGACGATCAGCGAGGTGTAGATCGCCGTGAGCAGAAGACTGCCGCCGGCGTAGTCGATGACGATCGAGGAGAACTTCAGGCCGAGGCCGGTGAGCGTGACGACGCCGACGATGATGCCGGCCGAGGCGCAGGTCGTCGCCGCGCTCAGCACGCCGATCGAGCCGTCGGCGAGCGCGCGCACAAGCTTCTTCGGAAACAGCGCCGTCTCGCGGTTGAGGAAGCTCAGGGCAAACGCCAGGAGCGTCGAATAGAAGACCGAGAGCATCGGCGAATAGCCGATCACCATGAAGACCACGACGGCGACCAGCGAGACGAAGTGGAAGCCATAGCGCCGCGTCATCTCCCACAGGCTCATGTCCTGCCTGAAGACGACGTTGTGCGCCCCGAAGCGCACCGAATCGAGCTCGACCATCACGAACAGCGTCAAGTAGTAGAGGCAGGTCGGGATCGTCGCCATCCAGATGACGTCGAGATAGCTGATCTTGAGAAACTCGGCGATCAGGAAGGCGGCGGCGCCGAGCACCGGCGGCGAAAGAATGGCGCCCAGTCCGCCCGCGGCGAGCAGCCCGCCCGCCGCGTTCTTCTCGAATCTGGCCTTGGCCAGCATCGGCGCCGCGACGGTGCCGATCATCACGGTCGTCGCGACGCCCGATCCGGACGGTCCGCCGAGCAGAAACGAGGAGGCGACCACCGCGCGGCCGGCGCTCGAGGGCTTGTTGCCCATCACGGCGAGCGAGAAGTCGATGAAGAACTTTCCGGCGCCCGAATGCTGCAGGATCGCGCCGTAGATGGTGAACATGATGATGAGCGTCGCCGACACGTCGACGGCGACGCCGAAGATGCCCTCGAGCGTGATGAACAGGTGGCCGACCAGCCGCGAGATGTCGTAGCCGCGGTGCGTCCACGGCGGCGGCAGGTCGGGACCGAGCATCGCGTAGGCGATGAACAGGATGGCGACGATCGGCATGATCGGGCCGGTGGTGCGCCGCGCCGCCTCGAGAATCAGCACGATGAATATCAGCCCGAGCACGACGTCGAGCCGGTCCGGAACCGCCGCGCGGTCGGTGAAGTCGTCACCGCCCCAGAGCGCGTAGCCGAGGATGCCGACGGCGGCGAGCGCCGGGATGACGTCCCACCAGCGGATGCGATTGCGAAAGCGCATCGCGACCGGGAACAGCAGGAAGCTCAGCACCAGCACGAAGCCGACGTGGGTGTAGCGCAGCGGCTGGGTGGGGACGATTTCGTAGGCCGCGTAGAGATGAAACAGCGTCATCGCGACGGCGATCGCCGTGGTGATGATGCCCGCCCATCCGGCCAGACGGTTGGCCGCGCCCTCCTCGGCCTCGACGTAGGCCTCCGCCTTGCGCAGCTGTTCTTCCGAAATTCCCCCGCTCTCCGCCGGCGGCGGAGACTTGTCGCCCTCGCTCATTCCATCCCCTCGCGCGGCCCTGTCGCCGACGAGCGCAACCGACGGGCAGCGTCATTCTTTCCGGGCCACGATGCCGACACGGCACGCGCGCCCGCCCGGGACGGTAGCACGGCGCAACGCGCGGGGAACACCCAATTTGCCGTGGACTGCGCCGGGCACGGCGTTGACGCAGCCGCGGTTGACGCCTCGTCGGGCCGCCGCTTGGGGACACGCGCTGCGAGAGGCCGCTTCAGGCGGTACTGGCGGCGCCCTTGCCGAGGGCCGCCTGCGCGGCGGCGAGGCGCGCGATCGGCACGCGGAACGGCGAGCAGGACACGTAGTCGAGCCCGACCTCGTGGCAGAAGGCGACCGAGGCCGGATCGCCGCCGTGCTCGCCGCAGATGCCGAGCTTGAGCTTGGGCCGCACCCTGCGGCCGCGCTCGGTGGCGATGCGCACGAGTTCGCCGACGCCGTCCTGGTCGATCGACACGAACGGATCGTTCGGCAGGATGCCCTTGGCGGTGTAGATGCCGAGGAAACTCGCCGCATCGTCGCGGCTGATGCCGTAGGTGGTCTGCGTCAGGTCGTTGGTGCCGTAGGAGAAGAACTCGGCGCTCTCGGCGATCTCGGCGGCCTTGAGCGCCGCGCGCGGCAGCTCGATCATGGTGCCGACCTGGTATTCGAGCTTGCCGCCGGTCTCCGCCGCCACCGCCTGTGCCGTGGCGTCGATGCGCGCCTTGACGAGGTCGAACTCCGCCTTGGTGGCGATCAGCGGCACCATGACTTCCGGCACCACCGGCGCGCCGGTGCGCTTCGCTGCCGCAACCGCTGCCTCGAAGATGGCGCGCGCCTGCATCTCGGCGATTTCCGGATAGGCGATGGCGATGCGGCAGCCGCGGAAGCCGAGCATCGGATTGAATTCGTGCAGCTCGCGCGCGCGGTCGGCGAGCTTCTGCGGATCGGCGTTCATGGCCGTCGCCACTTCCTGGATCTCGTCCTGCGTGTGCGGCAGGAATTCGTGCAGCGGCGGATCGAGCAGCCGGATGGTGACCGGCAGGCCCTTCATGATCTCGAACAGCTCGATGAAGTCGGCGCGCTGCATGGGGAGAAGCTTGGCGAGCGCGGCGCGCCGGCTGTCCTCGTCGTCGGACAGGATCATCTCGCGCACGGCGCGGATGCGGTTCTCCTCGAAGAACATGTGCTCGGTGCGGCAGAGCCCGATGCCCTCGGCGCCGAACTTCACCGCGACACGCGCGTCGTTCGGCGTGTCGGCGTTGGCGCGCACGCCGAGCTTGCGCGCCGCGTCGGCCCAGCCCATGAGCGTCGCGAACTCGCCCGAAAGCTCCGGCTCGAGCATCGCCACCTTGCCGATCAGCACCTGCCCGGTCGAACCGTCGATGGTGACGAGGTCGCCCTTCTTCAGCGTCTGCCCGCCGACCGACATGGTGCCGGCCGCGTAGTCGATGCGAATGGCGCCGGCACCCGACACGCACGGCTTGCCCATGCCGCGCGCGACGACGGCGGCGTGCGAGGTCATGCCGCCACGGGTCGTGAGAATTCCTTCGGCGGCGTGCATGCCGTGGATGTCCTCGGGGCTCGTCTCGATGCGAACCAAAATCACCTTGCGGCCCTGCGAACGCATGAGCTCGGCTTCATCGGAGGAGAACACGATCTCGCCCGCGGCGGCGCCGGGCGAAGCCGGCAGCCCGGTGGCGATGACCTGGCGTTCCGATTTCGGATCGATGGTCGGATGCAGAAGCTGATCGAGCGAACCCGGCTCGACGCGCGTCACCGCCTCATCGCGCGAGATCAGGCCCTCGGACGCAAGCTCGACCGCGATGCGCAGCGCCGCCTTGGCGGTGCGCTTGCCCGAGCGCGTCTGCAGCATCCACAGCTTGCCCTTCTCGACCGTGAACTCGAGATCCTGCATGTCGCGGTAGTGCCGTTCGAGCAGCTCGTAGATGCGCACGAGTTCCGCGAAGGCTTCGGGCATCGCCCTTTCCATCGACGGCTTGTCGGATCCCGACTCGACGCGCGCCGCCTCGGTGATCTCCTGCGGGGTGCGGATGCCGGCGACGACGTCCTCGCCCTGCGCGTTGATGAGAAATTCGCCGTAGAGCCGCTTCTCGCCGGTCGAAGGATTGCGAGTGAAGGCGACGCCCGTCGCCGACGTCTCGCCCATGTTGCCGAACACCATCGCCTGCACGTTGACGGCGGTGCCCCAGCTTTCCGGAATGTTGTGAAGTCGCCGATAGGTGATGGCGCGCTGGTTCATCCACGAGCCGAACACCGCGCCGATCGCGCCCCAAAGCTGCGCGTGCGGATCCTGCGGGAAATCCTCGCCGAGCTCTTCCTTGACCCGTGCCTTGTAGAGCTTGACGAGTTCGACCCAGTCGTCGGCGTCGAGATCCGTGTCGAGCACGTAGCCCTTGCGCTCCTTGTGCTCGTCGAGAATTTCCTCGAAGTGGTGATGGCCGAGCCCGAGCACCACGTCCGAATACATGGTGATGAACCGACGGTAGCTGTCGTAGGCGAAGCGGCGGTCGTCCGACAGGCGGGCGAGCGCCTCGACGGTCTCGTCGTTGAGCCCGAGGTTGAGGACCGTGTCCATCATGCCGGGCATCGAGGCGCGCGCGCCCGAGCGCACCGACACCAGCAGCGGATTTCGCGCATCGCCGAAGCTCTTGCCGGTGAGCCGGCCGACGTGGTCGAGCGCCGCCCTGACCTGATCCTTCAAATCCTCCGGATAGGTCTTTCCGTGGGCGTAGAAATACGTACAGACCTCGGTGGTGACGGTGAATCCGGGCGGTACCGGAAGCCCGAGATTGGCCATTTCGGCGAGATTGGCCCCCTTGCCGCCGAGAAGGCCTCGCATGTCGGCGCGGCCTTCGGCCTTGCCGTCGCCGAACGTGTACACCCACTTTGCCATTTTTCCGGACCTCGAATGTGCGGCGTCAAGGAGTTCGGCTTCTCTTGGCCGGTTTCGCCGCGCGATTCAACCCGGGATCCGCGCCGGGGTTCCGCCTTCCGGGCGGGAGGGTGCACCCCCGCCGCCGGCGCGAGCCGGCCGGCGCCGCTCGCACGGGCCGATCGGCTCCGCGCGTCGCGCGTTCCGGCACATGATCTTGTCGGAGAGGCGCAATCCACCCCGCCGGAGCGGCGGCCTAGCGCAGCAGGCCGAGGCCGATGATCCCGGTCAGGATGAGGTAGATCGCCACGACGATGTTCAGCAGGCGGGGCATGATGAGAATCAGAATTCCGGCGATCAACGCGATGATCGCCGGCATGTGCGCGACATTGATGGACATGGTCAGGGTCCTCCCGCGATGCTGAGGTTCGACGGCCGGGACGCCGACCGGGCCCATTCATCCCCCTCGTGCTCCCTCCCCCCTGTGGCGAAGGGAATTCCGCACCGTAAGGCATCGGCGCGGCGGGCGCCATTCCGGGCCGTCCGGATCAGCTTCAACCCGACTGCGTCTGCGGCGCCGGCGAGGGTGCGACGAGGCGCATCAGGCCCCACATCACCGCCAGCGTCGTCCCATAGACGACGAGCTGCATGGCGGTCGGCTGGTCGCTGTAGCCGATCAGCGTGTGCAGCGCGCGTCCGACGAGGCTCGACTCGGACAGCAGCCAGGAGCTGTCCCACATGACGCGATCGAGCGCGGTGACGACATTGGCCTGCTCGAGGAAGGCGGTCGACTGCGCGGCCATTCCGGCGGCCAGGAACGCGATCATGACGCTCGTGACGCTGAAGAGGTGACGCACGGGGATTTGCAGGAATCCCACGTAGGTCATCAGACAGACAAGACCGCCGAGCGCCAGCCCGGCGAGGCCGCCGGCGAAGATGCTGACGTGCATGCCGCCTTCCGAGACGACGATCCCGTAGAGGAACAGCACGACCTCGACTCCTTCGCGCAGCACCGCCACCGCGACCACCACGGCGAGCGCCAGAAGCGATTTCGACCCGCGCACCACCGCCTCGCCGGCCGCGCGCATTTCCGCCGCCAGTTCGCGGCCGTGGCGCGACATCCAGACGTTGTGCCACGTGAGCATGACCACCGCGACGCCCAGGATCGTGGCGTTGAACAGCTCCTGTCCGACGCCCTGGAACGCCGCCGAGAGCGCACCGGCGAAGACGGTGACCACGCAGGCGCCGAGCGCGCCGCCGAGGACGCCGCCGGCCACCCACATGCCGCGGCGATGGATGCCGGCCGTGACCGCCATCACGATGCCGACGATCAGGCCGGCTTCGAACACCTCGCGGAACACGATGATCAGTGCGGCAAGCACGGAGTCTTCTCCCGGCTGCTATTGCGCAACCAACGAGCCTTGGGTCTCGTGATGGAAGTCGTCGATGAACTTATAGCGACCCGGCGCCAGCGCCCGCAAATTGATGGTCGCCTCGCTCTTGCCGGCGACCACTTTCTCGACGCGCAGGCTCACGCTTTCGAACTCGGCCGGCGTCTCGTCGAGGTTCTTGATGCGCAGCCGGATCGGTTTTCCGGCCGGGACCTTGAGTTCGGCAGGCTCGAACCGGCGGTTCTTGATGGACAGATCGATCGTCACCGAAGCCTGCGCGGTTGCCGGGGAGACGGCCGCGGCCGACAGCACTGCTGCGCTCAGGATCGCCGCGCTAAGCATTTTTGCGTATCTGGCGGGCATCGGCGCCTCTCTAGAACTCGATTGCCAGCTTCAGCTTGGCGCGGTGTCGCGGAAAATCGACCAGATTGAGGCTTGCGGGATCGCCGACTGCGTGCCCGGCAATCTGCGTCTCCCATGCGCCGCTGATCGCGGACTTGTCCGAGATCTGGTAGTAGACGGTCGGCCCGAAGAAAACGGCGTCCCCGGTGAATGCCTCGAAGCCGTTTCCGTCGTAGTGCCGCAGATACCAGAGATCCATCCCGATCAGCAGCGGCGGCGTCGGTCGGAACGCAAGCGCGCCCGACACCCCGAAGGTCGACTCGCGTTCGACCTCGCCGAGCGCGGTGCGCGTCCATTCCGGATCGTAGAGGACATTGAATCCCGCATACGCGCGATTGGGCACGATTTCGAGGTCGGCATTGACCTTGGTTTCCAGCTCGAAATTGGTGACGCGCTCGCCCGAGGTTTCGTCGATGCGACGCCAGGTCGGCTCGGCCGACAACGTCACGGAGAAAGGCGAGGACGAGGTGCGTTCGAGCAGCAGGTAACGGAACTCGGCGAACGCGCCCATGAAATCGAAGCTGCTGCGGTCGTCGAGATCCGTGACGTCCTTGATGGCGTGCGCGGAGAGGAGGCCGCCGAATTCCACCTGGACGAACTGCGAGGGCGTGTACTCCATTCCAAGCTTGGTCTCGGTCGCCGCATAGCGCCCGTCGCGCTTGCCGAAATGCGCAACGGTCTCGGCCGAGAACTCCTTCTCGCCCTGCAAGCCGACGCCGGAGCCCTCGGTGAATCCGAAGATGTCCTGCGTTTCGATCTCGTCGAAGGCCGTTTCGCCCTTCTTGCCGTTGTCCTTGTCGTCGTCGGCGGCCAAGGCCGGCACAAGGCTGCCGCAGCACAGCAGCATGACGGCCCCGAGACATGAAAGGGAAGTCAGACGGCCACGTGCGCGGCCGTTCGTCAGAGGTGTCATTCCGCGTCTCCCATCCGCGAGGTTCAAGGCCCCGCGATGAATCGACAAACAACCAGGACGTCACTGGATATGGCAGACGCGCACGCAGAAGTGAATAGCAGCCGGAAAGATTAGAACCGTTCTCAGATGGAATACATCGCCGTTTCCAATCGGCTACCATGGAACCGTTCAAATCTGCTGGAGCAACCGGTCCGATCGCGCGATGCAGGCATCCCTCGCGCCGCGCGATCGCAATCGGGTGCGGTCGGCCTGACGCCAAGGACGCAGCTTTCAGCCTTCGATGCGGGAGAAATCGGCCACCGCGCGCGTCGCTTCACGGATTTGATTGAGCAGCCGCAAGCGGTTGGCGCGCAGGTCCTTGTCCTCGACGTTGACGGTCACCTTGTCGAAGAACGCGTCGACATGCGGCCGCAGCTTGGCCATGGCGCGCATCGCGGCGGTGAAGTCCTCGCGCCCGACCGCCGCCGAGGCCTCCTCCTTGGCGGCGTCGATCGCGCGCGCGAGCTCCCGTTCCTCGGCCTGGCGATAGAGCGACGGATCCGGCGCGCTGGTGTACGTCGTGCTGTCGCGCTTTTCCTCGATGCGGATGATGTTGGCGGCGCGCTTGTAGCCGGCGAGCAGGTTGCGGCCGTCCTCGCTGTCGAGGAACCGGCCGAGCGCCTCCACGCGCCGCACGATCAGCACGAGATCGTCCTGGCCTTCGAGCGCGAAGACCGCGTCGACGAGGTCGTGACGCGCGCCCTGCTCGCGCAGCTGCACCTTGAGACGATCGGCGAAGAAGGCGAGCAGGTCCGAGGCCTCGGCAAAATCGTCATGCGCCTGGACGAGGCTCGTGGCCTGCACAACCTTTTCGCGCGCGATCTCGTCGGTGAGCACCTCGAGCTTGATCGCGCGCTCGATATCGGAAGCGCTGAGCTGCTCGATCTCTCGTTGCAGCGGATGGAGCACGGCGATCGCCTCGGCGAGCGCCTCGTCCTTGCGCACCGCCGCGAAGTGTCGCCAGCACAGGGTGCGCAAGGAGAGACGCACGCCGTTCTCCAGCACGATGCGGATGACGCCGAGCGCCGCGCGCCGCAGCGCAAACGGGTCCTTCGATCCGGTCGGCTTCTCGCCGATCGCCCAGAAGCCGACCAGCGTGTCGATCTTGTCGGCGAGCGCGACCGCGATCGTCATCGGCTCGGCCGGAACGAGATCCGTCGGCCCCTGCGGGCGATAATGATCCTCGCAGGCGTGCGCCACCGCCTCGTCCTCGCCCTGCGCCTCGGCGTAGTATTTCCCCATCAGGCCCTGCAGCTCGGGAAACTCGCCGACCACCTCGGTGAGGAGATCGGCCTTGGCAAGCCGCGCCGCGCGCTTTGCCTTCTCGACGTCGGCGCCGACGACGGGCGCGAGATCGGCCGCGAGGCGCTCGATGCGCTCGATGCGCTCCCACTGCGTGCCGAGCTTCTCGTGGAACACGATCTCCTTGAACTTCGGCAGCCGCTGCTCGAGCCGCGTCTTCAGATCCGTCTCGTAGAAGAACTTGGCGTCCGACAGGCGCGCGCGGATGACGCGCTCGTTGCCGGCGACGATCGCCTTGCCCTGGTCGACCGCCTCGGTGTTGGCGACCAGGATGAACTTGTTGACGAGCCGCGCCGTCTGCGGATCGCGCAGCACGAAACATTTCTGGTTGTTGCGGATCGTGGTGCGGATCACCTCCGGTGGAATCGACAGGAATTCGCCGTCGAACGATCCCATGAGGGCGACCGGCCATTCGACCAGCCCGGCGACCTCCGCGAGCAGGCCCTCGTCCTCGACGAGTTCGAAGCCCTGCGCGAACGCGAGCGTCTTCGCATCGTCGAGGATCTGATGCCGGCGCCGTTCCGGACAGAGCACGACCTTGGCCTGCGCCAGCTTGGTCACGTAGTCGTCGAACCGCTTGACCGTGAATTCCGCCGGCGCCAGGAAGCGGTGCCCGCGCGTGACGTTTCCGGCCGCGATCCCGTCGACCGCGAAGGGGACGATGTCCGGCTCCTCGGTCTCCGGACCGAAGGTCGCGACGATCGAATGCAGCGGCCGCACCCAGGCGAGCCGTCCCGACCCCCAGCGCATCGCCTTCGGCCACGGAAACGTGCGCACCACCGTCGGCAGCAGGTCGGAGAGCACCTCGATCGCCGGCCGGCCCGGCTTTTCGATCAGCGCGACGTAGAAGTCGCCCTTCTTGGGATCCTTTTCGATCTTCGCCTGCGAGATCGACGTGAGGCCCGCGCCCTTGAGGAAGCCCTGGATCGCACCCTCGGGCGCGCCGACGCGCGGCCCCTTGCGCTCCTCGGCGAGGTCCGGCTGCTTGGCCGGAATGCCCTGGACGAAGAGGGCGAGCCGCCGCGGCGTCGCAAACGCCTTGGCGCCCTCGTAGACGAGGCCGGCGTCCACCAGCCGGTCGGTCACCATCTTCCTGAGGTCATCCGCCGCCTTCGCCTGCATGCGCGCGGGGATTTCCTCGGAAAAGAGTTCAAGCAGCAGGTCGGGCATCGGGCTGGCGACAGGCCGTCGCCCTCCTCTCATGGAAACGCAGGATCCCGCGGGTCGGATCGGTTGTGAGGCCGAGCCATACCGAGCCGGGCGGAAGCTGTCGAGGGCGGACGTTCCCTGGGCGGCGCAGCAGCGGTGCACCGCAGGTCCTGGGTCCGAATACGGGAGCCGCGCCTACGCGAGCGCGCCGCCGCCCTCGGTCTGCAGCCAGGCCTCGCCGCACGCCTTGGCGAGGTCGCGCACGCGCAGGATGTAGCTCTGCCGCTCCGTCACCGAGATGACGCCGCGGGCGTCGAGCAGGTTGAACACGTGGCTCGCCTTGATGCACTGGTCGTAGGCGGGCAGCGCCATGAGATGGCGCCGTCCCTCGCCGGTCCCCTTCCAGCCGGCGTCGAGATACTTGCGGCAGGCGGCCTCCGCCATGCGGAACTGCTCGAACAGCATCTCGGTGTCGGACTGCTCGAAATTGTGCCGCGAATACTCCCGCTCGGCCTGCAGGAAGACGTCGCCGTACGTGACCTTTTCGGCGCCTTCCCGGCCGTTGAAATTGAGGTCGAACACGCGGTCGACGCCCTGCACGTACATGGCGAGCCGTTCGAGCCCATAGGTCAGTTCACCGGCGACCGGCGCGCATTCGAAGCCCGCCACCTGCTGGAAGTAGGTGAACTGCGAGACCTCCATGCCGTCGCACCAGCATTCCCAGCCGAGCCCCCAGGCGCCGAGCGTCGGGCTCTCCCAATCGTCCTCGACGAAGCGGATGTCGTGAACCGCCGGATCGACCCCGATGGCGTAGAGCGAGTTGAGATAGAGGTCCTGGATGTCGGGCGGCGAGGGCTTCAGCAGCACCTGGAACTGGTAGTAGTGCTGGAGCCGGTTCGGGTTTTCGCCGTAGCGGCCGTCCTTGGGCCGGCGCGAGGGCTGGACATAGGCGGCGTTCCACGGCTTGGGCCCGAGCGCGCGCAGCGTCGTCGCCGGGTGGAAGGTGGCCGCGCCCACCTCCATGTCATAGGGCTGCAGGATGACGCAGCCATAGTCGGCCCAGTAGCGCTGAAGCGCCAGGATCAGCCCTTGAAACGAGCGTTCGGGATGCATGTGAGGCGGGAGATCGGCCGCGACCATTGACAACGATTTCGTTCAAGCAGAATGGCCGCGGACCCTATCGGCGGCTCCCCGAAGGGTCAAGGCGAGGGCCGCCGCGCCCTCCGAACGCGGCCAGGACACCTCAGGCCCCAGCCGGGCGCGACTCGCCTGCGGCGCGCCTGTGCGCCGCGCGTCCCGACGTGCATTCGGGCAACGCCGCGTGAAAGGCCCGGGCAGCCCGGCGCAGGACAGCCCGGCTGTCACTCCGGACGATAGATGCCCGTGACGGGATCCCGCCGCAGGCGCGGCAGGCGCGCGCGGTCCGGTCCCTCGGTGCTCTGGGTCGCGCGACAGGGACGCAGTTCCGCGTTGACCCGCCGCCATTCCCGCGTCAGCACCCTGGCGAGCGCGATGGCTCCCACGGCGCCGAGTGTCCAGATCATCACCGGCGGGATCGGAAACGTCATCAGGTCCTCCTGTGCTTCTCGGACACGACGGCGCTGGTTCGCCGCATTGTCGTGCCCGACTTCTTCCGCTCAAGAATGACTTGCCCCCAGGCTACTGTCCATTCGGCTCGTATCCTCGTCCGAAGCGCGGTCCGTCCGAAGCCAAACGTCGTTCGGCCACGACCTAGAGACCATACCGGGCCCAAATCGCGCGCGCCTCGATCGCCGAGAGGACCTCGTCGGGCAGTCCGGGTGCGGCCCACTCTCCCACCCGGCTCACACCGGGCACGCGCCGACCAAAGAAGGTGCGCTCGGCCGTGATCAGCGGCGTATGCACGTCTTCGCCGAAACGCTCGCGCAACGTGCCCCACAGGTCTCCGAGCCGGTCCACCAGTCCGTATTCCCGCGCTGTCGCTCCCGTCCAGTACTCGCCCGAGAAGAGGGTATTTTCTGGGCCGGTCAGCTTTCCGGCGCGGCGGCCTTTGACCAGGGCGATGAAGCGCTCGTGAATTTGGGACTGGATCGCCTTGAGCCGCGCCACGTCGTCGGGGTTTTCCGGCAGGAACGGATCGAGCATCAGCTTGCGTTCGCCGGCCGTGTAGACGCGCCGCTCGATCCCGAGTTTCTTGATCGCCTCGTCGAGCCCGAAGGAGGAGCCGACGACGCCGATCGAACCGACGATCGATGAGGGATCGCACACGATCTCGTCACCCGCGCAGGCGATCATATAGCCGCCGGAAGCCGCCACGTCTTCAACGAAGGCAATGACCGGCAACTCCTTTTCCGCGGCGAGATGGCGCACGCGCTGGAAGATAAGGTGGGACTGTACCGGCGAGCCGCCGGGCGAATTGATCGACAGCGCGACGGCCTTCGCCCGGCGCAGCGAGAACGCCTTGTCGAGCGCGCGGGCGATGCCCGCCAGCGTCAGGCCGGGACGCAACGGCGTCGAGAAGCCGACGACGCCGGTGAGCCGCACGACCGGCACCACGGGAACGTCGCCGCGCAGGAAGCGCGGCACGACCGGCATCACAAGTTCGCGCGTGCGCGCCCAAAGCTGCTGCAAATGTTCGATCATGCGCGGGTCGGCCATCGTTTTGTCATAGGCGCTCGGCTCACTTCGCTCAAGTTACGCATTCTTAAACTCCGCCGGCCTACGAGTGCCGGAACGCTTCTTGCTTCGACCTCCAACGAAAATGCTCAGCGGCCCTCGCCGGCGCGCAAGGATCGGAGACGACATGACGGTCAAGTTCATCATTCTGGTGGCGCTGTTCGCAGCCATCGCCGCCTCCGCCCATCTTCCGGCCCGTGTCCAACTGGCAAAAGGCGACGAGCGGTAGCGCTTTCCGCCTGCCTCGACGGCGTGCTGTTGACCTCCGGAGTGCCCGATGTCGCGGCGGCCGGTTTGCTCAACGCGCCGGCGCTCGCCCGGTTCAATCCTCCTCGAGCGGCAGGGCGGCGCCGTCGCGCAGGACCGCTTCCGCCGCGGGCGTCGGCCCGTCCCGGTCGTTGAGGACGAGGCCCGGCAGAAGCCTGACCGGCGCCCGACTGCCCTTCGCGGCGCGGACGATCACGCGGATTGCTGCCGCCGCGGCGTTCGGGTGGATCGGCAGGATGGCGAGCCCGCCGAACCCCGGCTCGAGGGCGGCGAGCACGCGGACGATCGCGTCGGCGCGGACGATCATCGTCAGCACCCCGTGCGGTCGCAGCAGGCGCGCCGCCGCCCGGGTCCACGCCGCGAGCGTCTCGCCCTCCTCCAGGTGCGCCTGGCGGCGACCGGGGTCGGGCGAACCGCGGTGGCGCTCCGGGTCGTTGAAGGGTGGATTCATCAGCACGCGGTCGGCGGAATCGGCGGGAAGCCCGGCCGCCGCGAAGGCGCCGGCTGGGGCGGTGATGTCGAGCGCCACGGCCTGCGCCCGCGCGGCGAGCCCGTTGCGACGGATGTTCTCGGCGGCGAGCCGCGCGAGACCGGGATCGATCTCGACGAGCTTGACCGACAAGTCCGGCACCCGCCGCGCCAGCGCGAGGC
>CAZIGW010000157.1:0-14285 GCA_964538565.1 uncultured Hyphomicrobiales bacterium | reverse complement strand
CCCGGCCGCCAGAGCAGGCGCGCCAGCGCAAAGCCGAGCGCGGTGAACAGCGCGAGGCCCGCGGGCAGCCCGGCGACCGCGATCGGCAACAGCCAGCCGAACATCTTGGCGTCGACCAGGAACGCATTGCCGATCCAATAGAGGCCGGCAAGGAAGTAGCCGAAGCCGAACCACCATCCGGTCGCCGCCGCGACGGCGATTTTTCCCGCCCGTCCGCCGGCCGCGCCGTCGATGAGCCAGACGGCGAGCGGGATCGTCAGGAACATCACCGGCCAGAGGTTGAACGGAGCGAGCGCGAGGGTTGAAGCGGCCCCGGCCGCGCATGCGATCAACGCGCGCCGCCAGCCCCAGGCAAGAACGATCGAATGGACGATGCGGGCGGGCGTCACGGCTGGCGCGCGCCTGTGTCCGGGGGGGCCGAATCGGGCGCGGGGTTCGACGCTTCGCCTCCTTCGCTGTGCTCCGCCGGCGCGGCGGCCGGCGGCGTCCTCGCGGCGTCCGGCTCTGCCTCGGCTTCGCGACGGCGCGCCTCGCGCTCGCGGCCGGCGGCGCGGCGCCGGTCGCGGGCGATCGAGATCTTCACCTTCTTGACGCGGCGCGGGTCGGCGTCGAGCACCTCGATCTCGAACGGAGCGGGTCCCGGCACCAGCTCGCCGCGCACCGGAACGCGGCCGACCTGCGCCACCAGATAGCCGCCGAGCGTGTCGACTTCCTGCCCGGCGTCGCCGACGTCGAAATCCGCCCCGACCGTGAGGATCACGTCCTCCAGGCTTGCCCGCGCATCGGCGATGAACGAACCGTCCGGCTGGCGGACGACGGTGTAGTTCGTCGCTTCGTCATGCTCGTCCTCGATCTCGCCGACGATCTCCTCGACGATGTCCTCGATCGAAACCAGTCCGTCGGTGCCGCCGTACTCGTCGATCACGAGCGCCAGATGAATGTGCGTCGCCTGCATGCGGGCGAGCAGGTCGATCGCCGGCATCGAGGGCGGCACGAACAGGAGCGGACGCACCAGCTTGGTTGAGGACAACGGCGTGGCGAGGTCGATCGACTTGAGATCGAGGCCGGCCGGCAACGGTTTCTTGCGCTTGGTCTTCGCCGGCTCGACCGCCGAGCGCGCCGTCATGAAGGCGAGGAGATCGCGGATGTGCACCATGCCGACCGGGTCGTCGAGCGTGTCGTTGTAGACGACGAGGCGCGAGTGGCCGGCGCCTTCGAACACGCGCAGCAGCTCGCCGAGGCCGATGTCCTGCTGCACGGCCACGATGTCGGCGCGCGGCACCATGACGTCCTCGGTGCGGCGCTCGCGCAGGCCGAGGATGTTCTTGAGCATGGTGCGCTCTTCGGGAGAGAAGCCGCTTTCGCCGGAGGCGCCGTCCTCGAGCACGAATTCCAGATCGTCGCGGATCGAGCCGGGCCTCCAGCCGAACAGCGTGCGAAGCAACCGGCCGATCCAGCTTGCGTCGCGCTCGCGCGCGACCTCGCTCGGCCGGCGCACCGGAACCGGCAGGTTCCGCGCTTCCTGTTGCACGTCGGTCTGTCCGCTGCGGCTCGCTTCGCTACGACTTGGCGCGTCGGGGTCGGGCATGGGCGTTCGGAGGTCAGGCTCCTGGATCACGCGCGAGATACGGGTCGGGCACGTCGAGCCGAGTCAAGATGGTGCTCTCGAGCCGTTCCATCGCCTCGGCCTCGGCGTCGGTCTCGTGATCGTAGCCCAGAAGGTGGAGAAAACCATGCACCGCCAGGTGGGCAAGATGATGGGGAAGCGGCTTTTGTTCCGCGGACGCCTCGCGGGCCACGGTTTCGTAGGCGATCACGATGTCGCCGAGCAGCCTCGGGGGGGAATCCGCCTCGCTCCACGTCGCCTCGACGGCGGCCGCCGGGAAGGAGAGAACATTCGTCGCCGCATCAACGCCGCGCCAGCGCTGGTTGAGAACGCGGATCGCCGCATCGTCCGTGAGGACGACGGAGACTTCGCAGCCTGCCGTGGTCGGCGGAGCGGCGGCGGCGATCGCGGCGCGCACCACGGCTTCGGCCGCAGGCGCCGCGCTCCACAAGGCGGACTGGACCATGATCTCCACGGCCGGTCCGGCGCTCGCGGATCCCTGCGCGGGCGCGCTCATTCCCCGGCCTCGCGCTTGTGCGGCGCGGGAAGATGCGCCCTGTCGTAGGCGGCGACGATGCGTGCGACGAGCTCGTGCCGGATCACGTCCTCATGCGTGAAGACGACGTGACCGACGCCTTCCACGTCGGCGAGCAGCCGCACCGCTTCGGCGAGGCCGGACGCCTGGCCGTGCGGCAGGTCGACCTGGCTCGGATCTCCGGTCACGATCATGCGGCTGTTCTCGCCGAGCCGCGTGAGGAACATCTTCATCTGCATCGACGTGGTGTTCTGCGCCTCGTCGAGGATCACGGCCGCGTTCGCGAGCGTGCGCCCGCGCATGAATGCGAGCGGCGCGATCTCGATTTCGCCGGTCTGCAGCGCGCGCTCGACGATGCGGGGGTCCATCAGGTCGAACAGCGCGTCATAGATGGGGCGCAGGTAGGGATCGACCTTCTCGCGCATGTCGCCGGGCAGGAACCCGAGTCGCTCGCCGGCCTCGACCGCCGGGCGCGACAGGATGATGCGATCGACTTCCTTGCGCTCGAACAGCGCAACGGCCTGCGCGACCGCGAGCCAGGTCTTGCCGGTGCCGGCCGGACCCGTGCCGAATACAAGTGCATGCCGGCGCAGCGCGCGCACGTAGGCGTCCTGCGCGGCGGTGCGCGCGCGCACCGGGCGCTTGCGCCGGTTGATCTCCTCGAAGCTCGATCGACTCGAGGCCGGGTCGAAGTCGAACAGCGAGCCCTGCGCCAGCGCCTGGCGGATCGCGCCTTCGACGTCCCCGGTGGCGAGCTCGTGGCCGCGCTTGATCTGCTCGTAGAGGCCTTCGAGCACGTGCCGCGCCTGTTCGCAGGCATCGCGCGAGCCCTCGATCGTGACGTGATTGCCGCGCGAATCGGCGACCACGCCGAGCCGGCGCTCGATCAGCGCCAGGTTCTGTCCGTACTGTCCGAACAGGACCGAAGCCAGCCGGTTGTCGTCGAAGGCGAGCACGACCTGCGCTCCGGCATCTCCGCCCGACGGCTGGTCGGCGGCGATCAGCGAACCGTTGTTGGTGTCGCGGCTGCGCAAGGACTCAGGCTCCCGCGCCGGCAAGCGCTGCGCCGTCCGTCTCGTGCGCCCAAGAGACGGGGAGCGCGCCGAACAGGCTGTTCGCCCGGGCGGACGTGACGGTCACGGCGGCGCACCGGCCGACCAGCGTTTCCGGCGCCGTCACGTGGACGGGCTGCAGATAGGGCGAGCGGCCGACGATCTGGCCGGCGTGCCGCCCCGTCTTCTCGAACAGGACGTCGAAGACCTGCCCGACGCAGCGCGCGTTGAACGCCGCCTGGTGCCGTTCGATCGCCTCCTGCAACCGCTCGAGCCGCTCGGCCTTGATCGCCTCGTCGACCTGATCCGTCGCGTCCGCGGCGGGCGTCCCGGGTCGCGGCGAATATTTGAACGAATAGGCGCTCGCATACCCGACCTCGTCGACGATGCGCAGCGTCTCGCGGAAATCCGCCTCCGTCTCCCCCGGGAAGCCGACGATGAAATCCGAGGAAAACGCCATGTCGGGGCGCGCGCGGCGCAGGAGATCGATGACGTCGAGGTAGGCGGCGCGCGTATGTCGGCGATTCATGGCGGCCAGGATCCGGTCGGAGCCCGACTGCACCGGCAGATGCAACTGCGGCATCAACACGGGAAGATCGCGATGCGCCGACACGAGCTCCGCGTCCATGTCGCACGGATGACTCGTGGTGTAGCGCAGCCGGGCGATTCCCGGCATCTCGGCAAGCTGCGTGAGCAGCCTTGCGAGCGACCACGGGCGTCCGTCGAGGCCCGCGCCGTGATAGGCGTTGACGTTCTGCCCGATCAGCGTGATCTCGCGCACCCCCGCGTCGACGAGGCGTTGCGTTTCTGCGATGATCTTCGCGGCCGGACGCGACGCCTCCGCGCCGCGCGTGTAGGGCACCACGCAGAAGGTGCAGAACTTGTCGCAGCCTTCCTGTACGGTCACGAACGCGGTGACGCCGCGCCCGCGGATCGCCGCGCGCGTCGGCGGCGCCAGATGATCGAACTTGTCTTCGGATGGAAACTCGGTGTCGACCACGTGGCCCTCGCGCTCGGTGCGCGCCACGAGCTCGGGCAGGCGATGGTAGCTCTGCGGTCCGAACACCATGTCGACGACCGGTGCGCGGCGGATGATCTCCTCGCCCTCGGCCTGCGCCACGCAGCCTGCGACCGCCACCAGCATGCGGCGGCCGTCGCGCGCCGCACTTTCCTTGAGTTTGCGCACGCGGCCGAGCTCCGAATAGACCTTCTCGGCGGCCTTTTCGCGGATGTGGCAGGTGTTGAGGATGAGCAAATCGACGTCTTCGGGCCCGGCGGCTTCCACGTATCCTTCGCGCGCCAGCGTGTCGGCCATACGACGGGAATCGTAGACGTTCATCTGGCAACCATAGGACTTGACGTGCAGCTTGCGCGGTCCGCTCATTCCGACCTGATCGATCCTGCGGGCAGGGCGGGCCCTAGACCCCGTCAACCCATTGATATTCCGTGAGATTGTCGTCGGGCCCCGATTCGCCAAGGGGTCTCGGTGACCACGCCCCTCTTAGCGGTTTTCGCCGGAAAAAGGAATGCCGCCTCATGCCGGTCTCGTCTCGCGCGGACGCCCGCGCAGCGCCAACGCGGTGAGTTGGCGGACGGTTCGCTCGATCGACTTGGCGACGGCCTTGCGATCGGAACTCTCGTCGAACGGCACGGCGTCCCCCCAGGTCATCACGACGTCGATCGCCCCCCGCCGGATGACGCCGATCAGATGCGGCCAGAGGGCGAATTCGCCGTACCAGGCGAGTGCGGGGCGGTGCTGGCGGCCGGCCGGCAGCCCGTGCAGGCCCGTGTAGGCGATCGAGAGCGGCTGGATCCAGACCTTCGAGACGTCTCCGGCCTCCACGAGCGCGTCGCGCGCAGCCCCGATCAAGGCGCTGCGGAACGGCAGCACGCGGTTGCCGTCGCTCGATGTTCCTTCGCCGAACAGGACGACCGGATCGCCCTCGGCCAGCCGCCGGGCGATCTCGGCGTTGACGTCGCGCGTGCGATGCCGGCGCGTGCGGTCGACGAACACCGAGCGCTGCAGGCGCGCCAGCAGGCCGAACAGGGGCCACGTCGAGACTTCGCGCTTGGCGACGAACACCGCCGGCGCCGCCGCGGTGATGACCGAGATGTCGAGCCAGGAGGCGTGGTTGGCGACGATCAGCAGCGGGCGCTCGCGCAGGGGCCGGCCGATCACGCGCACCCGCACGCCGAGCAGGGCGCAGAGGACCCGATGGTAGAACACCGGAATGCGCCGGCGCAGCGGCAGTCCCCAGCGCACCGCCAGCCATTGCAGCGGAATGAGCGGGACGGTGATCGTGGCGATCGCCACGACGATGAAACCGAGGCGCAGCATCACCCCTTGGTCTTGTCGCTGAACGGCACCGCGTAGAGTTCGAGGCGATGGTCGACCAGCTTGTAGCCGAGCCGGCGGGCGATCTCGGCCTGCAGCCGTTCGATCTCCTCCGACTGGAACTCGATGACCTCGCCGGTCCGCAGATTGATCAGATGATCATGGTGGCTGTCGGGCATCTGTTCGTAGCGTGCGCGGCCTTCGCGGAAGTCGTGCCGCTCGATGATGCCCGCGTCCTCGAACAGCTTGACGGTCCGGTAGACGGTGGAAATCGAGATGCGATCGTCGATCCTGGCGCAGCGGCGGTAGAGTTCCTCCACGTCCGGGTGATCGGCCGAGTCGGCGAGAACGCGCGCGATGACCCGCCGCTGCTCGGTCATCCGCATGCCCCGGGCGACGCATTGCGCTTGGATGTTGTTCGACTTCGGCTCGGTCACGACCAGGTCCGTCGGTGCGCTCCGGCAGGGCCGGATCATATTTTGCCCGGCCACTTACGTCCATCGGCGCGCGTCAGGCAAGGTCCCGGCGCAACACCAGCGCAGCGGCGGGCTTCTGCCCGGCCCGCGGATAGTAACCGGCCCGGCGTCCGACCTCGCGGAAGCCGGCGCGGCCATAGAGTCGCACCGCCGGTAAGTTGTCCTCGTCGACCTCGAGAAACACCGTGCGGACCTCGAGACCGGCCAGGCGGCGCAGGTGCAGATCGAGCAGGCGGCGGCCGATCCCCCCACCGCGGCGCGGGCGAGCCACCGCAACCGACAGGATCTCGGCTTCGCCGGCGGCGATGCGCGAGAGAATGAAACCGGCGAGGGCGCGGCCGCAGGTCGCGCGATGGGCGACGACGTTGCGCTCGGAGAGCAGGCGTTCGAATTCGTGCTCGCTCCATCCGCGGGAAAACGAGGCGGCGTGCAACGCCGCGAACATCGCAGCATCGCGCGGCGCCGCCTCGGAGAGACGCGGCTCGGATCGGAACCAGCGCGTGAGGAAGCCCGTCATCGACGCGGCAGGCGCACCGCATCCTGCGGCTGGGCATCGGGCGCGCGCAGATAGAGCGGCTTCGGCGCGTGCTTGCTTTCCATCGCGGCGGCGCCGAGATGGGCGATCCAGTCGATGTTCGGCGCGCGCGCCGAATCGACGAGCGGGGGCGGCGGCTCGTCGGTCGGCCAGGCCAACGCAACAAGCTGCGCGGCGGAGCCGACGAGGCGGGCGGGACCGCTGGTCGCCGCGCGGACGGCCTCACGCAGCGGCGCGAGCCGCGGGGAGATCAGCGTCCGCCCGCCCGGGCCAAACAACTGCATGTACACGTGGTCGTGCCGCGCATCGATCGCCGCCAGCAGCGGCAGCGTCTCGTCGGCCGCGATGTGCGGGGCCGCGAAGGCGGCGAGCGTTGTCAGCCCGATGGCCGGCTTGCCCGACGCGAGTGCAAGTCCGCGGGCCGCCGCCACGCCGACGCGCAATCCGGTGAAGCTGCCCGGACCGACGGTGACCGCGATCCGGTCGATCTCGGCGAACGGCAGGCGGGCCTGCTGCATGACGCGCGCGATCAGCGGCATCAGGGCTTCGGCGTGGCCGCGGGCCATTGGCTGCGACTCGCTCGCCACCACACCGCGGCGCTCGGTGTCGAGCACCGCGGCGGAGCAGGCTTCGAGTGCGGTGTCGATGGCAAGGACGCGCATCAGGATGGTTCGCGACGCAATCCGGAAAAGCTGCCGGCGTACCCTGCCGTCCAGGCGTGCAGCCGGCAAGCGCCGCGCTCGATCGGGCCGGCTCCATACCATGGCACCGCCGAAACCGTAAGGCGCTCGCGGCCGGGAGGGATGATCGGCAGGAGCGGGCGCCGGGACGGGAGATCCCGCCCGCGGTCGTCACATCGCCTGGACTTCGGTGACGTCCGGGACAAAGTGGCGCAACAGGTTCTGGATACCGTGCCGCAGGGTCGCGGTCGAAGACGGGCATCCGGAGCAGGCGCCTTTCATGTTCAGATAGACGACGCCGTCCTTGAAGCCGCGGAAGGTAATGTCGCCGCCGTCGTTGGCGACCGCCGGACGCACGCGCGTCTCGATCAGGTCCTTGATGGTCGCGACGGTCTCGGCGTCCTTCGGATCGAAGAACTCGTCGCCGGCGGGCTGGGCTTGCGCGTCGGCGGCGAGGATCGGCGCCCCGGACATGAAGTGCTCCATGATGGTGCCGAGGATCGCCGGCTTGAGGTGCTGCCATTCGCCCGCGGTCTTGGTCACGGCGATGAAGTCGCTGCCGAAGAACACCCCGCCGACCCCCGCGATGTCGAACAGCCGCTCCGCGAGCGGCGACTGCGCGGCTTGCGACCGGTCGCGCATCTCGAGCGTCCCGCCCGGCAGGACGTCGCGACCGGGAAGGAACTTCAGGGTTGCGGGATTGGGCGTTGCTTCGGTCTGAATGAACATGGGTCCGATTCCTTTCCTCCGCGGGATTCAAGGGCCCGCGTGGCCGCCACGGCATCGGCGCCGCGACCCCCGATAGGTAGGCGCAACCGACCCTTCTGGCAACGCCGTCCCGCCCCTGAGCGTTGGGCGGGGCTCCGGCGGATGCGTGCCCGGCGGCGCCGCCCGCCTCACGTCATGGCGTCGAGATCCTGGTCGTTGAGATGACCCGGCACGATGGCGACCGGGATCGGGAAGCTGCCGACCGTCTTTCCGAGTTCGGACACGAGCGGCCCCGGACCTTCCTTGCCGGTCCCGGCCGCGAGGACGAGCACCGAGATGTCCTCGTCCTCGTCGATCAGACCGAGGATCTCCTGCGCGGCCTCCCCTTCGCGGATCACCTGCTCGGGCGTGATGCCCGCAATGGCGTTCGCCCGTGCGCCGAAGCGCGCCAGCACCGCCTTGGCCTCCTCTTCGGCCTCCGCGCGCATGATGTCGGCGACGCCGAGCCACTGCTGATTGGCGTCTTTCGTTTCAAGCACGCGCAGCATGATGACGTTGGCGCCGGAGCGCGCCGCGCGCCTGGCGGCGTAGTAGACGGCGCGGTCGCATTCGGGCGAGTCGTCGATGATCACGAGGAACTTCGGCTTGTGGCCGGCCTCGTAGCTGCGGCGCGTCCGGCTCATCGGTGCTCCCGGAATTCGCTGACGCTCACGGTGTCAGCCCGGCATGCTGCCACGGCGGCTGCCCGCGGGACAAGCCGAGCAGGGCGAGATTGCGCTGCCGGCCGCGCGCGCCGTCGCGTCAGCGCCGCACGAAGCCGACGATATCCTTGACGGCCTTCATGGTCTCGGCGGCGATGACCTGCGCACGCGCGGCGCCGTCCGCGAGCACCGAATCGATGTACGCGGGATCGTGGAGGAGGCGCTTCATTTCCGCGCCGATCGGACCGAGCTTGGCGACCGCGAGATCGATGAGCGCCGACTTGAACGTCGAGAACTGCGCGCCGCCGAAGTCCTTGAGCACGTCCGGCTTGGCGATGCCGGCGAGCGCCGCGTAGATGCCGACGAGGTTGTCGGCCTCGGGGCGCGCGTCGAGCCCTTTCGCCTCGCTCGGCAGCGGCTCCGGATCGGTCTTCGCCTTGCGGATCTTCTGCGCGATCGCGTCGGCGTCGTCGGTCAGATTGATGCGCGAATAGTCCGAGACGTCGGACTTCGACATTTTCTTTGTGCCGTCCCGCAGCGACATCACGCGCGTCGCCGGTCCCTGGATCAGCGGCTCGGGCAGCGGAAAGAACGATTCGCCGTAGCCGTGCGCGTGGATCGAGGAGGCGTAGTCGTTGTTGAACTTCTGCGCGATGTCGCGCGCGAGCTCGAGGTGCTGCTTCTGGTCCTCGCCGACCGGAACGTGCGTGGCGCGATAGACGTGGATGTCGGCGGCCATCAGGGTCGGGTAGGAATAGAGGCCGACCGAGGCGTTCTCGCGGTCCTTGCCGGCCTTCTCCTTGAACTGCGTCATGCGGTTGAGCCAGCCGACGCGCGCCACGCAGTTGAAGATCCAAGCGAGCTCGGCGTGTTCCGCCACCTGGCTCTGGTTGAATACGATGTGCCGCCTGGGATCGATGCCGCAGGCGAGGAACGCCGCGGTCACCTCGCGGATCGCGCGCGGCAGTTCGGCCGGATCCTGCCAGACGGTGACGGCGTGCAGGTCGACCACGCAATAAATGCAGTCGTAATGCTCCTGCAGCGCCGCGAACTTGGCAATGGCGCCCAGATAGTTGCCAAGGTGCAGGTTGCCGGTCGGCTGCACCCCGGAAAAGACGCGTTCCTTGAACGCCATCGCAGAACTCCTTCTTGCGCGGGCCACATGCCATGACCGCGGCGCGCTGTGCAAGGGCCGGCTGCGCCAGGTCTGCGATCGAAGAAGGGCCACGCGGGGAAAGCTCCCGAAGCGCTAAGGGCGATCGCGCAGAGCGCCGACCAGCTCTCGCGGCGCGACCGCGCCGAGAAGCCGCAGCGCGAGCAGATAGACGCCAAGTCCTGCCGCGATCAGGACCGCAAGCCCGGCCAGCCGCGCCGCAGCGCCCGCCGGCAGCGCGTGCGCCATGGTGAAGTCGCGGCAGGCGAGCAGCACGACGCCCATAACGGTCGCCGCGACGATGATGCGCGGAAGCCGGCGGCGCGCCTGCGCGTCGACGTCGAGCCAGTCCCTGCGAACGAGCGTGAACGCCAGCAGGCTTGCGCCGACCCAGCCCGATCCGGCGATGGCGACGGCGATCCCGACATGTCCGTAGGCCGGAAAGAGCCCGGTCGCGCCGAGCGTGGCAACCGCGAGACCGGCGAGCGCGGCGAGCATCGGGGTGCGGGTGTCCTCGTGCGCGAAGCAGACGCTCCCGAGCACCTTCTCGAGGGCGTGGCCGGGCAGGCCGGCGGCGATTGCCGCGAGCGCGGCGCCGACCGCGCGCGTGTCGTCCGGCCCGAATGCGCCGTGTTCGAACAGCGCGGCGGCGATCGGCCGCGCCAGGACGGCGAGCCCGACGGCGGCGGGCAGCGCCAGCCCGAAGGCCATTTCGAAGGCGCGCGACTGCGCGGCGCCGGTGTCGCGCGCGGGCGAATGCAGGCTCGAGGCGATCAGCGGCGCCATCACGGAGGCGACCGCCACGGAGACGACGCCGAGCGGAAGCTCGTAGAGCCGGTAAGCGTAATAGAGCCAGGAGACCGCGCTGGGCGAGGAGGACGCCACCATGGCGCCGACGACGAGCTTCAGTTGCGGTATGCCGGCCGCGACGAGGCCCGGAAGCGCCTGGGCGAAGAAGCGGCGCGATTCGCTCGAGGGTCGCAGGCGCGGCCGCCGCGGCGCGCCCGCGAGGCGTACCGAAGCGGAAGCGACGACGGCGAGCTGCGCCAGGCCCGCCAGCACGACCGCCAGCGAGAGGACCTCGCCGGCCCGGCCGCCGACGCCGGTCAAACCCAGGTAGGCGAGCGCGGCGAGGAGGACGCCGTTGTAGACGATGAGCCCGAACGAGACGGCGCCGACGCGGCCTTCGGCATTCAATACCGACGCCAGCACCGCGACCGCTCCCGCGATCGCCACGTAAGGCAGCGCCAGCCGCAGGTAGCCGGCCGCGAGCGCAAATCTCGGGTCATCGGCGGAAAAACCGGGCGCCAGCAGACGAATGAGGACGGGCGCCGCCAGAACGCCGGCAAGCACGAACAGCCCGAGTCCCGTGAGCATCGCGCCGAGCACGTCCTCGCCGAACCGCTGCGCGCCGGCGGTGCCGCGCTCGCGGACGAGCCTGAGCCAGGCCGGGACGAAGGCCGAATTGAGCGCGCCTTCCGCAAGCAGGCGGCGAAACAGATTTGGCGCCAGCATGGCGGCAAAGAACGCATCGGTCAGCGTGCCGGCCCCGAGCAGGGCGGCAATGCCGACGTCGCGCGCGAAGCCGAGGAGGCGGGACAGAAGGGTCGCGGCGCCGACGGTCGCGACCTTGCGGGCAAGGGTCATGCTGGAAATCGTCTCCGGCCGCATCTTACGCCCGGCCGGCGGCGATTTGGACTCGCGATTTCGCCGGTTCGCGCGAGCGCGGCGGCCCACTTTCCTGTCGGTGCCGGCGCGCCTGGCGGCCCTGCCCATCGTTGCGTCCCCGCGCCCGGTCGCTATAGTGCGCGCGCCTCGCCCCGAAATCCGGATTTTCCATGACCTCGACCCGCTTCGACGTGCTCGGTATCGGCAACGCGATCGTCGATGTGATCGCCCGCGCCGAGGACGACTTTCTGCTCGCCCAGGGCATGCAGAAGGGCGCCATGACGCTGATCGACGAGGGTCGGGCGGAACGGATCTACGAGGCGATGGGTCCGACGATCGAGATTTCCGGCGGCTCGGCCGCCAACACGATCGTCGGCGTCGCGAGTTTCGGCGGTCGCGCGACCTTCGTCGGCAAGGTCAAGGACGACACCTTGGGCCGCGTGTTCGCGCACGACATTCGCGCCGCCGGAGTGGCCTTTGACACGCCGCCTGCCTCGGACGGCCCGTCGACCGCGCGTTCCTACATCCTGGTGACGCCGGACGGCGAGCGCACCATGAACACCTATCTGGGCGCCGCGCAGGACCTGCATCCCAACGACATCGAGCCGGAGGTGATCGCCGGGGCCGCGGTCACCTATCTCGAGGGCTACCTGTGGGACCCGAAGAATGCCAAGGACGCGTTCCTCAAGGCGGCGGGCATCGCCCACGAGGCGAACAGGTTCGTGGCGCTCACGCTTTCCGACGCGTTCTGCGTCGATCGCTGGCGCGACGAGTTCCTGCAGCTGATCCGCACCGGCACCGTCGATCTTCTGTTCGCCAACGAGGCCGAGCTGCACAGCCTCTATCAGACCGCCGATTTCGCCACGGCGGTCGACGCGCTGCGCACCGATGCGCGGCTCGCCGTGGTGACGCGCAGCGAAAAGGGCTGCCTGGTAATTTCGCGCGAGGAGAGCGAGGCGGTGTCGGCCGTGCCGGTCGACCGCGTGGTCGACACGACCGGGGCGGGCGATCTGTTCGCGGCGGGCTTTCTCTTCGGGTTGGCGCGCGGCGCCGACTACGTCACATGCGCGCGCTTCGGTGCGCTCGCTGCGGCGGAAGTCATTCAGCATCTCGGGGCACGGCCCGAAACATCGCTGCGGGCGCTCGCCGCCGAGAACGGACTTTCGGCGTAGCCGCCTGCCTCCTTCCGATCCCTGATCCTGGATCTCGTGCGCGGGCTTGCCGCGCCCGCATGCATCGCCGCGGCTCGGCGATCGCGTGCGGCCGGGTAACGATTTGGTAAGCGGACCAAGGTTACCAATTCATGAATTGCCGAAATCGCCGTCTCATCGTCATCGGAGCCCAGTCATGCCAAACCGCAACGGTGCTCAGCCGAACAGCGGAGCGGATCTGCCGTCCAACGATTCGACAACGGGCGCGGCGCGCGCCGAACCGCTCGCGGTCGAGCCGATCAGGATCGAGCCGTCCGTGCCGCCGCCGATCGGCATGGCGTCGCAGCCGGACATCCCGATCGTCGAAAGTCCGCCGCTGCAGCCGGAAGCGGAACAAAGGACCGCGTCGGAAATCCCCTCGGTCATCGACGCGTGCGCGCGCGACATCCTGGTCGGCGCGCCGGCAGCGCAGACGGGCACCGACGCGCCATCGGCCGCGCCGGACGGCGTGCGCAGCCGGATCGGGGCGATCCGGCCCCGCGTGCGCAGCCTCGCGCCGCTCGCGCTCGCCATCCTGTTCGGCGCGCTTGGCGGTTCGCTGGCCACGCTGGCAATCTCCGGCGTGAATTCCGCGCGCGCCGGCTTCAGAGAGGACCCGCGACTCGCGCAGGACGTGTCGCAGCTCTCCGCGGATCTCGTGGCGCTCAAGGCGACCGTCCAGGGCGCGGGCCAGGCCACGTCGGCGCAGCTTGCGAAAACGACACAGCGGCTCGACCGCGCCGAGCGCGCGCAGGCGGAGCAGGCCGCCCGCCTTGCGAAACTCTCCGAGGCGGTCGACCGGCTCGATCGCCGGACCGCGACCCTTGCGGGAGACGTCACCGGGGCGCTCGGAGATCAGCGTCCCTCGGCGCCGAACGAGGCCAAACGCGGAGCCAGGCCGCCGATCGTGCAGGGGTGGGTGCTGCGCGACGTGTTCGACGGCTCCGCGCTCGTGCAGGGCCGCATCGGACTCGTCGAGGTCGAACCCGGCGATCAACTGCCGGGCCTCGGCCGCATCGAGACGATCCGGCGCCAGGACGGCCGCTGGGCCGTCGTCACCTCGCGCGGCCTGATCGTCGGAGCAAATAAGCCATAAGAAAAATCCGCCCGGAGAGGTGGCGGAGTGTGGTTGTTAGCAAATTGGCAAGCAGCCCAGGGTTACATATCGGTGAATCCGATCTGGGGGCCCTGTCATGTCTTGGCAATTGAGTGAAGAACACGCCGCGATCTCCGCCGCCGCCGGCGCGAGCGGCTCGAAGACGCAAGCCACCGAACCGTCGTCGCCGATCTCGCCGATCATCCTGGCGGCAAGCCTTGCGCTCGCGGTCGCCGCCGGCGCGTTCTTCAGCATTTCCGGCACGGCCGGGTTCGACGCCATTTGGACCAACGCCAGCATCGACGATCTGCTCGGCGCCGTCGGGCTGAGCCGCACCGGAGTTGCCGAGGCGCAGCCGCATCAGGGCGACAAGATTGCGAAACTCGATCGCGACGTGGCCGCCATCGCGGCGCAGGTCGCGGTTCTCACCTCCCGCATGGAGACCACCGCCCGGATGGATGCCGACCTCGACCGGCTCAAGGAGCAGATGGCGGCGATCCAGACTTCGCAGGAAGACGCCTACAGCATCGGCGGCGGGGAGTTCGGCATC
>CAZIGW010000156.1:0-17982 GCA_964538565.1 uncultured Hyphomicrobiales bacterium | reverse complement strand
TCGACAACCCGCTGTTTCGCCCAGCGCGCCACAAAGAGGCCGAACCGCGCCCGGTCGGGCCACGACCGCTTCAGGAACTCCGATTCAAATCGAAGCAACGCGCGACTGACGAATGAGACGCTGGTCTGCGGCAGCAGCTTTCCTAACGTCGCGAGCTGAATGGCTTCGACCTCGCGTTGGCTGTCTAGGCGCGTGATCGAGTTCATGGCTCCCTCCCGGACACATACGCACGGCCTCTGCGCTGGGGGCGGACGCCGGCGCGTCCCTTGCCCCTGAAGCGCAGCCCTGACGCGGTGAAATACGAATATTGAATATTGACGGTAGTATAGGAATATAGCATTTCTGTCAATTTAATAGCGTGTTGTTATAGTTGTCCGAAACAACTAATGAATTGGAGACAATCGTGGATTCGGGCGACAACGGCTGGGAAATGGCGTCGGCACGCGTGGAGGTTCTTCGCATCCTCTTGATCGAACGGAGGAAACAGGCCGGACTGACGCAGGCGCAGCTTGCCGAACGCCTCGGCAGCGGCTGGCACCAATCCACCGTCGCCAGCATGGAGAACGGTCAGCGCAAGATCGACGTTCTCGAATTCCTCAAACTGTCCGAGGTGATCGGCTTCGATCCGGCGGACCTGCTCAAGACCCTCGGGTCGGTCAAGGACGACTGATCCGGCCATTTGCGCTCTCCCGCCGTTCACGCGCGCCGCGGGCCGTCTCCGGGCCCCAGGTGATGCAGCGCCTCGCAGATGAGCCGCGCCTCGCCGATGTTGAGGTGAAGACCGAGCAGCGGGATCTCCTGCACCTCGGGCGACTCCAGCGTGTAGGTCGAATCGATCAGTTCCCTCATCGCCTCGAGTTCGCGGGACAGCTTCTCGATCAGTGCGTTGCGTTCGTCCATCGATCCTCTCCCTGCGCCGGTCGTGTTCGCCCGTCCGCCCGCGGGGCGGCCGGCGCGGCCGCGTGATGCTCCGCTTCGGACGGCGGCGAGCCGCGGCGGCCGGCGCGGTCTCCCAATGCACCCGCTCTCCCGGCTGAGGGGCTGCCTCGGCCGCGAAGCACAAGTTCTTGCGCAAAGCGCAATCGAATCAGCTATAGATGGACCATCGACAAAGTGGATGGTCCGATTGGCTAGATGGTCTCAGTAACTGGATGGTAACTAAAACTACAACGACCGGGGAGTCAAGCGGCTCTCTCGCCGGCGATGCACAGGTGCGCTGGAGCGTCGAGCGCCGGCTCGCCTTCATCGAAGACCGCCTGTTCTGGCTCGGCGAGGTGAACCGGGCCGATCTCGTCAATCGCTTCGGCGTGTCGATGAGCCAGGCCTCCGTCGACATCGCGCGCTATCTCGCGCTCGAGCCGTCCGACATCAGCTACGACAAGTCGGCGAAGCGCTACGTCGCCGGCGAGCATTTCAAGCCGGTGCTGGCGAAACCCGATGCGTCGCGCTTTCTCGGCGAACTGCGCCTGGTGAATGCGGGAATTCTCTCCCCCGACGAATCGGTGTTCGGCGCGGCGATGCCGTTCGACGCGACGCCGCTCCCGGAGCGGCCGGTCGATCCTTTCGTGCTGCGTGCCGTCCTGCGCGCGATCCGCGGCAGTCGCACGCTCGACGTCTCCTATCAGTCGATGAGCCGGACGGAACCGATGCGGCGAAAGATCGAACCGCATGCACTCGGCTACGACGGCTTTCGCTGGCACGCCCGCTCCTTCGACCGCGAGACCGGGGAATTCCGCGACTTCGTGCTCGGCCGGCTGACCAGGCCGAAAGTGGCCGGCGAAGCCCGATCGCGGCCGGCGGACGACGTCGAATGGCACACCTACGTGGGACTCGTGATCGCGCCACACCCGAAGCTGACGCCCGCGCAGCGGCGCGCGATTGCGGACGACTACGGCATCCGCAAGGACTCGACGACGATCCGGGTGCGCCGCGCGCTGCTGTTCTACGCGCTCAAGCGCCTCGGCCTCGACGTGTCGCCCGACACGCGCTCGCCGAGCGAACAGCACATCGTCCTGCTCAACCGCGACGAGATCCAGTCGCACTTGACCGGGCGCGGCGAGACGTGACCGGATGGCGGCGCGCCTCGCGCGCCCGAAAGGCACGAGCGCGGCCGGGCGCTTCAGTGCTTCGGCTTGAGGATGGCCCAGCCGAATTCCTGCCGTGCCGTTCCCCGGCGGAACGGCAGCGTGAGCGGCGGCTGCACCTCGGCGCCGGCCGCGATCGCCGCGTATTCGTCGGGCAGGCGGTTGCGGTCTCCGTCCGACCAGACCACGACGGCGCCGCGCGCGCGCAGGTCGGCGAGGTCGATCCAGGGCGCGCGCTGCGGTTTTCCGTCGATCAGCGTGCGCGGATGCCCGGGCGCGTAGTGCGCGACATTGCCGCCGAGCCACATGCTGCCGATCACGTAGGCGAGCGGCTGCCCGGTAGCGCCGCGAAAGCCGTCCGCCATGGCGCGCGCGAAGCGCTCGCCCGGGAACAGCGAGGCGCGATGGCGGTGGTCGAGATAGGGAAGCACCGCGTAGTCGGCGATCAGGGCGAGCGCGTAGAGCGCGGTGACGGCCGCCCAGGTCGCCGTCATTCTGGCGAGCCGCGGCCGCCCGAATTGCGCGCGCAGCATGACGATGAGCCACAATCCGAGAAACAGCCAGAACGGGTAGCCCCACATCGTGATCAGCCGCCGTCCGCTCAGCGCGGAACCGGCCACGAGGAGGAGCGCGGGCCCGAAGGTGAGAAGCGTGAGGATGCGGCGGTCGAAGGCGTCGACCGAGCGAGGCTGCGGCGTCTCCGGCCGCGGGTAGAGGAGGGGCAGGGCGATGGCAAGCGACGGCACGAGCCAGAGCGCCTGCCCGCCGGCGAATACCAGCGGATGGATCAGATGTCCGAGCGCGCCCTTGTCGGAGGTGGCGCGCGCCGCCGCGTAGCTGAACGGGAGAAAGTCGTTGGCGACGAGCCAGACGAGATGCGGGGAGGCGACGAGCAGCGCGACGGCGGCCGCCACGTAGGGGCCGGGCGTCGTGAGCGCCGAACGCGCCTCGCGGTCGAAGAGGATGAAGGCCGCCATCGGCACGGCGAGCACGACGACGAAATACTTCGCCCAGAGGGCGGCGCCGAGCGCGAAGCCGAGAAGGACCCAGTGCCCCAGCCGCCCGCGGCGCAACGCGGCGTGGAACGCGTAGCCGGCCAGCGCCCAGAACGGCAGCTGCACGACGTCATGGTTGAATTTCGGCGCCGTGAAGTTGAAGTAGTGCAATCCATCGACGATCACGACGGCGGCGAGCGCGCCGACCGCGCCGACGAGCGGCAGCGCCGTCAGCCAGACGAGCGCGAAGGCGGCCGCCACCACGATCTGGGACAGCAGATAGTAGGCGACATCGGCGCCGATCGCGCGGTGGACGATCTCGACCATCCACCAGGGCAGCGGCGGCAGCTTGTCGTAGCCGAGCCGCCATTCCCGGCCGTAGGTCAGCGCCTCGATCAGGTCGAGCGGGAGATTGGCGTAGAGCAGGCCCGGCAGCAGCGTCCACAGCGCGGCATGCACGGCGAGAAAACCGGCGAAGACCGCTCGCGGACGTTCCTTGATCAAGGCGATCAGTCTTGACGCCATTGCCGACGGTCCCCCCGCGACCGAGAGCGAGCCGGTTTATAGAGCGAACGCGGAGGGCTTGCGAGACCTCGCGGCAAAAGCGCGACAAATTCGGTCAACTCGGCCGCGACGACGGTTTGGCGACACCGCGCCGCCACACCGATTTGAGCGCAAGGCGCTGGACTCGGGCCCGGATCGGGCGGCAAGCTGTCGGACACGGCAAGTGTCCGCCGGGCGCGCTTGCGCGCCCGGCACCGGTCCGCAAAGATGGTGCGGCGGTACGCGAATCGCGCCACAGGCGCGCTGCCGCGGATGAGGTCTCCATGGTGCGGCTCGGTGCCGTGTTCGTCGCTGTCTGCATGGCGGTGATCGCCGGCGCGTTTGGCGCGGCGGTCTATCTCGTTCTCGGCCTCGGCGCCATGGAATCCGCCATCGTCGCAATTGCGGCGCTCACCGGTTTCGGCCTTTACAGCACGGTTTCCATGCACCTGAAGGACCGCGGCGTGGTGGGCGGGCAGATCGCCGACCTGTCGCGCGGCACCGCCGATCTTGCCCGCCAGGTCGGCGAGCTTGGCCGCCGCGTCGCCGCGCTCGAGGGCGCCCGCGGCCGGGAGGCCGACAAGGCACTGGCCGCGACTGCGCCGATGGCCGCCGAAATCGAGGAACTCGGCGCGCTCATTCGCGAACTGGCGCAGTCGGTCGCCGTGCACGATGCGGTGCTGGCCGGGGCGGGCGCGATGACGCCGCCCACCATGAACGGATCGGCGGCCGGGCCGGCCAAGGCGGAAATTGCGGCCCCCGCCGAGCGCAGCGGGACCGCTGTGCCGGAGGGCGAGATCCGGCGGCACGCGAGCGGACGATTCAAGGACATGGAGCACGATTCGATCGTGGCGCTCATCCGCCGCGCGGTCGAGGGCAGCCGCGTCGAGCTCTACCTGCAGCCGATCGTCACGCTGCCCCAGCGCAAGGCGCGCTACTACGAGGCGGTGAGCCGGCTGCGCATGGACGACGGGGATCTGCTGCAGCCCGATGATTTTCTGCCGTACGCCGAGCGCGGCGGCGGCCTGATCTCGCAGATCGACAACCTGATGCTGTTGCGTTGCGTGCAGGTCGTTCGTCGACTGCAGGCGAAGAACCGGGAAATCGGCCTGTTCTGCAACATCTCCGCCGCCACGCTCGTGGATCCGCAATTCTATCCGCAGTTCACCGAATTCATGGAGGCGAACCGGGCGATTGCGCCCTCGCTCATCCTCGAGTTCACGCAGGCAACGTATCGCAATTTCGGGCCGATCGAGACCGAGAGCCTCGCCGGCCTCGCCGATCAGGGCTTCCGCTTCTCGCTCGACCACGTCACCGACCTGCGGCTCGAGCCGCGCGACCTCGCCGAGCGCGGATTCCGCTTTCTCAAGGTCCCGGCGGCGCTGCTTCTCGGCCGCGGGCTCGCGCCCGCCGACATCCACCCGGCGGATTTCGCCGGGCTCGTGTCGCGTTTCGGCATCGAACTCATCGCCGAACGCATCGAGAGCGAGGCGGCGGTCGTCGATCTGCTCGACTACGACGTGAAATACGGCCAGGGCTTCCTGTTCTCTCCGCCGCGCGCGGTGCGGCCGGAGGTCATGCAGGGGATCGCCGAGCGCACCGACGTGGTGGCCAGGGAGGCTCCGGCGGCGGGCGAGGCGCCGCGTCCCGGTTCGCCGGGCGCTTCGCCGCCGGCATCCCCTCCGACGTCGCCGGTGCCCGGCGAGGGAGAGCGGACGGCCGCGGCGCAGCGCCGTTCGCTCGCCCAGCTCGCCCGTGGCGTCGCGGCGCGCCGCTGAGGCCGCTCAGGATACCGCGCGGGGCACGCAATGCCCATCGCGCCGTCATTCTTTGACTTGGCGCATGATCTCGTCGGCGAACCGGTATCGCTCTTCGCCGGACCATGCGCCGAGCGCGATCCGGAACAGTGGAAGACCGGTTTTGCGTGAGATCGCCCTGTCATCCTATAGGTTGCGCATGATCTGATCGGCGAACCGATTTCGTTTCGCCGGATCATGCGCTCGCGCAGGTCCCTTCCTCCTTACCCGTCAGCCGGTCGTCCCCTTTGGCCCCGATCATCGACCACTTCTCTCCCCTCGCGGCCCGTTACGACGTCCTGCTGTGCGATGTCTGGGGCGTCGTTCACAACGGCGTCGTCTCGTTCCCGGCCGCGTGCGACGCGCTCGCGCGCTTCCGCGCGGCCGGCGGCACGGTGGTGTTCATCACCAACGCGCCGCGGCCCGGAGCGGTCGTCGTGCGTCAGCTCGCGCGCCTCGGCGTCCCGCCGGAGAGCTACGACGCGATCGTCAGCTCGGGCGACGTGACGCGCGCGGTGATCGCGCGCCGTCCCGGCGAAAGCGTGTTTCACCTCGGCCCCGAGCGGGACCGTTCGATCTTCGCCGGCCTCGACGTGGTGCTGCGCCCGGTCGAGACCGCCGACTACGTGGTGTGCTCGGGCCTGTTCGACGACACGGTCGAGACACCCGAAGACTATGCGCCGCTGCTCGCCACCATGCGGTCGCGCCACCTGTTCATGGTGTGCGGCAATCCGGACGTCGTTGTGGAGCGGGGCGACAAGCTCGTCTACTGCGCGGGTGCGATCGCCGACGCCTATCGGGCGCTGGGCGGCGAGGTGCTCTATGCCGGCAAGCCGCACCGCCCGATCTACGACGAGGCGCTCGCCAGGGCCACGGCCCTGCGTTCGCGCGAGACCGCCCTCGGCCGCGTGCTCGCCATCGGGGATTCGGTCAGGACCGACCTGACCGGCGCGAACGCGCTCGGGATCGACTGTCTGTTCGTGACGAGCGGCATCCATTCCGAGGAGCTGGGTGCGCGCGAGAGGCCGGACGCCGCGGCGCTCGACGCGATCTTCAAGGCCGCCAGCGTCACCCCGAAGGCGGTGATGCGACGGCTGGTCTGGTGAGCACGACGGCGACGGGTGCGGGCGCCGCCAGGCTCGTCGCGGGCGGACCGCTCTCGATCAGCCGTGCAGGAGGGAATCGACCTCTGACTGGGCGATGGCGGCGCCTTCCGCCTGCGGACCGTGCAGCAGGAGCGTGCGCCGGCGCTCGTCGCGGGCGCGCTCGGCGTCGCTGATGAAGTCCTCGAGGTCCTTCGCCTGCATGACGTTGGCGAAGCGGGCAACCCGCTCCTCGATGTGCTGCAGCGTCTCCACCACCTTGGCGATGCGCTGGCCGGTGATGTCCTGGAACGAGCAGGCTTCGAACACGACCAGCATCTTCTCATCGACCAGCGCCTTGTAGGCGGCCGGATCGCGCGGATCGGCCTCGAGCACCGTCTCGGCGCATTCCATGATCGTGTTGGTGGCCCGCTCGGTCGCCTTGACGATCTCGCTCAATTCCTGGCCCGCCGCCGGGATGCGGTTTTCCTTGATCTCGTTCGCCCGCAACGCGCCGATTTCGCGCTTCATCGTTTCGATGTAGCCGGCGATTTCGCGCAGCTCGCGATAGACCGTGTGGTCCATCGTCTCGAAGAAGCTCTGCAGCGACTGCGCGGCGATCTCGGCGAGCCGGATGATGTCGACGAACGTGACGTTCTCGCGCTTCTCCTTGAGAAAACGCACGAGTTCGTCGAAGTGCTGCGGATTGCCCATCGGCATGTGGCGGCCTCCCGTCAATCGCCCGTGCAGCGCAGGCTGTTCGCAAGGCCGCCGTCTCCCGTCGTGGCGCGGCGGAGATGCGAAGCCGTTGCGGCCGTGCCTACTCGGCGAACACGGCCTCGATCTTGGTTTGCAGGGTCTGGGCGTTGAACGGCTTGACGATGTAATTGTTGACGCCGGCCTTCTTCGCCGCGATCACGTTCTCGGTCTTGGATTCCGCCGTCACCATGATGAACGGCGTCTTCGACAGCGAGGGGTCCGAGCGGACCTCCTTGAGCAATTCGTAGCCGGTCATCGGTTCCATGTTCCAGTCGGAAATGACGAGGCCATACCGCTTCTCGCGCATCTTGCCGAGCGCCGCAGAGCCGTCCGGCGCATCGTCAATGTCCTGGAAACCGATTTGCTTGAGCAAATTGCGGATGATGCGGATCATCGTGTTGTAGTCGTCCACCACGAGGACCGGCATCGAAAGGTCGACAGCCATTGCTCCTGCTCCGTTACACTGTCTCTCCGGGGCGCGTTCGGCGCTCCGGTTCAGGGTCATGTTCCGACCGTGGCGGCTGGTTGTGCTCCACCGCCCAGTGGTGTCTGGGCCTCTCCCGACCAGCAGGAAATTACCAGCGCCGTTTGAACATCCGGTTAACTGCCGGGGATCGGGAGACATTCCGGCCGCGCCACGCAGCCGAAAGACGCATTGCGTGCGCGGGCGATGGACGCCATCGTGGCGGTCCTTAACGGGTCGTAAACCTTCGCCTCATGACCCCGCCCGCCGCTCCGGCCGTCGATCCGCGCAGGCTGCGGATCCTGCATTTCGAGGATCTGCACGTCGGCATGCGCGAAACCATGATGAAGACCGTCATGGATTCCGACGTCATCGGCTTCGCGCGGCTGTCGGGCGACGACAATCCGATCCATCTGTGCGACGTCTATGCGGCGACCACGAAGTTCGGCCAGCGCATCGCCCACGGGCTCTATACCGCGAGCCTGATCTCGGCCGTGCTCGGGACGCGCCTGCCCGGTCCGGGCGCCGTCTATCGTTCGCAAACGCTCAATTTTCACGCTCCGGTCACCATCGGGGACGTGGTGACCGTCACCGTGGAGGTCGTCGAGCTGGTGCCGGGCGGCGGCAAGGTGCGGCTGGCCTGCGAGGCATCCGTCGACGGCCGGGTGGTGCTCGACGGGGAGGCGATTGTCTCCGTTCCGGCGCGCCGGGCGCCGGGGAAGTCGGGCAGGGTGCGGGAGCCCGCCCGCTGAGCGCAATAGCGGAAAAGCGGAACTTGCGCGGCGGCGTCCGTCGGGACCGGGCCGCCCGCCATCCGGTTCCGTCCGGCGCGGCGGCGGCTTGACTTGCGGCTGCCGGGGACGGCAGGGTCCGCGCGGTTCCGACGCACATATCCCGCATGAGCAACCAGGTGAGCTACCCGGCGAGACCGACGCAACCCTTCATCGCCGTCCGCGACAGCGTTCGAAATGCCCGGCCGGCTCTCGCCGGACTCGGGCACGCGGTGGTGGCGATCGGCAATTTCGACGGCGTGCACCGCGGCCATCGCGCGGTGATCGCGGCCGCGCTCGCGCGCGCGGCGGCGATCGGCCGTCCAGCCGCCGCCTTGACGTTCGAGCCCTCACCGCGCGCGTTCTTCGCGCCCGAGAGGCCCCTGTTCCGGCTCAGCGACGAGACCAACAAGCTTCGCCTGCTCGCCGCGACCGGGCTCTCGGGCGCGATCGTCATGAGCTTCGAGGCGGAACTTGCCGAGCTCTCGGCCGACGAGTTCGTGCGGCAGGTGCTGGTCGAGCGGCTCGGAATCGCCGGCGCGGCGGTCGGATTCAATTTCCATTTCGGCAAGAGCCGCGGCGGCTCGCCCGAATTTCTCTCCTCCGAGGGCAACTGGCGCGGCTTCTCGGTCGACGTGGTCGCACCGGTCGACGAGGGGGGCGAGCGGGTCTCGTCCGACAAGATTCGCCACGCGCTCTCCGACGGCCACGTCACGCAGGCGGCGCAGCTTCTCGGCTATCCCTGGTTCGTGACCGGCAAGGTCGTGCATGGCGACAAGCGCGGCCGCGAATTCGGATTTCCGACCGCGAATATCCGGCTCGATCCCGCATGCGCCCTCAAGCACGGAATCTACGCGGTGCGCGTCGGCGTCGGCGGCAAGCGCTACGACGGCGTCGCGAGCTTCGGACGCCGGCCGATGTTCGATTCCGGCGCCGCCCTGCTCGAAGTCTTCCTGTTCGACTTCTCCGGCGACCTCTATGGGGCGGTGCTCGACGTCGCCTTCCTGGCCTGGATCCGGCACGAGCTGGCGTTCGATTCCGTTAACGATCTGATCCGGCGCATGGAGGAGGACGCGCGTCATGCCCGGGCGTTGCTGGAGCGGGCGGGCGAGGCCTTTCCGCCGCTCGGCACGCTCGCCACGCCGGCCGGTTGAGACGTTGCCTCCGGCCCGCGGGCCCTGCTAGTACCTCGCCCATGGCCGACGAGCGCGACTACAGCAAGACGCTGTTCTTGCCACAGACCGACTTTCCCATGCGGGCGGGGCTGCCGAAGCGGGAGCCCGAGCTTCTCGAACGCTGGGAGAAGCTCGGCCTCTACCGGCGCCTGCGCGCCGCCGCCCGCGGCCGGGCAAAATTCGTCCTGCACGACGGGCCGCCCTACGCGAACGGCAACATCCACATCGGCCATGCGCTCAACAAGATCCTCAAGGACGTCGTGACGCGTTCGCAGCAGATGCTGGGCTTCGACTCGAACTACGTGCCGGGCTGGGACTGCCACGGCCTGCCGATCGAGTGGAAGATCGAGGAGGAATACCGCGCCAAGGGCAGGAACAAGGACGCGGTGCCGCTCATCGAGTTCCGCCGCGAGTGCCGCGCCTTCGCGGCCAAATGGATCGACGTGTAGCGCGAGGAATTCAAGCGGCTCGGCGTCGAGGGCGACTGGGACCATCCCTACACCACGATGGACTTCGCGGCCGAGGCGCAGATCGCACGCGAACTGATGAAGTTCGCCGCCAACGGCACGCTCTACCGCGGCTCCAAGCCGGTGATGTGGTCCGTGGTCGAGAAGACGGCGCTCGCCGAGGCCGAGGTCGAGTACGAGGACTACACGTCGGACACCGTGTGGGTGAAGTTTCCGGTCGCGAACGGACCGAAGGATCTCTCCGGCGCGTCGATCGTCATCTGGACGACGACGCCGTGGACGATCCCGGGCAACCGCGCGATCAGCTATTCTCCGCGCATCTCCTATGGCCTCTATCGCGTCACCGAGGCGCCGGCCGACAATTGGGCCAGGCCGAAGGATCTGTTCGTCCTCGCCGACAAGCTCGCCGAGGATGTGTTCCAGCAGGCAAGAGTCACGGTCTATGCGAAGGTGAGGGCGGTCCCCGCCGACGAGCTCGCGCCACTGACGTGCGCCCATCCCCTGAGGGGCTTCGCGGGAAATTACGAATTCATTGTTCCGCTGCTCGCCGGCGAACACGTCACCGAGGACACCGGCACCGGCTTCGTCCATACCGCGCCCGGCCACGGCCGCGAGGACTTCGAGGTGTGGACCGCGAACGCGCGCGCGCTCCAGGCGCGCGGCATCAACACGGCGATCCCCTACACGGTCGACGGCGACGGCTGTTTCACCGACCAGGCGCCGGGCTTCAAGGGCAAGCGCGTGCTCACCGACAAGGGCGAGAAGGGCGACGCCAACAATGCGGTGATCGACGCGCTCGCCGGGGCCGGAATGCTGATCGCGCGCGGGCGGCTCAAGCACCAGTATCCGCATTCGTGGCGCTCGAAGAAGCCGGTGATCTTCCGCAACACGCCGCAGTGGTTCATCGCCATGGACAAGCCGATCCTCGGCCAGGATGGGCGGGCGGCGCCCGACGACACGCTGCGCCATCGCGCGCTTGCGGCGATCAAGGTCACGCGCTGGGTGCCGCCGCAGGGCGAAAACCGCATCACCGGCATGATCGAGTCGCGGCCCGACTGGGTGATCTCGCGCCAGCGCGCCTGGGGCGTGCCCATCACGGTGTTCGTGCGCGAGAAGGGCGACGGCTCGGTCGAGATCCTGAAGGACGAACGCGTCAACGCCCGCATCGTCGAGGCGTTCGAGCGGGAGGGGGCCGACGCCTGGTACGCGACCGGCGCCGCCGCGCGCTTTCTCGGACCGGACTACGATCCGAACGAATGGCAGAAGGTCGACGACATTCTCGACGTCTGGTTCGATTCCGGTTCGACCCACGCCTTCGTGCTCGAGGATTCGGAGCATTTCCCCTCGCTCGCGGGCATCCGGCGGCGCCGGGACGGCGGATCGGACACCGTGATGTATCTCGAAGGGTCCGACCAGCATCGCGGCTGGTTCCATTCCTCGCTGCTCGAATCCTGCGGCACGCGCGGGAGCGCGCCCTACGACGTCGTGCTCACCCACGGATTCGTCCTCGACGAGGACGGACGCAAGATGTCGAAGTCGCTCGGCAACGTCGTCGCCCCGCAGGACGTGATGCGCCAGTCGGGCGCCGACATCCTGCGCATGTGGGTGTGCGCGTCCGACTACGCGGACGACCTGCGCATCGGCCCGGAGATCCTCAAGACCACGGTCGAGACCTACCGCAAGCTGCGCAACACGCTGCGCTGGATGCTCGGCAATCTCGCGCACTTCCGCGAGGAGGACCGCGTCGAGCCCGAGGCGATGCCGCAGCTCGAGCGCCTGATGCTGCACCGGCTGGCCGAGCTCGATCCCCTGGTGCGCCAGTCCTACGCGGACTTCGACTACAAGCGGATCTTCGCCACGCTCAACGCCTTCATGACAGTCGACCTCTCGGCCTTCTACTTCGACGTGCGCAAGGACGTGCTCTACTGCGATCCGATCTCCTCGACGACGCGCAAGGCCTGTCTGACGGTGCTCGATCATCTGTTCCGCTGCACGGTCGTGTGGCTCGCGCCGATGCTGTGCTTCACCGCCGAGGAGGCCTGGCTCGCGCGCTATCCCTCTAAGGACGGATCGGTGCATCTCGAGCTTTTTCCGCAGGTGCCGCCGCATTGGCGCGACGAGGCGCTGGCGGAGAAATGGCGCAAGGTGCGGATCGTGCGCCGCGTCGTCACCGGCGCGCTCGAAGTGGCGCGGGCGGCGAAGCGCATCGGCGCCTCGCTCGAGGCCGCGCCGGTCATTCACGTCTCCGACGAGGCGCTGCTCGCCGCGATCGAGGGGGTTGACATGGCGGAGGTGGCGATCACGTCGGCGGCGAGCGTCGTGCGCGGCGCGGGACCCTCCGACGCGTTCCGCCTCGACGACGTGCCCGGCGTCGCCGTCGAGTTCCGGCCCGCCCCGGGACGCAAGTGCGCGCGCTCGTGGAAGGTCCTGCCGAGCGTCGGATCGGATCCGGACTATCCGGACGTGACGCCGCGCGACGCGCAGGCGCTGCGCGAATGGGACGCGCTGTCGCGGGCGGCCGAGTGACGGTGCCTAGTTACCCGGCCTGGTGGGGTCCGCTGGCACCGCTCGGCGCGGCGGCGGCGCTCGCGGCCGCGGCGTTCGACCAGGCGGTCAAGCTCTGGCTCCTGTTTTCCTATCATCTGGACGCGCGCGGGGTCGTGCCCGTGACGCCGTTCCTGGACCTCGTGCTGACCTGGAACAAGGGGATCAGCTACGGCTGGTTCCAGCAGGAGGGGCCGCTCGGCCAATGGGCGCTGCTCACCCTCAAGGCGATCGCCGTCGCGCTGTTGTGGATCTGGCTCGCCCGCGCCAAGACCCGGCTCACGGCGCTGTCGCTCGGCCTCATCATCGGCGGCGCGATCGGCAACGCCATCGACCGTCTCGTCTACGGGGCGGTTGCCGACTACGTGCTCTTCCACGTCACGACGGCGACCTGGAGCTTCCAGTGGTACGTCTTTAACCTCGCCGATGCCGCCATCGTTGCCGGCGTGGCGGGACTCCTGTATGAATCTTTTTTCGGCGGAAGCGTCGCAAAAGCGCCCTGATTCTCCACACTATTCGGCCGGGGTGCTTCGCGGCCACACGGCGTCAACGGCGGGGAGACGGTACGCAATGCCGCTCGACATTTCGAACCATCGGAAGCTCACGCGCGGCGCGCTGGCTTGCGTGTTCGGCGCTGTCCTGTTGGTCGCCGGCAATGTGGGAAGCGCGCTCGCCGGCGACGACGACCAGGAAGACGAACTGCCGGACGTGAAGCTCCTGCGCGGACTCCTGCACGGGCTCGGCCTCAAGGGTCCGAACGACGGACCGAACATCGACTATCGCGAGCGCTCGCCGCTCGTCGTTCCGCCGACTCGCGATCTTCCGCCGCCGGAAACGGACGTCACGGTGAAGGATCCCGACTGGCCGGTCGACCCGGATGTCAAGAAGCGCAAGGAAGCCGCGCGCGCCCAGAAAAATCGCGCTCCTTACGATTTCATGGAAGACTCCCGTCCGCTGCGACCGGATGAGCTGCGCAAGGGCACGGCCATCACCAAGCGCTCCGGCGGCAAGAGCAACGACGGCGAAGACGGGCCGATGCGGCCGTCGGAACTCGGCTACAAGGACAGCATCTTCAGCTTCAGCTCGATCAAGTCGATCTTCGGCGGCAGCGAGGAAGAGACGGCGAAATTCACCGGAGAACCGCCGCGCGAGAGTTTGACGGAACCGCCGCCCGGCTATCAGACGCCGTCGCCCGAACAGCCGTATGGAATCAACGCCAAGGCCGAGCCGTCGAAACCGATGACGCTCTACGAACGGGCCGAGGGCAACGCGGGGAGGTAAGCGCGCGGCGAACGTCGTCTCGAGCCGCGCGCGAATTTCATGAACCAAGCAAAACGCGCGTCCGTCACCCTTTGGTTCACATTCAGGTTGGTGCTTCTCGCGGCGGTCGCCGTCGTCATCGGCGCGCGGGCGCCGGCGCGCGCCGAGGTCGCCGGCAAGACCGAGGTCGTCGCGAGGGACGCGCCGGCGGCGGGTCCCGCCATCGCGGACTTCAAGCTTGCGAACGGGCTCGAGGTGGTGGTCCTGCCGGACCATCGCACCCCGGTCGTCACCCACATGATCTGGTACAAGGTCGGCTCCGCCGACGAGCCGCCCGGCAAATCGGGAATCGCGCATTTCCTCGAGCACCTGATGTTCAAGGGCACGGCGAAGAACCCGGCCGGGCGCTTCTCGCAGACGCTCGCCACCATCGGCGGCCAGGAGAACGCCTTCACGTCGAACGACTACACGGGCTTCTACCAGCGCGTCGCACGCGAGCATCTCGCGACCGTGATGAACTTCGAGGCCGACCGCATGACCGGCCTCGTGCTCAGCGACGCGAACGTGCTGCCCGAGCGCGACGTGGTGCTGGAGGAATACAACCAGCGCGTCGCCAACAGCCCGGACGCGCGCCTCGGCGAGCAGATCAGCGCCGCGCTCTATCTCAATCATCCGTACGGCAAGCCGGTGATCGGCTGGCGGCAGGAGATCGAGAAGCTCAACGGCGAGGACGCGCTCGCCTTCTACCGTCACTTCTACACGCCGAACAACGCCGTGGTCGTGGTCGCCGGCGACGTCACGGCGGATGAGGTGCGGCAACTGGCGGAGCAGACCTACGGCAAGGTGGCGCGACGGAGCGAGCTTGGCCCGCGCGCGCGGCCGCAGGAACCTCCACCGGTCGCCGAACGCCACCTGACCTACGCGGATCCGCGCGTCGCCCAGCCCAACCTGCAGCGCAGCTACCTGGTGCCGTCCTATGCGACCGCCAGGCCGGGCGAGGCCGAGGCGCTTGACGTTCTCGCGCAGATCCTCGGCGGCGGTTCGACCAGCCGGCTCTACGCGACGCTCGTGGCCGATCGCGGGCTCGCCACCAACGCCGGCGGCTGGTACCAGGGCTCGGCGCTCGACGCGACGCGCTTCGGCGTCTACGCCACGCCGCGGCCGGGCGTCTCGCTTCCCGATCTCGAAACGGCGGTTAATTCCGTCGTCGCCGAGGTCGCCGAAAAGGGCGTGACGAGCGACGAACTCGCGCGCGCCAAGGCGCGCATGATCGCCGACGCGGTCTATGCGCAGGACAATCAGGCGACGCTTGCCCGATGGTACGGCGTGGCGCTGACCACCGGTCTGACCGTCGACAAGGTGCGGACATGGCCCGAGCGCATTCGCACCGTCTCGGCCGACGCGGTTCAGGACGCGGCGCGGCGATGGCTCGACCTGCGCCGATCGGTCACGGGCTACTTGGTCAAAGGACCGGCCAACATCGACGAGCAGAATCGCGACAACGAGAAGAACGCGATGAACGAGGAGAAACGCTCGTGAGGTTTTCGACCCTGAGACGCACGACCCGGCGCGGGCTCGTGCTCGCCGCCATGCTGGTCGCCTCCTGGAATCTCACGCCGGCGCACGCCACCAACATCGAGCGCGTCGTCAGTCCGCGCGGCATCGAGCTCTGGCTCGTGCGCGAGCCCTCCGTTCCGCTCATCGCCATGGACTTCGCCTTCCAGGGCGGGGCGAGCCAGGATCCGGCCGGCAAGCCCGGCGTCGCCTCGATGATGGTCGACCTGCTCGACGAGGGCGCCGGCGATCTCGATTCCAAGGCCTACCATGAGCGGGTCGAGGCGAAAGCGATCGAGCTCGGATTCAGCGCCACCCGCGACTACATCAACGGTTCGCTGCGCACCCTCGTCGAGAACGAAGAAGAGGCCGCCACGCTGCTCAAGCTGGCGCTGACCGCCCCGCGCTTCGACGCCGACGCGGTGGAGCGGATTCGCGGCCAGGAGCTGTCGATCCTGCGGCGGCAAAGCACCAGTCCGAACGACCTGGCGAGCAATCGCTGGTGGGCGACGGCCTTCGCCGGCCATCCCTATGCCCATCCGCCGCGCGGCACGCTCGAATCCGTCCCCACCATCACGGCCGGCGACCTGCGCGCCTACGCCCGCCGCGTGCTGGCGCGCGAGACGCTGAAGGTCGGCATCGTTGGCAACATCGACGCCGCTGCCGCCGGCGCCCTGGTCGACAAGGTGTTCGGCGACCTGCCCGCCAAGGCCGAGCTCACGCCGGTGCCGACGATCGCGCCGCACGGCCTCGGCGAGCGCGTGTCGATCGACCTCGACGTGCCGCAGACGGTCCTCATGATCGGCGGCGCCGGGTTGCGGCGCGACGACCCGGATTTCATGGCGGCCTACGTGGTCAACCACATCCTCGGCGGCGGCTCGTTCTCCTCGCGGCTCTACCGCGAGGTACGCGAGGAGCGCGGCCTTGCCTATTCGGTCTTCAGCACGCTGGTGCCGCTGCAGCACGCGGCGCTGTTCATGACCGCCACCGCGACGCGCGCCGACCGCGCCGGCGAAACGCTCGACGTGGTCGAGAACGAAATCCGGCGCCTCGCCGAAACCGGCCCCACGCAGGAGGAGCTCGACAAGGCCAAGTCGTTCCTGAAGGGATCGTTCGCGCTGCGCTTCGACACGTCGACCAAGATCGCCAGCCAGCTCGTGCAGATGCAGATCGACAAGCTCGGCATCGACTACATCAAGAAGCGCAACGGTCTGATCGACGCCGTCGGCATGGACGACGTGAAGCGGGTCTCGAAGCGCCTGCTCGACGGGCGCATGCTGGTCGCGACCGTCGGCCGGCCGGCGGCCCTGCTGGCCAAGGACACCACGAAGGAGACCGTGCCGGGCGCAACCCCCGTGAAGCCGACGCCCGCGGCGGCGCTGCGGGGCAGTGCGCCCGCGCCGCTGGATTAGCCCACCCGGCTGATCTAGTTTGGACACTCCCTTCCGGAGTGCCCGATGTCTCTGATTCAATCCATCGAGTTTGCGCGCGCCGAACGCGTCGGCCGCCACGGCGTGTCGGCGGCGGCGCTCGGCGAGGCACTCGCCCGCTCCGCAGAGGCGGTGTCCTGGCTCAGGTCCCGGCACGCCGACGGCGGCTTGCCGCTCCTGCGCCTGCCGGAAAGACGCGACGACCTCGCCGGCATCACCGGGGCGGCCGGAAAGCTCACGGCGGGCGCGAGCGACGTCGTCATCCTCGGCACCGGCGGGTCGAGCCTCGGCGGGCAGACGCTGGCGCAGCTCGCCGGGTATGCGGTTCCGGGCGTCTCGCTCCTGCGCGAAGGCCCGCGTCTTCACTTCATCGACAACCTCGATCCGGAGACCTTTTCCTCGCTGCTCGCGCACCTGCCGCTGGCGACGACGCGCTTCGTCGCCATCTCCAAGTCCGGCGCGACCGCCGAGACGCTGATGCAGACGGTCGCGGCGCTCGCCGCCGTCAAGCAGGCGGGCCTCGGCGAACGAACGGGTGAAATCTTCCTCGGCCTGTCGGAGCCCGACAAGCCGGGCAAGCGCAACGGTTTGCGCGAGCTCTGCGCGGCGCACGGCATCGCGCTGCTCGATCACGATCCGGGCGTCGGCGGCCGCTTCTCCGTCCTGACCAACGTCGGCCTGCTGCCGGCGGCGGTGCTCGGCCTCGACGTCGCGGCCGTGCGCGCCGGGGCCGCCAAGGCGCTTGCGCCGGTCCTCGCCGGCGCCGCGCCGGCCGACATCCCGGCCTGCGTGGGGGCTGCGCTCGCCGTCGCGCTCGCGCCGGAGAAACCGATCGCCGTGCTCATGGCGTACGCCGACCGGCTCGAGCGCTTCACCCGCTGGTACGTCCAGCTCTGGGCGGAAAGTCTCGGCAAGGACGGGAAGGGGACGACCCCGCTCGCCGCGCTCGGCCCGGTCGATCAGCACAGCCAGCTTCAGCTCTTCATCGCCGGCCCACGCGACAAGCTCTTCACCATCATCACGCTCGACCCGGCCGGCCGCGGCCCGAGCATGGACGCCG
>CAZIGW010000155.1:0-8782 GCA_964538565.1 uncultured Hyphomicrobiales bacterium | reverse complement strand
ACCGGCATCGGGTCTTGAAAGCGCCGCCACGATCGCGGAAAGTTTGGCTCGACGAGCGGCCTGAGCCTGCAGCGCTGACGGTTCGCTCCAGGTGACATGACAGCGCCGCATCGCTCATGGCCTTCTTCCGCACCGTCGGATTCCCGGAACCGCTGCCCGTGATCGAGGGCGAGGGCGTCTACATGCGGACGCCGCAGATCGCCGACTATGAGGAATGGGCGAGCCTGCGCGAGCGAAGCCGCCGGTTTCTCATTCCGTGGGAACCGACCTGGCCGGCCGACGATCTCACGCGCAGCGCCTTCCGCCGGCGCGTGCGCCGCTACATCGAGGACCAGCGCGCCGACCAGTCCTACGCGTTCTTCGTCTTTCGCAAGGAGGACGACGTGCTGGTCGGCGGATTGACCCTCGCCAACGTCCGCCGTGGCGTGGCCCAGGCGGGAAGCCTCGGCTACTGGATGGGCGAGCCCTACGCGCGACACGGCCACATGACCGCGGCGGTCTGGGCCGTCGCGGCGTTCGCGTTCGCCACGCTGCGGCTGCACCGCATCGAGGCGGCATGCATTCCGAGCAACCACGCGTCGATCCGTCTCCTGGAAAAATGCGGCTTCACGCGCGAAGGCTACGCGCGCGAATATCTCTGCATCAACGGCACATGGCAGGATCATCTGCTCTATGCCAAGTTGAAGGGCGACCGCTGAAGTTCGGCGCCGTCGACGGATGTTGAACTGGGGAGCGACAGGGAACTCGCAGGCAGGGGACCGGACAGCGATGCGGACGGGAGAGCACGACAAGGGGCGACGCGAAACCGCGGTGCAGGCGGTGTTCGTCATCGCCGCGCTGATTCTCGCGGCGTGTTCGTCGTCGAGCGGCATCCGTGCGGCGTCGGCCGGGGACTCGATCGGCGATCGCATCAGCGACTTTCTGATCGGCAAGCCGGCGCAGCCCGGCACGGCGCCGGCCGCCGGCGAGCCGGCGGACGAATTCAACTGTCCGAGCGTCGACATCCGGCAAGGGGCCGGCACGCTGTCGGTGACGGCGCCCGGCGCCGGCGACGGCGCGCTCGGGCTTCGCTACCAGGTGAACTTCGGCCAGACGGCGCGCGAGTGCGTCGTCCTCGGCGCCACCGTCACGATGCGGGTCGGGGTGCAGGGCCGCGTCATTCTCGGACCGGCCGGCGGCCCCGGCAAGGTCACCGTGCCGCTTCGCTATGCCCTCGTGCAGGAGGGCCCGCAGCCCAAGACCATCTGGACCAAGCTCTACACCGTGGACGTGACGGTCCCGCCCGATCACACCAACGTGCCGTTCACGCACGTCGAGCAGGACATGACCATCCCGGTGCCGAAGCCGGCGGAGCTCGACGCCTACGTGATCTACGTGGGGTTCGACCCGGCGGGAGCGGCCGAGGGTCTGAAAAAGGGCCGGGGAAAACCGAAGCACAGGGGATGAACGAGGGTCCGGCCGCGCGGTCACGCCGGCAGCGCCGGGCGGGCGGCGTTCGCCCGCTCAGTTCAGCGTCGTCTTCAGGCTCTTGATGCCCTGGGCGACGAGGTCGTCGGCGACCTTGCCCTTCACCGACTGGGTGAGGATCTTCTCCGCGGCGGCGACCGCAGCGTCGGCGGCAGCGGCGCGCACGTCGGCCAGCGCCTGCGCTTCCGCCTGGGCGATCTTGTTCTCCGCCATGCGGGTGCGGCGCGCGACGAAGTCCTCGATCTTGGCACGGCCTTCGATGGCCATGCGCTCGGCCTCCAGCCTGGCGTTCGCCACCATTTCGTTCGCCTCGTTCTCCGCCTCGCGGCGCTTGCGCTCGGATTCGGCGAGAACCGCCTCGGCTTCTTCCCGCAGGCGACGCGCCTCGTCGAGCTCCGACTGGATGCGCGTGCGGCGCTGGTCGATGGCGCCGATGACCGAACGATGCAACTGCATGCGGGCCAGCAGCAGCAGGAACACCACGAAGGCGACGGCGACCCAGAATTCGGCTTCGAGCAACATCGGCGGCCCCTTCAGCGCTTGAGCACGTCGTCGACGGCCTGCGCGGCGACCTTCTCGGCAGGCGCGGTCCCGGTCAGACGGGCGACGATCGCCGCCGCGGTTTCCACCGCGATGCCGCGCACGTTCTCCATGGCGGCGGCGCGCGAGGCGGCGATGGCCTTCTCCGCGTCCGCGAGCTTGCCGTTGAGCCGGTCCTCCAGCGCCTTGCGGTCCCGCTCGGCGTCGGCGGAGAGGCGTTCACGCGTCTCCTGGGCGATCGCCTGCGCGCGCGCGCGCGCGTCGGCGAGCGCCTTCTCGTAGGCGGCGAAGGCCTGGTCGGCCTGCCGCTTCAACTGGTTGGCCGCCGCGACGTCTCCCTCGATGCGTTCGCGGCGGGCGGCGAGGATCGAGCCGACGCGTGGCAGTCCGAGCTTCGCCATCAGCACGTAGAGCAACGCGAAGACGAGGACGAACCAGAACAGCTGAGACGCGAAGGTGTCCTTCTGGAACGGCGGGAATCCCTCGTGGGTGCCACCGCCCGGCGTCTGCGTGTGTGCGGTTTGGTTCTCAGCCATCGATCAGCTCCGACGGAGACGGGAAGAGGCGAAGCGGACCGCGAGACGTGCGCCGTGTCCGCCCCAGGTCCGATCTCAGAGCGCGAACAGGAGCAAGAGCGCGATCAGCAGCGAAAAGATGCCGAGCGCTTCCGTAATGGCGAATCCGAAGATCAGGTTGCCGAACTGGCCCTGCGCGGCCGAGGGATTGCGCAATGCGGCTGCGAGGTAATTGCCGAAAATGATGCCGACGCCGACACCGGCGCCGCCCATGCCGATGCAGGCAATTCCGGCGCCGATGTATTTGGCAGCGAGCGGATCCATAACGAAACTCCTTCTTCGAGTGAGGTGCGGGATGAAGTCGGGCGCGTCAGTGGCCCGGGTGAAGCGCATCGTTGAGATAGATGCAGGTGAGAATGGCGAACACGTAGGCCTGCAGAAACGCCACCAGCATCTCGAGCGCGACCAGGATCACTGTCATCGCCAGAGGCAGCGACGCCCCCGCCCATCCGAGCAGGCCGAAGCCGCCCAGCATGGTGACGAAGCCGGCGAATACGCTCATCGTGATGTGGCCCGCCAGCATGTTGGCGAACAGTCGCACGCTGTGGGAGATCGGGCGGGAAAGGAACGACAGGACCTCGATGAAGACGATCATCGGCAGGATGTACATCGGCACGCCGTGCGGCACGAACAGCTTGAGGAAGCGCAGGCCGTGCTTCCACAGGCCGTAGCCCAGCACCGTGAAGAACACGAGCAGCGCCAGCGCCGCCGTGATGATGATGTGGCTCGTCACCGTGAAGGAGTATGGGATCAGGCCGAGGAAGTTCAGGATCAGCACGAACATGAAGATCGAGAACACGAAGGGGAAGAACCGCAGCCCTTCCTCGCCCGCCGTGCTGCGGATCATGTCGGCGACGAACTCGTAGGAAATCTCCGCGATCGACTGCAGGCGGCCGGGGACAAGCTGTTTCTCGCGCGTCGTTCCGACCAGCAGCGCCGTGATCAGCGCCACCGCGAGCAGCATGAAAGCGGCCGAATTCGTGAAGACGATTTCCGAGGAGCCGATGTGGGTGATCGGGAACAGTTTGACGATCTGAAACTGTTCAATTGGATCGACGGTCATGACCGGTTCTGGTCCCTCGTCTGCCTCGTCGCCGCCGGCGACCCGCAGTTATCGGTTGTCCTCGGGCGGCCAGCCGCCCGAGGCGACACCGGCCGCTCGCATCACGTTCAGGACGCCTGCGGCGAAACCGAACATCAGAAACACGATGAGCCCCCACGGCGAGATCCCGAGCCAACGATCGAGGAACCAGCCGATGGCAGCACCGACCAGAACCCCGGCGACCAACTCGCTCGAGAGCCGAAGGCCGCGGGCAAACGCCGACACGTCGGCGGTCGATCGCGCCCCGCGTTCGGATTCGGACGATCTGCTCGGCTGTTCCTGCTCAAGCCGTTCGCCGAGACGCCGGAGCCTCGCGGAGAGGGCGGCCTCGTCGGTCGGCCGGTCTCCCGGTTCGCCGTTGTGATGCGCGTCGCTGGTCATACCCTCGACCCCCGCGCAGTCACGGCACGCCGGACGTCCTGCCCCCTGCAAAGCCGCGCGGACCATACTGATTGGGGGTAGGGGAGTCAAGAATCCGCGCTTGACAGCCAAGTCGCTGAAACGAAAGTCTAATCGCGTTCCGCTCGGGCGCCGAATGGTTCTCTGGTGCGATCCTTCGCGGCCTTGCACTCACGCGGGCGCGATGTCGCCGGGCGCCGTCCGATGCTAGGCTGCCGATGCCGATTCTTGCCTGCGTCGATGGCGCCCGCGGAGTGGACCGGCCGCCGTCTCGCAGCAGGCGGCGACCCGCGAAAGGGGACGGGTGGCCTGGCACGCGAAGTTCTGGAACGGGGCAGGGGCAGAAGAGGACATCATGATCATGATGCGAACGCTCATCGCTCTTGCGCTGGCGGGCGGTGTCGTACTGGCGCCGGCGCTGCACGCCGAAACCGCTCCGGACGGCGAGGGCAATCGCTACAGCTTCCACAGTGTCGACAACGGGTTCATCCGCCTCGACGGCCGCACCGGCCAGACGTCCCTCTGCAACCAGGGAGCGTCGGGCTGGTCATGCCGGGCGATGGCCGACGATCGCGCCGCCTTCGAGGCGGAAATCGCCCGGCTACAGGACGAGAACGCCGCGCTCAAGAAGGCGCTGCTCGACCACGGCCTGCCGCTGCCGGGCGGCGTCAATGGCGGGGTGGCGAACCCCGCCGGCAGCGTCGAGCCGCCGAAATGGCCGGGCAGCGCGGAGCTCGATCGCGCCTTCGCCTTCATGGGCAAGGTCTGGCGCAACCTGGTGGACATGATGGCCGCCATGCAGCGCGATCTGAGGAAGTCGTGACCGGCCGCACGTCATGACCGGCCGGCATCCATCGGCTCGGCAACCGTATTGATCGTTCCGTGGCCGCGCGTCTCTCCGCCATCCGCCGTCTGGTCCCGTCGCTGGTCGCGACCGCAACGCTGTCGGTCGAGACGCGCGGGGAGGGTTTCGTCGACATCACCGGCGAGGTCGCGCGCTTCCTTGCGGACATCGCCGGGCGGGACGGCGTGGTGCTCCTCTATCTGCGCCACACGTCGGCGTCTCTCGTCATCCAGGAGAACGCCGACCCTGACGTGCGCACCGATCTCACGACGGCGCTCTCGCGGCTTGCCCCGGAGGATGCCGGGTGGGTGCACGACACCGAAGGACCGGACGACATGCCGGCGCATGTCAAGGCGATGCTTACGGGCGTCTCGCTGCACGTGCCGGTCGAGGGCGGCGCGCTTGCGCTCGGCACCTGGCAGGGCATCTACCTCGCCGAGCATCGCGCCCGCCCGCATCGCCGCGAAATCGTGCTGCAGTTCGTGGGCGCGGCCGGCTGACGGGCGCCATGCGCGGCCTGACGGCACGGCCGCTCGCGCTCGTGTGGCGCGCCGGCGGTCAGGGCGATCGGGCGAGGCCGGAACGCCGGGCGAAGAAATAGAGCGCGACCAGGAAGACAATGACCGCGCCCTGCGCCGCAAGACACACGCCGAGCGGCAGCGCCAGGACCGGGACGATGATCCGGTTGAGCGTGTGGGCGAACATCTGCACGGCCAGCACATAGCCGACCCACAGGCCGAGCATGGTGCCGATGACGGTTCGGGTCGCCGACCAGCCGGACACCAGCCAGGAGGCGGTCCAGGCTGGCGGCGCGACCGGACGGGAAGACAGGCCGTGTCGCAGGGCGTGCGGATGTTTCGGCATCGTCCCGATTCCTTTGCGTCCGTGCGGCCCTCCCCGGCGCGCTGGTCGGGCGGCCGCGAACGGGGGCTGGGCGATCGCCCCGCCTCCGGTCCCAACAAAACGTATGCACGGGCCGTGCCAGGCCATTGTCTCTTGCGCGGATTGTCCCTCGATCCGCGGACGGTCGGCTGACCCTGACCGGAAAGCCTGGACCGCCATGGTCAACAATTCGTAGTCTGCCCGTGGGGGTTCGCCGCTGACAGCGAGCTGCCGCTTGCCTGAGCGGGAATCGGGTCGGAAGATGCCGGCGGGACAGGAAACACCAGGCCCGACGGTAAATCGCCAAGGCAGGGCGCCCGGGTTGAACGAGACGACGCACTACCGACTGCTGATCGCCGACGACCACCCGTTGTTTCGCGGGGCGTTGCGCGAGGCCGTGTCCGGCCTGTTCGAGCGGGCCGACATTTCCGAGGCCGGCTCGTTCGACGAGGTCTCCGAGCTGCTCGACCGCGGCGGCGAGATCGATCTCATCCTGCTCGATCTCACCATGCCGGGCGTACGCGGCTTCTCCGGCCTGATGTATCTGCGCGCACAATATCCGAGCGTGCCGGTGGTGGTGGTCTCCGCCAACGACGATCCGGCGGTCATCCGCCGCTGCATGGACTTCGGGGCGTCCGGCTTCATTCCGAAGACGCTCGGAGTCGATGCGATGCGCGCCGCCATCCTGACCGTGCTCAAGGGCGGCGTATGGACCCCGCCCGACATCGATCTCGGCGCCGGGGCGGACGCCGAAACCAACGAACTGATCGCGCGGCTCGCCACGCTCACCCCGCAGCAGGTGCGCGTGCTGATGATGCTGTCGGAAGGGCTGCTCAACAAGCAGATCGCCTACGAGCTCGGCGTCTCGGAGGCGACCGTGAAGGCCCACGTCTCCGCCATCCTGCAGAAGCTCAGGGTCGAGAGCCGCACCCAGGCGGTGATCGCCGCGGCCAAGATCGAGACCGGCCAGTGGCCGCACGCCGCGGGTCCCGAGAAAGCGCCGTCATCGGATTGAGGACGGCCCGGCCGACTATTCGGCGGCGGCGACGCGCTGGACCTGCCATTGCGCGAGCAGGGCGCGCAGCGCGGCGGGCTTGAGCGGCTTGTAGAGCAGCTGCACGTCGTGTGCGCGCGCGTCCTCGCGGACTTCCGGGCCGCGGTCGGCGGTGATGAGGATCGCCGGCAGGTCGATCCGCAGACGGCTCCGCAGCGCCACGATGGCGTCGATGCCGGTGCCGTTGTCGAGGTGGTAGTCGACGAGCAATCCGTCCGGCGGCTGCGGCAGGCTGCCCACGAGCGCGATCGCGGCTTGGAGTCCGGACGCCTTGACGACCCGGCAGCCCCAGCCGCCGAGCAGCGCCTCCATGCCGTCGAGGATCTTCGGCTCGTTGTCGATGCACAGCGCCGTCATGCTGGCGAGCTGGCCCGGTTCGGCCCGCAACGGCGGCGCGTGATCGCGCGCCGGCACGGCCTCCGCCAGCGGGACCTCGACGGAAAAGTGCGAGCCGCGGCCGAGATGCGACTGGATCTCGACCTTGTGGTCGAGCACCCGCGCAATGCGTTCGACGATCGACAGGCCGAGACCGAGGCCGCGCGCCACCTTGGCGCCCTGGTCGAGCCGATGGAATTCCTTGAAGATGGCGCGCTTCTTCGAATGCGGAATGCCGATCCCGGTGTCGTAGACGTCGATGCGCAGCCGGTCGCCACGGCGGCGGCAGCCGACGAGCACGCGCCCCTCCGGGGTGTATTTCACGGCGTTCGAGACGAGATTCTGCAACAGGCGCCGCAGCAGCCGGCGATCCGAACGCACCGAGAGCGAGCAGGGAACGAACGCCAGCTCCAGTCCCTTCTCGCGGGCGAGCGGGGCGAATTCGACCTCGAGCTGCCCGAGGAGCTCGTCCACCCGGAAGCTCGCGATTTCCGGCTTCATCGCGCCGGTGTCGAGGCGCGAGATGTCGAGCAGGGCGCCGAGAATCTCCTCGACGGCTTCCAGCGAGGCGTCGATGTTCTCGGCAAGCCGCGCCTCTTCGCCGCTGCCCTGTCGCTCGACGAGGCTCGTGACGTAGAGCCGGGCCGCGTTGAGCGGCTGCAGAATGTCGTGGCTCGCCGCGGCGAGGAAGCGGGTCTTGGAAATATTGGCGTCCTCCGCCGTGATCTTGGCGCGTGCCAGTTCGGCGTTGAGCCGCTCGAGCTCCTTGGTGCGCTCGCGCACGCGTCGTTCCAAGGTCGCGTTCACCCGCTCGAGCGCCTCGGCCGCCTCCACGCTCGGCGTGATGTCGGTGAAGGTCGTGACGAAGCCGCCGCCCGGCATCGCATTGGCGCGCACCTCGATGACGAGGCCGCGCTCGGGGAAGCGCTCGAGAAAAGGCGCCGAGCCGGCGGCGTAGCGGCGCAGCCGTTCGCCCACCAGCGTGTCGACCTCGCCCGCTCCGAACGCGCCGCGTTCGGCGTTGAAGCGCAGGATGTCCTCGAGCGCGATGCCGATCCGCACCAATTCGGGAGGCAGGTCGAGGATTTCGCCGAACTGCCTGTTCCAGCAGATGAGGTGCATGTCCTTGTCGAACACCGCGATGCCCTGGCGCACGTGATCGAGCGCCGTCTGCAGGATCTCGCGATTGTAGTGGATGGCCGCGTTGGCGTCGTCGAGCAGCTTCAGCGCCGCCTTGGTCGACACGTTGCGCTTGCGCAGCAGCAGCGAGAGGACAAGACGCGAGGAGGCGGCCCCGATCGCCGACGCCAGCAGGTGCTCGGCGTAGCGCAGGAGCTGGAAGTCGGCGCCGACGTTCGGATCGAGGCTGATGCGCCGGCTCGAGGCGAAGCTTTCGAACGAAGTGCGGGTGCGCTCGTCGCCGAGATAGCGTGCGACCGTGGTGGTCAATTCCTCGACGGTCACGGCCGAGCGCCACAGCCGGAAGCTCGGCGCGATCGGGGTGAGGTCGGGCGGCACGAACAGGTCGGCCTGCAGCCGCTCGA
>CAZIGW010000154.1:0-24047 GCA_964538565.1 uncultured Hyphomicrobiales bacterium | reverse complement strand
CATCCACTTTTCGGGTTCATGCTCTAGAAATTCCGGTCCGTGCCGACGAGCAGATGCCGGATGCTGGCGACGGTTGGAAATCCATAGCCCCCGCCCGGCTCGTCCCACATCAACTCGCCCGTCTCGTGGTAAGGGCTCGCGTAAAGATCCGCCCCTATGTGCACGAGCGTCAGGAACAACGCCTGCATCGAATCGTACCCGCCCGACCATGCGGTTTTGGGATTGTCCGGCCAGCCGATCTCGAAGCGGCACTTCCAACTGCCCATGTCCAGCTCCGGCGCGAAGACGCGGACCGGAACGTCGATGTCGCCGTCCGGGCGACGGATCTTGAGCATGCGCGTTGCGATGACCTGGCTCATGTCCCCTGACCCGGCGGCAGCTCGCGAAGCTGCGGCGGAGTGAGGTCCGGGTAGACCTCGAAGATCGGATTCATGACATCGTCGAGCAGCGACCCCATCGACCTTCCGATCATCTGGCGATAGCGCCTGAACTCCTCCTCCGGGCATTCCCTCCGCAGCTCGGCCAGGAGCCGATCCTGCTCGGCCGCCTGCCAGAGCATCAGGTCGACGATCTTGGCCACGGCCATGCGAGACCTCTCTTTCCGCGCGTTCGTTTGCATCGCTACAACTTATACGTGTCTCCGTTCGTTTGTCAACGGCCCCGTGCTCGCAGCCGGGATAATTGGAGCGGGGATAATTGATGTCGAGAGTCGGCCGTCACGCGCGGCCGGTCAGCCCGGGTTTGCGTTGCCCGCGGATCGACACGTCATGTGCTGCACAAAGGCGTCGTTCTGCCACTCGGCGTAGCCGAGGAGCGATCCCGTCATGCGCTCGAGGGCCTCGTTCCAGCCGGTCTTCGCCGCCGTGTCGAGCACAAGCGCAAAGGCATCGACACGCCATTCCTCCTGGCTCAGCGCATAAAGAACGACGCGCGTGCGCGGGATTTCGCCGTTAGCGGCGCGCCCGCCCAACATGACGAATTCCCGTTTGACGAAACGCCCCTCCGCGACGTGCGGATCGAACAGATGCTCCGGGATCTGGTAACCGCCCGGGTCGGGATGAGCTTCGCAGAAGTACGCAAGCGGCTTGACGCCAGCCCGCATCAGCAGAAGTTCTCGGCCGGTGTGAATGCAATAGGGCAGATCGTCGAGCGGCGAAGCGAGGCGCAGGCTGACGGGCAAGTTGCCTGGCTCGAACGTCAGCCCAAATCGTTTCGCCAGTTTTCCAAATTCATCATCGGTCAGATCGAACCAACATCCTGCAAACGACTCCCCCGCCTCTGCGCCCACGATTTCGCGCAGAGCGTCGACATTGTCCGCGTCGAATTGAACGCTCTCCACCACGCATTCCGTGGCGGGATCGATCGCCTCCAGAACGAAACGATGAACAGGCACAATTGGAGCCACATCTACCTCAGTAGTTCAGTGGAGGGATTGGCGATCCTTTTTGGCAAGCGACGTAGCGCGCCATTGCTTGCGCCCAACACGAGCTTAAACCGACCATTCTGCAATGAAACTCATCCTGCATCCGCTGTTCTTCGCATGCCGCCATATCGATTCTCCTCCGTGCAGCCACCTGAACGCGGTCACTTGTTGTGGGTTCGCTCGAACTCGGTCCGAAGGAATCACCAAATGAGAGCATGGGTATCCCGAACGGCCCAATAGCAAATTCAGCTTTCATTCAAAACTCTCCAGTCAGATCATTGGCGGTTTGCAATACCCATCGCTGGGACGCGGAGAACGCGAAAATTCATCGTGTGCTGGCTCGAAGCGCACGGCGAAGATGCATGACCCGTGCCGAAGCCGGGCGTCACCGCCCGGCTCCAGCCCGCTGCAGGCAGATCGCGCCTCGCTTACGTCAGCTTGCCGCTGAGCCGCGTCGCCAAGTCGGGATAGATCGCCTTGACGCCGTAGAGGATGTCGAGGCGCCAGTTCCCGAGGTCGTTGGTGCCGTCGTAATAGGGAATGAGCCGCACGCTCAGCCCCTTGTAGGACTCGCGCGTCGGATTGACCGCGCCCTGCGGCAGCTCCATCGGCACCATCACGAGCGCGAAGGCGTTGCGGTGGAACACCATGTTCTGCAGATAGCCGGTCGAAGCCGTGCCGTTCACGGTGATGGCCGCATTGTCGGCGGGCGCCGCCGAGACCGTCTGATAGGCGCCCGTCGTGATGATCGCCGGCGAGATCGACAGCGTGGCGTTGCCGGTGCCGTCGGAACTGACGTCGGCGTTGACCACGAACTGCTGCAGATAGGGCAGCACGGCCTTGGTCACCGGGTTGACGGCGAACACGCCCGCGACGGTGATGACGTCGCCCTGCTTGAGCACGGCCGACGAGGCTGTCCAGCCGTCGGTCACCAGGTTCTGCGCGTTGGTGTTGCGCACGTTCACGTAGCTCGAGGCCTGGCCGGCGCCGTTGACGAGCGGCGTTCCGGCCCGGCTGCCGACCGTGTGGGTCTGCACGTTCTGGGTCGAATAGGGATCGACGCCGGCGATCGTCGGGAGCTTCGCCTTCTGCAGGGCCGTCTTCGCCGTGTCCTGGATGAACAGGCCGGTGAAGTTGTTGACGAGCCCGTAGTTGTCGGCGGGCGAGAGCACAGCGACGCGCTCGTCGGCCGGCACCGCCATCTCGTCGAGCCGCTGCGGCGCCTTGGTGAACTCTGCGAACGAGGCGATCGGCGCCGTCGTGCCCGGCGAGCTCACCCAGTTCCAAACGCTCCTGTAGAGCGCCGCGAGCTTGAGATCGACGGAATTGGCGAGCTGCATCATCGCCGACCTGAGATGGCACTCGGAGAAGTCCGAGATCTTCAGCGTCATGTCGGACGAGGAGAACTGCAGATCGACGCCTTCCTGGATGTTGACGACGATCGACGTCGAGCCGTGCGTCGTGTCCTGCGGGACGGCGGTCGAGCCGGAGCGCACGGTGTAGCGCACCGGCTTGTCGATCGTGATCGTGTCGCCGATCTTGTGGCCGCTCGGCTTGCGGTCGAACTCCGATTCGTAGCCGCGATGCACGAGGCTGCCGAGCACGAGATTGTTGTCGAGCAGGCGCAGCGCCTCCTTGGCGATGATGCTCGGGGTGAGAAGCGTGTTGGTGACCATACGGGTCCTTTCCTATGGATGCGCCCGCCTCAGCCGTTGCCGGCTTCGCGCCACCTGACGAAATCCTCCATGCTCATGCGGGAGGGATCGCGGGCGGGCGAGGCCGTGCCACCTTTCGGCGCGCTGACGGGAGGCGGAGCCTTGGTGACGACGTTGGGTTGCGGGCCGCGGATTCGGGCCTCGAGGCGGCCAATCTCGCGGGCCGCCTGCACGGGCGGCAGCCGGTTGAGATCGTCCAGCCGGTCGAGGTTGCGCGCCAGGTAGTAGGCGATCAGCGGTCCCTTTGGGCTTTCGCGGATCAACTCCTGCAGATCCGCGCGGATGTGAAGGTCGCGCGCCTCCAGCATGGCCTGGTCGAAGTCGGGGATGCGATCCCTCACTTCCGACAGGCGCTCGTGGTAGGCGGCCAGCCGCGCCCGGCTCTCCGCCGCGGCGCGGTGCGCCGCCTCGGCGGCGTGCAGACGCTGGTATTCCTCCCGCACCGCCTGACGCGCGGCGTATTGGTGCAGCGCGCGATCGTATGCGAGCGTGTCGTTGCCGAAATCTTCCGGCCGCGGCGGTGCGAGCTCGGCGCGCTCCGGACCGGACGCATGCGGAGCACTGGCGACGAGCTGCCGCAGCCCGGCGTTCTCCTCGAGCAGGAGCCTCAGCCGGTTCTTCAGACGGCGCGAGCGCGAGGTCTTGCGCGGTGTGTCGGCGGATGGCTCGGCACCGGCGTCGGAGCCCGCTTCGTCCTCGCCGTGCGACTCGTTCCCGACGTCCTCGCCGGCGAGCGAAACGTGGTCATCGTCCTGTTGCGACTGCGAGCATGCTTCGCAACCGCACGCAGTGTCATGGACGGCTTCTTCCTCGGCAGACACGCTCGTGGCGGTCCGCGCGTCGGTGGTGTCGGTCATCGGGTTTCCTCAACAAAAAAGCCGCCCGGGCGGGCGGCTGGGGATTTTTCGGCGTGACGACTCTGAAGCTGACGTTTCGTTTATTCAGCAGATAAGCCGGCTGAGATCCGTAGGGCGGAATAGCGCAGCGTATTTCGCCGTCTGCGATCGGCGGATTACGTCTTCCGGTCTCCGCGCTCCACGCTTCGGCGGACTTGAACCCGCTGTAGCTCGCGGGGCGGGTAAAGGCGGGTCGGCCGATCCGCCCTGCCGTTTCGCGACGATGACAACTCGGAAGCTAGACTCTCCGGGTTGCGGGCAGGTAAACCCGCCTCAGTTTTTCGGTCGCGGCGCCGCGCTCGCCACGATCGCTTCGATCATGCCGCGCTGGCGCGCGAGTTCCTCGACGATCTCGCGCAGCACGTCGGAGGCCATTCCGGATGCCGCGCCCACCTCGCCTGCCTTCGCGGCGAGATCCATGCGCTTGATCTCGAGGTCGATCGATTTCGCCGCCACGCCCAGTTCCGCCGTGCGCTTCGCCGCTTCGGCCTTGGCGAGGTCGGCCTGCATCTCGACGATCGCGACCGGTGGTGGCACGGCCGCGCCCGGGAAGCCGACAGGTCCGCCAAGGCTTGCCATCGCCGCCATCGGCGAAACGGGCGGCGCCGGCGTAGCGGGCATGACCGGGCGCGAAAGCACTGAGCCCGGAACCGCCGGCATCGGTCCAAAGCCGCGCCGCCGGGCGAGCGCCGCCTGAATCGCCGGCGGCAGCACCGTCTCGATCCGCTCGGCGATCTCGTTCGCAAGCGGCCAGTCCTGTGCCTTGGCGTAGAGATCGAGAATGAGCGGCGCGACCTGCGGGGCGGCCTGAATGAATTGGGCCATCCCGTCCTTCGCCTCGGCACGCCGGGTGGAATAGCCCGGACCGGTGTCGATGGTGATGTCGTAGGCGCCGATCGTGACGTCGTTGAGCACCGCGCAGCCGCGCGGCTTCGGAGTGGTCGGCGCGGTGTCGTTGGCGCCTTCGCCTTCGGCGGATTCCGTTTGCCCACCCTCGCGCGCTCCGAGATCGAGCGGTTCGTCGGCCTCTTCGCCAAGCTCGGCCGGCGCCGAGGCCTTGTTGATCACGATCGTGTCGGCGCGGCCATCCTCGCCGATCACCTGCACCATGCGCTCGGTGTCGTAGATGTGCGGGATCAGGTCCACGAGAATGCGTCCGGTGTGCCGGATCGCCCGCGTGAAATTCTGCACATAGCAGACGGTGCCGACGTCGCCCTCGCCCTGGCGCGCGCGAATCGCGACGCCGCTGATCTCGTTCGACTGCGCGCCGAGCGAGGCGTCGTAAATCCCGGTCACCGCCTTCATGTCGTTATCGGCGAGCGCGACGCCCTCGGAAAGGCCCGGGCTCGTCACCGGCGGCGCGTTGCGCTGAGGGCTCGCGCCGCCGTTGAGCGGATCGGGCGTGTAGGGCAGATAGGGCCACGCCTCCTCGTTCGCGGTCTCCCAGCGATCGATGTAGTCCTTGAAGTTGCGCTCGGTGCCGATCCACGGCGCCTTCGGGGCGAGCGCCACCACTTCGGTCTGGGTCGAGCGGAAATAGTTGTACATGCGCTGTGCATCCTTCGCGAAGCGCACGATGCCATGGCGCACGATCCGGCGGCCGATGCGCACCTCCTCGCCGATCACCGGCACGATCGGGATCATGCGGCCGGCCCATTCGCGCGGACCTTCGAGGACGTGCCCGATGGTGATCAGCGAGCGGAAGATCTTGTGGCCGTCGCGCTCCTCGATGCGCGCGCCCTGCGCGCGCAGGGCCTCGACCGTCTCCTCGTCGACGCACGTCAGGTCGTCGATCGCCCCGTTCGGCAGCAGCGCAAGGCGGCGCTTCGCCGGCCGCTTCTCCCAATATTCGGCGACGCGGACGAAATCCTCGCCGAACCAGTATTCGTGATAGCGGCCGTCGAAAAAGCGGAACTGCTCGACTGGCACGTCAGGGTAGCGCTCGCAGAAGGCGCGCCGGCTCATGTCGACCGGCACGAGGCACCATTTGGCGTCCTCGCGCGTCGGAAGGGTCGCGTCGGGGTCCCACAGCACCGAGACGCCATCGTCAATCTGCACGATGCGAATTTCCTGGTTGAACGTCGTCTCCTCGGCGTATTCGGTCGTCACCCGCCAATGGCCGATGCCGCAGGTCACCTGGCTGTCGGCGGCGAGCGCGTAGGCCGACTGCGCCTCCGAGCGGTTCTCGATGTAGCGCATCATGCCGGAGATGAGCTCGGCAACCTCCGTCGTTCCGCGCGCGTCGACCGGCACCGCCTTGATGGCCGGCTTCATCAGCCGGATGTCGCCCGTCACCTGCCGGACGAACTGTGGAATGCGATTGACGGTGAGAATCGGCCGCTTGCTCCTTTCCCGCGCCTGGCGCGCGTAGGCCGGCCACTGCTCGCCGGCGCGGAATTCGAGATCCTCGTAGGCCTGCGCGATGTTCTCGCGCTCGCGCGCGAAGGCGGTTTCGGCGCGGTCGAGCGCGAGCTTGAGAAAATCGTCGTCGATCGCTCGTTGCGGCGCGGTCGCCTCCGGCTGCGACGGGAGCTCGGCCTTGCGCAGCATCGCCCTGCCCTTGGGCTGACGCGTTCCGGTCGGTTCTTCGGTCATTCCCTCGGATCCCTTGGGTCAGAAATGAAAAATGCGCCGCTTCCGGCGCATGTTTGACGTTTCGATCGTCGAGAGCGATCCCGGCGGGCCCGGTGTCGCCCACGCGGCCGCGCCACAGGCGCGCAGACCTCATCGCGTCGAGCTCCATCGCGGTCCTGCCTTGACCGCTCGAACCTTGCGGTCACATCGCGCCTCAGCAAGCGCGCGAGCGGATAGCTCACATGATCTCCACTTTTCCTCGATGAGATCGAGATGAAAATCATGGTCGACCGGTCGAGGAACGCGTCTCCGTCCCTCCAATCCCAACTGAAATGATCGCTGATGAGGAGTCGACCCTCTTCCGCGGGCCTCATCAATGACGACAAGACCGATTTGTCGGCTTGGTCTACATCAAGAGGTTTCCCCCACCCAAGAACGGCGCGCGGCTTCTCTTTTCCCGATCTACTCCTCGACCGGCGAATGGCGGACCTGGAAAGAGCAATGCTCCTCCTCGACGACATGTCGAATCTGACTGAAGAAAGTCTTCGCGATCTCGGAGGGGGGATATTTCGTCACAACATCGATGACGATATCCAGGCCTTTGGCATCCGGCACTTTGTCGTATATTTCGCCGTCTTGCACGAAGTTCAGGTAAAGCCAAATCTTGTCCTGCAGCAATCTGAGGTGATGCTCTTCGTCCAGGTAAGCGGTCCCGTCCTTCTCGTCCCAACTCATGTGGTCGAAAATCAGGAGCCGGATTCGGCCCTTTTCCTTGTCGATGACCCACATATCAATGCGGTCGAGCTCTGCAAACGTCATGGGCTTTCTCTCACGGTTTCGGCGGGCGAACGATCTCGACCTTGGTGGGCGGGATTTCCATGCCTCCGGGAAATCCATCCTTTCCTTTGCCAACTATTCGACCGCCCAGACGTTCGAGTTCTTCGAAAGCCCTTCGCTGGTTGGGCCTCAGGCGCGCAATTTCGGATGACTTGAATTCCTTTATCCGGATCTCGCCTGTTTTGACGTCCTTGCTTATCAGATCAATACGCACCCGTGAACCCGTCGCCGTGACGATGGTTATTTGCCTCGCGTACGGGTTTCCCGTCGTCGCCTCCTCAGCGCTCTTGAGATCTTCAAAGTCCCTTCCCTTCTTTGCATTGCTACGCAGCCGCTGGGTGCTCTCAAATCTTTTGATCTTTTCCGCGTATCGTACTGCGTCTTCTTCGAAAGCGCGCAGCCCCGCACGCATCAGTTGCGCGGGACCTTCTCGTGCGGCTCGACCGGCGGCGAGTGCGATCGGCCCTGCCCTGACGGCAAGTTGTGGCACCGCCGCAACGGCACGCAGCCCTCCTGGCAATGTCGCAAGGAAGGCCCCCGCTTCCCCCGCCCTGTATGCGAACGGATGCTGATGGAACGCAGCATCGCTCCGGCGTTGGGCGTAGTCGGTCACTCCTCTGAACCTGCGCGTTGCAAGTCCGGGCGTTCCCGTCAGGTTCTCGTAAAGGAGCCGACCTGCGCCGAATGCAGATGCAGCGATCGGATTTTTCAGGATGGTCTCCGGACGCCAGCCGGACGCGTACTGCAGAGCCTCGAATTCCGGCTCGAGGCCGAAGGACAGGACATCTCCAGTTCCGGTCAGGCCGGCTTCCAGGCCGGAGATCGGCTCCGATTCCGGCGGCCAATACGTGTCCGTGTTGCGCTGCCAGCCGGATGCGCCGCTCGCAACCGGCACGTCGCCTGGCGCCGAGGTCGCTTGATGGAGCCACCAGGGAACGCTGGCGTCATTCGCCCCGACGTCCTGATTTCGGTCGCTCGCCGTCTGCGGCCACTGATCGGGGTCGACCGACTTGAGCCAAAGCAGACCGCTTGCGTCCGATGGACTGACCTGTGACGTGACCCCGGTGTCGTTCGGCCAGGGAAGCCCATTCACTCCGCCGCGCACCACATCCGCTGCATAGACACGCGAAGCATCCACAAACGATGGGTCGCGCCAGTCAAAGGGATCGTGGACCTGAGCAAGACTGGGGGCGAACGATGTCAGGAAACTTACGAACGCCGGCGATGGTCCTTCGGAGGAAGCGTCCGGAGCAGTGAACGGTGCAACATCCGGCAGCACGCCGAACTGCGCAGCAACCCGGCTCCACGGATCATTCAGATCGAATGGATTCGAATCATAAGGGCTGACGGACGTCGCATCTGCGACGCTGCTCGCGTCGTTCTGCTTGCCCGATGCTTCTGTCGAGGCGGACCGCGTTGCGGCACCGGGGCCAGACTGGTCGATGAGGTCAGGAGCGAGAGCTGACGCAAAATTCACGAACCCGAACGGAGCAGCCGATGAGGGGACGGGGCCCGGGGACGGAAAGGCCGTGCCAAACGGCACAAGAGCAGAGGCGCGCCAGTCCGGCTGTCCCAGCCCGGTGCCGTAGGCGGGAGGAAACAATGCCATGGATATTTCCGCGGTGGAGGCCGCTGCTCACGGAGCGGCCCGAAAACAAAAACGCCCGGCGGTGGCCGGGCGCGCGGGAGTATCGAGCGTGATAATTCGGAAGCTAGCGCTTGCGGGTTGCGCCGGAGTAAACCGACGAAACCATCGGAGCCATGTGACGACTCTTGCCTGGCCCTACCAGGCCCGGAGCAATCGATGCGGATCACGACCGCGTCGAATTTTGATCTGACAGGCCCCGTCACCGGCACGCCTGCGCGGTGCAGCCATTCTCACCCGCCCATCCAGGCGCCGGGTGAGCTCTGACGCTGCGGCCGTGCCGTCCTCGCCGCTGGCTGCGGAAGCGCGAAACGTTTCATCATCAGGGCGTAGCGCGTCGCACTCATCAGGTCGTCCCGCTCCTTGACGATCTGCCCGTCCTTGCGGTGATAGAGCCGCTTCTCGGCGAACCAGTCGTCGAGATGGCGGAAGACCTTGAAGCGGCCGGTGCGCATGCGGTCGAGCATCTCGATGACGCCGGCCTCGACTCCGCTCCCGCCGTCCTCGAACGTCGCGTGCTCGGGCAGCATCGAGAGCCCCTGCGCGGCGTAGAGCGATTTGAGCGCCTGGCCGGAGCCCTTGTCGTGCTGCAGGCCGTCGTGCGGCCAGGCGCAGGGAATCCAGGCGCCCCACGGTCTGATCGCCGCGGCGTGCACGATCGGCGTCGCCTGCGACTCGCGATAGGTCGCCGCCACGTACATCACGTCGGCGTCGCGGTCCCAGGCGAGCTGTGCGGCCGCGAACGGATGCTCCCAGCCGAAGTCGACCCCGATGATGCGCGCCCAGTGGCGCGGGATCTCGATCGCGTCGCAGGCAACGGCCTCGTCGGCGACCGGAAAGACGAGCCCCGAGCCGAGCGCCGGCAGCCCGCGCGTGCGCGCCTCGCGCTCGTGCTCCGGGTAAGCCGCAGCGATCGCGGCGCGCTCGGTCGCGCCGAAGTGTTCCGCATCGTTGAGCGTCATGCGCACCAGATGCCGGCTCATCGCAAGGATACCGTCATGTGTCGATCGTCTCCCCGCCTCCATCGAGAAACATGCGCACGACCTCCGACATGCCGAGCAGCGGTGTGAACGTGAGCCAGACGATGCCGCCCGTCGCGTTCGTGCGGGTGAGACCCTCGCCATAGACGTCCGGCGGCGGCTCCTCGTCGAACCAGACCGCGTCGAGCGTGTCGGCCTGCCACTTGGCCCGCCCCTGGTCGTACGACTTGAACCCGAGCGTCGACGTGCCGCCGCAGACGTGGCGCACAGCGAGCCCGTCGAGCACGTCCGTGGCGCTGCGCCGGCGCGACCAGTCGATGATGTCGTCGCCGGGGATCATGCCGGTACCCCAGCTCGCCTCGTCACGCGGTTCGCCGACGAGCACGCGCTGTACGCCGTCGCGCGTCACCTCGAGCGTCTGCGATCCGGCCCAGGCGCGGACCGGCCCAGGAAAACGGCGGCCGGCCCACCAGTCCGGATAGCGACCCGTGAGGTGGAAGGCCATCTCGGCCGCGCCGCACCACGTCTTTTCCACTTGGTTCGCCGCCATCAGCAACCGCTCGCGGTGAACTGCGCCGGCGGCATGGAACGCCCGCTGCTTCGCATAGGGCGCGTAGCGCAAGAGCCTGGTGCGCTCGCGCCGGCGCTTCTCAGTTTCGAGCAGCGTCTGCAGCTCGCGCAGCGCCCGTGCCGAACCCGAGCATGTCGATGAGCGCGCGGATGCGCCGTTTTCGCTCTTCATCGCTCAATTCGTCGGGCTCGTCCTGGGTGGCCTTCGGCAGCAGCGAGGCAACCAGCTTCACGTACGTCGTGGGGTCCTTTTCGCGGCATTGCGCGACCGCCGTCCTCCCGTGGGCACTGAAGTCCGCGCGGAGAACCGCCAGGAATTCATCGGCGAACGTGCCTTCGTTTCGGCGGGGACGTTGCGCCGCCGCGCCGCCGGCGGCGTCGGCCTCGTCCGCCGGCATGTCCGCGCTCCTGCGTCTCGTCGTCGAACTCGCGCGCGGCGTCCTGGCCTTTGTCTTCGTGGAGCATGGCGCCCTGGTCGTGAGCGTCATTGCGGACCTGCCGCGTCGCGACCAGGCCCGCGGCCGGAGTCCACTTTCACGGGTCTCCGCCGCGCTCCCTTCTTGCTCAACGTAATTTTTCTCGGCGTCCCGCGCCCGCCCTGCGCTTCGGTCCGTGTTGCGAAAGCGGCAGGCGTATCGTGCCAGCCGGGCGGCGGCGCCTCGCCGGGCGCAAGCTCGAAAATTCGCGCGCCTTTTGCGGGATGATAGAGGAAGGTTGGGGTCGTAGCACCGCTGCGAGATTCCCGCACATGCGACGGATCAGGATCGCATTCCGCGCTTCTCTTCATCGAGGACTCCGTTTCTGGCTCATAACGGCGGTGGCGGATCGAATGAACGTCTGTCGATGGCGTTGTCTTGACGTTCGGAGTCGACGACGTCCCAACCTCCGTGTCATGACGAAAGTCATCACCGTTCGCCTCAACGAAGCGCGCCGGTTCATCGAGCTAGACTGCACCTGAGAACTGCGGATAAAGCCGCTGCAGACCTCCCGGTCGATTCAATGCAGACGCCAGCTGATGGTCAAGGACGAAGTTCCCTGAACCGGTGCCGGGGGGCTTTGTTCCGCAGTCATGACAGCATGTGTGCCACGACGGTTTCCCTCTGCTCGTTTCCACGCGTCGTACCGTCGAGAGGACGACCCAGGCGCGCGCGACGGCGCGCCGCCATTCGCTGCCGACGTTTCCGACGTTGCCGGGAGGTGAAAAGAATTCAGGCGAGGGCTCGAGCAAACAAAAACGCCCGGCGCGGAAGCCGCCCGGGCGTTGGAAGTTTGACGATGACAATTCGGAACCTAGCCCTGCCGGGTTAAATCGAAGTAAACCGACACTGGGACGGGTGACGCGTCACCGGCGCCGCCCCGCGTCACGCTTCCGTTCACTTCTTGCAGGCACCGTAGTAGCCGAAGCCCTTGTCCTTGTCGGTCGAGACGAAGCACTGGCCCTGATTGCCGCCGGGGCCGGCCGCCGCGCGGGCACTCATCGAACCCCGCGGCTCCGCCGCGGCGCGTGCTCCCGTCGTGCTGCGCGTGCGTCGCAGTTCCGTGCGCGTGCGGCCGCGGACCGAGGCCTCCGGTTCCACCGACGCTCTCGCCGACACGCGCGATGACCGCGGCGCCACGTAGCCGCGCGCTTCGCTCGTTTCGAACGATGCGCGCGTGGCGTAGTGGCGGCGCCCGCCCGTATAGGCGGAGCTGCGGTTCGTCCTCACGTAGCTCCGCTCGGACGCCTGTTCGGCGTCGTTGTAGGCGTAGCCGTAGCTCGGTGCCGCGGCGTCGTACGAATAGCCGTAGCTCGGCCCCGTCGCGTATCCGAACGATGGCTCATACGCATAGCCATAAGCGGCCGAGGTGTAGCCGCAACTGCACGGCGCCGCCCCGTAGGCCGCGTATGGCTCGGCATACGCCGGTTCTGCCGCATACGCCGGCTCGGCGGCGTACACATCGGCGTAGGGCTCATACGCATACGCCGCATCGTACGCGTAGGGGTCCCCGTAGCCGTAATAGCCATAGTAGCCACCGTCGAACACCGAGGCGGCGGCGTTGGCGGCTGTTCCCAAAATCGCTCCGGCCGCGAGTCCGACGCCCGCAGCCGCCGCGCCGATCGGCCCGACATGGCGGTGATAGTACCGTCCGGCAGCCTCCGACGGAGTCGCAAAGCCGAGCGCGAATGCACCGATCGCAGCGGCAGCAGCGACTTGTGCCGCCACGGGTTTAACACGCCTCTCGTTCATGGAACTCTCCTCATCCAGGTCTCTGGTCCTCCACCCGCGTCGATCAGACTGACGAGGCAATTCGAGGCTCTTCTATTTGTTCCGGGATTCGGCGGTTCCGCCACGAACGAGCGCCCATGCGCCTCGCACCGGTCGCGTCCGACGCGAAGCACGTGGATTGCACGCGGGGGAATTGCGGCGCGTCGGTGACGCGTACACCGTCGTGTACGGCAAATCGGATCTTCCGTCGCCGCACGACGGCAGGAACCTTCCCCGCGGGTATCGAGTTGGCCGCCAATGTCATGGAGGTTTTGATGTCTGATCCGAGAAACCCGCTCAACACCCCGAGAGGCGACCGATCGAATGCGTGGGCATGGATCGCCGGCATCGTCGTGTTGATCCTCATCGCCCTGTTCATCTTCGGGTATGGAAACAGGACGGGAAGCAACTCGACCGCGACGGGACCTGGGACCAACACGCAAGGAACAGCGAGTGCGCCCGCGCGCCCGGCCAATCCGCCCTCGACCACCGGTCAGGGGGGACGCTAGGGCGTTTTCGAGCGAAGTGAGTATCGGTTCGCGTGAAGAAGACGCGTCAAGGCAAAAACCTGGAGCCCCGGCTTTGATTCCATCAGAGCCGGAAAGGTTCCAAACGATCATCTCGCCTTGCACACGCCCGCCTCGCCACGGAGGCGGCCGACCTCGAACGGTGAGACCTGAGCGCCGGGTTCCGTCGCGACCCGCGTTTGCGACGAAAAGTCCCGCGAAGGCGCTCGCTTCCGCGAGACTTGTCCGCTCCGGCTGCGCGCCTCTGGGGCTGCCTAGTGCGTGGCGGCGACGCCGCTTTCCGCTCGCGCCAAATATTGTCGCGTGATGGCGGGCAGATTCTGGTCGAGCCAGGCCGCGATGGCCTCTTCCTCGTGCAGAATGCTTTCGCAGACGCGCTTGGTTTCGCTGTCGCCGCATTCCTCGGCGGCCGCGATCAGGATCTTGTAAGACGCAATCTTCATTTCCTCGAAAGCGAAGTTCGCCATCGATCCTTTCACCACCTCGTCGCCGACGAACAGTCCGCTCAGGCCCTGCGCCAACGCCGTGGCGCGGCCGGCCGTATCCTTCACGACGGACGTACTGCTGCCTTTGCGCTCGATGCATTGCCGCAGGAGATCCGCCTGTCGTCGCGTTTCCCGCAGGTGCTGTTCGATCTTCGTTTTCAGCTCGGGATAGTTCTCGATCCGCTGAGCCTGGCTGCTCAGCATCTGCTCGGCCTGCTCCTCCATGGCGTGCGCATCGCGCAGCCAGTTCATCAACATGTCCTCGCCGGTGCTCATGAACGCGTTCCTTGCTCGATGTTGACAGACAACCGGGTTCTATATGGAAGGTTCCGGCCACCGCCCGCGTCGCCGTCTTCCGGATCCGGCCTTACCGATCGCCGTGCGCTCAAACCGAGGGGGGAAGCTTGAAATACCGCGCGAGGGCATCGAGACCCGCCGCCAGCGGCGCGCGCTCGCTCCATTCGGGCGCGCGGTCCTCCACGGCGACCGCGACGACCAATCGATGCGTGTTCCCGGACGGATCGAGACCGCGCAGCACATCCACGACCTCTTCGTAGCGACCGATGATCGCCACGATCTTTTCCGCGTCATAGTCGGGACTTTCCGGGTTGAACTCCGCACGGCCTGCGCCGAAGGCCCCGAACCCGCGTTGGTACGACAGCGCCGGCGTCGAACGACGGGGCAAGCCGTGGACGCGGTCGTGCTGGCCGACGATCGCGGCGAACCGCATCCCGGCCGTCACCTGCCTGTCGTCGAGCAAACCGTTCACGCGCAACCAGCCGAGCTGCGTGGCGAGCAACTGATCGGCCGCGCCGGCGCGTGCGAGATCGAGCATGCGCCTGACGACGGCGGGCGGATCCTCCGGCTTGAGCTTGCCGGACGGATAGCGATCACCTTTCCGGCGTTTCGGACCTGGCTTGGACATGGAGCCTCCGCTGTTGAGCGGAGGCGGAGTGCAACGGGCCGTCGGGAATTAGGTGGACGAGGTTGCAGGCGAGTAAACGAAGTCGCGCCGAGTGCGCGTGCGTTGTTCCACATGCCGCGGCCCTTTGCGCGCACCGCGCGTCCCGGGATCGATTCCGTTCGGAAAACGCCTTCGCGCAAGGGCTCAGCCGCCGCATGCCGGCAGGCCCGCGCAGTCAGGCGCCTTCTCGCGCGGCTGCGCCGGACCCATGTCGTATCGGGTCGCACGGTCGACCTCGAGACGAATTCTGCGGACGGCGTCCGGGCTCAGCGCGTAGCCCCGCCCCCAGATCGTCTCGATGGCGATGCCGAAGGCGCGCAGCTTCTTGCGCAGCCGCGACGCGTGAATGTCGACGGTTTTCGGATCGCTTTCCGGCTCGTCGCCCGAGATGGCGGCATGCAGCGTCGGACGCGCGGCCTCTCCCCGCTGGACGAGGAGCGCCAGGAAGCGCGCCTCCCCGGCCGTCAATCGCAGGCTGCGCTGCAGGGCGCCCACAAAGGCACCAAGCTCGCCGACGCGAATCGCCGCGACGGTCGGCACACGCGTGTCGCGGCGCGAACCCGGCGGCCAATCGGATGCCGGCATGGCGACCAGATAACCGCGCTTCACCGCCTCGGCGATCACCGGGCGCAACTCCTCGGCCGGCCGCATGGTCGCGCGCGCGATCGCCGCGACCGGGACGCCTTCGTCGGCGAGCCGGATCACCACGTGGTCGTCGCGCGGACCGCGCGGAGTCACCGTCCGTCCCCGGGCCGATCGACAGACGAAGCGGATCCCGGAATTCGGGAGCGGGGACAAGGTCCCCGCTCCCGGCCCGGCGCACCCCGCCTCGCGGGGTGGGCGTTTGATCGCGCGCTCCGGTCGAGCCGGGCGAGTGAAATCTCGCGACATACGGACATGCGGCGTTGTTACCAATTCGGTAACGTCCTGTCAAGAGCCATGTTGCCAACTTGTCGAGGATCTGCTAGGCGACGCAAGGTGTCCAGCGGCTTAGGATCGCCGGCATGGTAACGAGAATCCGCTCCCGGGCCCGCGCGCATCTCTACATCAGCGAGTGGATGGAGCATCGTGGCCTCTCCGACGAGCAGGTCGGCAATCGGTTGGGCATCGATCGCACCAGCGTCTGGCGCTGGCGGACCCAGCAGCATCGCCTCAATCCCGAGAAAATCGCGGCCTTGGCCGAGGCCCTTGATGTCGAACCGCAGGAGCTCTGGCGCCCTCCCGCGCGCCGCAGCGTCGATGCCCTCTTGAGGAACGCGCCGGACGACCTGCACGAGACCGCGGTCGACATTGTCGAACGGTTGCTCAAGCGAGCTTGACCGATCCGGCCAGGCCCCTGCCGAATCGGTAACGGCGCTCCCCGCCCGGCCGAACATCGCGGCTCGCGGGTTGTTTCCGTTCCAGCAACGTTTCCGAACTAGCACGATCCGCGATCGTTTCCGATCTGGAAACAACCGCGGAGATCGCCCACGTGCCGCTCTTCGAAATCACGCGCCACCTCACCCGTGCCGACGACAGCTTCGACCGCGCCGCCATCTTGCGTGCAGCCTGGGCCGAAATGTCCGTTGTCCCCGGCCTGGAACTCGCCCAGGCCCTGCGCCGCCGGTGGCGCGCGGCCCGTTTCGAGCGCGACACCAATCGCGACCTCGCCCGGCGCAATCGTGCGCACGCGGCGGCGATCCAGGCCCTCGAGGCCGACGCCAGGCGGATTGCCGCCGGGTTCGGCTACGACGTCGAGCGTCTTCGCTTCGAGGTCGACCGCTGGCGATATCGCTGTTCGACTGCGCGCGCGGTCGAACTGCCCCGTTTCGAGGCCGCCCTGCGACTGGCGCGCGAGCACTGCGCCCGGCAGGCCCAAGACCCCGATCACCGGAATCCCGCTCCGGCGCGCGGCGGTCAATGTGGTCGGGAGGATGGCGCGACCTGCGGCGATGTGCCTTCCGGTCTGCCTGCGCGGGTGCCGGCCGGCGCCGGTCAGTCGGCTGCGGGCATGGCGGACGAACGCGACGCGTCCCTCCCCGCCCGTGCGGGCGGTTCTCGACTTCCGTCGCGGCGCTCCGCGTGAACGTCCGTCAGTTGGAGGTGGGCTCGGATGGGGCGTTCTTGCGCAGGCGCTCCTGAGCGGCGGCCTTGCGGGCGAGAAGCAGCCAGGTCTCGGCCATGGACGCCATCATCGCACGTTGTTCGGGAGAATCCATTTCGCTGCAAGCACGGCGGCATTGTTCGTAGAATTTTCGGTATTCTTCGGAGGTATGCATTGTGGATCCTTGGCGTTGCCCCCACCCACAATCTGCAGGACGTCAACTCCTTTGCGTACCGCCGGGTTCCAACGGAACGACAGTTCCATCGTGGCGTTTTTCGGGCAATCATCTCAACGATGTTGAAACAGTTCCTTGAAACGGGTTTGCCACTTCTTCTGATCGCGCGGTGAAAGCACGGCGGCGACCACCTTTTTCTTGCGGATACCGTCAAGCGCCCCGCGAGGGTTGGGTTCCACGTCGGGCCGGGTCGGCAGCCGTCCGCGGCGCGTGAGAAACTGCTGCGTTTCCCGGCTCAGCAGAAAATTGGCGGCCAGCAGGCCGGCCTTGGGATGCGGCGCCTGCGCGTTCATGGCGACCGCGCCGAAGAACACCGAGACCGGGTCGAGTGCGAAGAAGTCGGTTGGCGCGCCGCCGAGCTTCACGTTGAGCGTGAGGGAGGCGTAGTTGTTGAGTGCGAGCCGGTATTCGCCCGACCCGACCGACCGCGCCAGCGCGAGGTGTCCGTCCACGACCACCGGATCGAGATTGGCGATGATGTCGGCAACGAGCGCGCGCGCGCGTTCCTCGCCGAAATAGGCGAACAGGCCGCTCAGCCATTCGTAGTCGGTGTTGTCGATCGCGATTTTTCCCGCCCATTCCTTGTGCCGCGCGAACTCCTCGTAGCTTTTCGGAAGGTCCGATGGCTCGACGAGGTTCGTGTTGTAGGACGGCGTGTTGTAGTTGGCGTACACGCCGTACCAATAGCGGTCGGGGTCTTTTGCCTGCGGGATGAGGCCGGACGCCTGCGGCGGATCGAACGGTGCGAGAAACTCCCGCGGGACCGTGCTCACAGCGGTCGTCACCGCGACGTCCCACGAATGCTGTTTTGCGCGGTTTTCGATGGCGACACGACTCCAGATCGCCGTGTCGGAGGAGCGCACATAATTCACCTTGATTCCGGTCGCCTCCTCGAACCGTTTCCACAGCGGCAGAGCTTCCTGCTCGTTCATCGAACCGTACACGAGAAGCGCGCCTTCGGCGCGCGCCGACGCGAGCATGTCCGGAGCGTTCCAGCTTTCGGACGGTTTCGGGGCACTGCCGGCGGGCCCCTGCGCGGCGGCGGACTGGACGTGAACGGCGAGCGCTGCCACGCCTGCGACGCCGGCAACGGCGCGAACGAGGGCTGCTCCGCGCTGAGACATTTGCATCCTCCCCGTGACTGTCTGCCCGCCTTCGATGCGGCGCTTCTTGTCGGACAAGTCTAGAGCATCTTGCGGCGGAGTGGGCGCCGGTTGGCCGCAGAAAATGCGACCAAACACGCCCTGGCCGTCGCCCGGCCGGGCCGCCAAGGCCGCAGGTCCTGCATCGGGGCCGGCGCGAATCAAAATCCCCCGGCCGGACGGCCGGGGGATCTGTCCTGCGCCCTCGGGCGCGCGACTACGGATTGAGCAGCGAGATGCTCTTGGGATCCGGGCTTTTTGGAATCGACGACAGATAGGCGTAGATGTCGGCGAGATCGTCATTCGAGAGAATTTTCTCGCTGAACGGCGGCATCCGCCGCGACGTCGTGCGCACGAAGGTCGAGAGCGTCTCGAACGGCAGCGGATCGGGCGCCAGCTTCGGCCCCGCCGAAGTGCCCTGCCCCTGCGTGCCGTGACATTGCCAGCAACCGTGCTGCAGGAACGCGGCCTTGCCGTGCTCGGCCGAGGCGGCCGACACGGTGCCGTGACCGAACAGGAGGCCGGCAGCCAAGGCCGCCAGCCCCACGCGAACGCGATAACGATGCATGGTTCCTCCCCTCAACGCGGCTGCGTGACGACGTCGACCAACGCCGGTTCACCGGCTTTGACCACCTCGACGGCCTTCTTCAACGTCGGCGCCAGATCCTTCGGATCGGTGATCGGACCGGCCGACCACATTCCCATCGACGCGGCGAGCTTGGCGTAGTCGATGTTCGGGTTCTCGATCCGGGTGCCGAGCGGTCCGAGGTCCTTGCCGAGGTAGGCGACGCGGTTGCGCCGGTTCGACATGCGCTGCACATGCATCACCTCCTGGTGATAGCCGCGGTTGTTGTGCATCACCGAGAGCAGCGGAATCTGGTGACGCGCCGCGGTCCACAACGCGCCCGGCGCATACATCAGGTCGCCGTCGCACTGGATGTTGATCGAGAACCGGCCGTGCGCCTTGTTGGCAAGCGCGGCGCCGACCGCCGCCGGCAGACCATAGCCGACGCCGTAGCCGCCCGGTCCGCCGATGTGGTGGTAGTACTTCTCCATCGGCCACAGCCGGGTGGGCCACCCGCTGACAAACAGGTCGCGGCTGACGAGCGACCAGTCGAGATCCTTGATCAGCGCCCAGATCTCCATGCTCATGCGCGCGGTGCTGATCGGGCTCGCGTCCCAGGCGATCGCCGCCGCCGCCTTGGTCCGATCGCGTGTTTGCGCCCACGCCTTCTTGAAGGCCTCGCCGCGCTTCTCGAGCGCCGCCTTGCGGTCGTTCGGGATCGCCGCCTTCACGGCTTCGATCAGGGACGGCAGCGTGGCCTCGGCGTCGCCCGCGATGTCGATGTCTACCGGCTGGAAGCGCTGGAAGTCCTGATAGTTAGACTTCGTCGCAAGGCCGACGCTCGAAATGCTGATCAGCTTCGTGTTCGGCTTGATGTGGGATTCGCGCAGGCCCACCCCGTCTTCCGCGCCATTGTCGACCCAGCCGTTGACCGTGCCCCAATAGTCCGTGAGCTCCATCCCGATGATGACGTCCGCCTGGCCGATCAGGGCGCGGCCGCGGCCGGTCTGATAGAGATGATGGGTGTTGGGGAAGTTCATCCGGCCCTTGCGATCGACGACCGGGGCCTGCAGCGCCTCGGCGAGTTCGACCAGAAGCTTGACGCCGTTCGCCGTGCGCGCCGCGCGGTCGACCACGATCACCGGCCGCTCGGCGTTCGCGAGCAACCGCGCCGCTTCGCGCACCGCGTTCGCATCGCCCTGCGGCGGCGCGGTGGGCACGTAACGCGGGATCGTCAGGCTCTCGCGATCATGGATCGTCTGCTCCTGGATCTCCGCGTCGAGCGCGATCATCACCGGCTCGTAGGGCGGCGTCATCGCGATCTTGTAGGCGCGCACGAACGACTGCGCGAAGTGCTGCAGCGACACCGGCTGGTCGTCCCACTTGGTGAAATCGCGCACCAGGGCGTTGATGTCCTGCGCCGAATGGATCGTCGGCACGCCTGGCGGACGCTTGGAAGCGTCGAGATCGGTGCCTCCCATGACGATCACGGGAACGCGGTCGCACCAGGCATTGTAGATCGCCATGGCGGCGTGCTGCAGGCCGACGGTCCCGTGGACCAGACACATCAGCGGCTTGCCCGCGATCTTGAAGTAGCCGTGGGCGATGCCGACCGAGGATTCCTCGTGGGCGCAGGTGAGGAATTCGGGCTTCTTGTTGCCGCCGTAGTTGATGAGCGACTCGTGCAGGCCGCGGAAGCTCGATGCGGGATTACAGGGAACGTATTCGATGTCGAGTGTCTTGATGACGTCGACCATGAAGTCGGACCCGGCGGGACCATGTGCCGGGGCCAGTTCCTTCGGGGGCGCGGTCTCGGCCGCAGCCACCGCCGCGGATGGACGAACGGCGGACGGCTTCACCGATTTCGCCGCATCGGCCGCTGCCGGCGCGGCCGCTTTCACGGCATCCGGCGCGGACACAGCCGTTGCGGCACCCGCAACCGCCACGCCGGTCAGGAATTTGCGCCGATCCACCTTCGTCGTTTCGCGGAGTTTTCCCATCGTCACCTCCCTTGACGTGCCCCTGCGTCGGGGCGCGCCATCCTAGACAAGTGTCTGCGTTTTGAGCCTGGGGGCCAAAGAATTACCGTAATCAGGAAAAGTGTGGCATTGGCACCTGCGGAACGCAACGCAAACTCTTATCGCGCCGCAACATCGCCGCACGCGCGCACAAGCGATGGCGATGCCGCGCGAATTCGCGCCGCGCGTGGCCGCCCAATTCACAGTGCTTGTTTGGAGTTCGAACCGCGCGACCCTTCGTGATGCAAGAGATCGACGCGCCCTCGCCGCGGCTGTCCGGCGGCGGTCAGTGTGTCCAGGGGCCGCGGCGGTCGTAGGCGAAATTGTCCGCATAGGCTATGCGGCGGCGCGCCGGTTCGTTCGGCTCGCGCACCACGTAGGCGATGCCGTGCCGCTCGCAATACGCCACGGCCTCTTCCTTGGTCTCGAACCGCAGCCGCAGCTGCTGACGCATGTCGCCGGAGCTCGTCCAGCCCATCAGCGGCTCGACCTGCCGCGGCTCCTCGGGTTCGTAGTCGAGCACCCAATCCTTGGTCTTGGCGGTGCCGGACTGCATCGCGGTTCGTGCCGGTCTGTAGATGCGTGCAACCATGTGTCAGGCCGTGTTGATCGCGAGACCCCGAGGATAGTGGTCGGGGCAGCAGGATTTGAACCTGCGACCCTCTGCTCCCAAAGCAGATGCGCTACCAGGCTGCGCTATGCCCCGCCAGGGTGAACGGCCCGCAGGTCTCCAGTCCGGCCTCGATACACGCTTCGCCCCGGCCCAGCAAGCCGGGTCAGCGCCCGCCGAACATCGGGTGGGCCACCCGGTCGCCCGGCCGGATCCCGAGCTTCTGCGCCGTTCCGCCGATCACCTCGAGGACTGCGCGCACCGGCCCGCCCGACGGAATGATGGCAGTCGACAGCGGTTCCGTGTTCTCCGCGATGCGCGCGATCCGACCATCGGCGCGGATGAAGATCATGTCGAGCGGGAGATAGGTGTTCTTCATCCACATGGCGACGTCCTGGTCGCGCTTGAAATCGAACAGCATGCCGCGCCCCTCCGGCAGCGACTTGCGGAACATGAGTCCGCGGCTGCGTTCCTCGTCGGTGACGGCGAGTTCGACCGAGAACACGTGGACGCCGGACCTGCTGACGATCTCGAGCGCCTGCTGCTCGGCCGCCGCGAGCCGGGCGGCCGTCCCGAACACCGATGCGCACAGCAAGACCAACGCACAGACGAAATGCTTGCCACTCATGACTGCAGCCTCACCTCACGCGCCCCGCCGGACGCTCAGCGTCGATGCAGGCGCCCGCCTCGCATTGCATTGCATGCGACGCGACCGGGCTCAAGGGTCGTCGATGCCCCGCCCGGTTGCCGGAGATTGTCGAGAAGAGACGAAGAGACCGACGTTCAGTGCGACGCCGGTCCGTGCGGTCCGCCGTCGGGGCGCACCTCGGCCGCCATCAGGCCCTTCGGTCCGGGTCCGAAACGCACGAACACCGTCTGGCCGGGTCGCAGTTCGGTGATGCCGTAGCGCCGCAGCGTCTCCATGTGGACGAAGATGTCCGGGGTTCCTTCGCCGCGCGTCAGGAAGCCGAAGCCGCGCAGGCGATTGAACCACTTGACCTGCGCCCGTTCGAGACCGCTGGTCGGGGTGACGGTGACGTGCGTGCGGGGCGGCGGCAATTGCGCCGGATGCACAGCCGTCGATTCGTCCATCGAGATGATCCGGAATGCCTGCAATCCTTTCGGACGCTGCAGCGCCTCGCAGACGACCCGTGCGCCTTCGTAGGCGGTCTGGAAGCCGTCACGCCGCAGGCAGGTCACGTGCAGCAGCACGTCCGCCATTCCGTTGTCGGGCACGATGAAGCCGTAGCCCTTCGAGACGTCAAACCACTTGATGACGCCTGTGACCTCGATGACGGATGCCGCCGCCTCGTTTCCGATTTCGCCCAGGATCTCGGGAACGAAACCGAAGCTCGTTGTCGGCCCCTTGGGCCCAATTCCGTCCGACGCCATGACGCCGTACGCTGCCGCCTTTCTGGCGCCTCTTCAAGGGCGCTTGAACGAATCTCTATCGGTGAAGATAACACCGACGCGAAGATGGAAAAGAATAAAATGCATTTTCGCAACAGCTGCGACGTCGCCTGTGTACATCGTCTTGCAAAAATTTTCTTTGCACGTTGCAAAACAACATCACCCAACCCGATTCAATGAGCGATGAGCGGCTCCAATACCGTGCCGATGTCGGCGCGGATCACGAGATCGGCGACGTCGTCGAATTCGGTCGGATCGCGATTGAGAATCACCAGCTTGGCGCCGTTGCGCTTGGCCATCAGCGGAAAGCCGGCGGCCGGCCAGACCACGAGCGAGGAGCCGATGGCGAGAAAGAGATCGCACGCGGCCGTCAGTTGCTCGGCGCGGCGCATCGCGGCTTCCGGCATCGGCTGACCGAACGAGATGGTCGCCGTCTTGATGTGTCCGCCGCACTCGGCGCAGTCCGGCGCCGAACCACCGGCTGCGTCGAAGCGGCTCCTGACCCACGAGAGTTCGTAGCGGCGCGCGCAGCCGAGACACACCGCGTAGGTGGTGTTGCCGTGCAGTTCGATCACGTCCTCGTGAGCGATGCCCGACGCCTGGTGCAGATTGTCGATGTTCTGCGTGATCACCGCTGGCGCCTTGCCGCTCCGGTAGAGGCTCGCAAGTGCGAGATGGCCGCGTCCCGGGCGCGCGGCGGCGAACTGCGGCTCGATCTGGAATCGGCGCCGCCACGACTCGTCGCGGCTTTCCCGGCTCGCCAGGAATTCGTCGAAGGGAATCGGCCGGTTCTTGGTCCAGATCCCGCCGGGCGAACGGAAGTCCGGGATGCCGCACTCGGTCGAGATCCCGGCCCCGGTGAAGGGGAGCACCTGGTCGGCATCGTCGACCATCTGGCGCAGCCGGCGGGTTGCGGTTTCGACGTCGGGGGCGATCATGGTGCGTTTCCGATGCGGGGTTCTATATCGTGGCTATCGTGCCGCGGTGATTCCCGGCCGAGCCTGTCAATCGAGAGGTGTTCATGCGTTATCTTCACACCATGCTGCGCGTCCGCAATCTCGACGAGGCGCTCGACTTCTACTGCAACAAGCTCGGCCTGCGCGAGATCCGCCGGCGCGTCGA
>CAZIGW010000153.1:0-23037 GCA_964538565.1 uncultured Hyphomicrobiales bacterium | reverse complement strand
ACCGTGTGCACGCCGGTATTCGACACCCCCACCCTACCCTCCCCCGCAAGCGGGGGAGGGAAAGGGAGGGGGAAGATCCTGTTCTGGGTCGCGTCGCGCGGTCCCCACGCCGATGTCGGCGGCATTTCGCCGGGCTCGATGTCGCCGAACGCGACGACCATCGAGCAGGAAGGCGTCTACATCGACAACTTCAAGCTCGTCGACCGCGGCCGCTTCCGCGAGAAGGAGCTGATGGCGTTGCTCACCGGCGCCAAGTATCCGGCGCGCAATCCGCTGCAGAACGTCAACGACCTCAAGGCGCAGATCGCCGCCAACGAGAAGGGCGTGCGCGAACTGCGCAGGATGGTGGCGCAGTTCACGCTGCCGGTGGTCAAGGCCTACATGCGCCATGTCCAGGACAACGCGGCCGAGAGCGTACGGCGCGTCATCGACCGGCTGCGCGACTGCGAATTTTCCTACGAGATGGACCAGGGTACGCGCATCGCGGTGCGCATCGCGGTCGACGCCAGGAAGCGCGAGGCGACCGTCGACTTCTCCGGCACCTCGCCGCAGCAGCCGACCAACTTCAACGCGCCGGAGCCGGTGACGCGCGCCGCCGTGCTCTACGTATTCCGCGTGATGGTCGACGACGACATCCCGATGAACGCCGGATGCCTGCGGCCGATCCGGATCGTCATTCCGAGGAAATCGATGCTGTCGCCCGAATTTCCCGCCGCCGTCGTCGCCGGCAACGTCGAGACGTCGCAGGCGGTGACCGACTGTCTGTTCGGCGCGCTCGGTGCGCTCGCCGCCGCACAGGGCACGATGAACAATCTCAATTTCGGCAACGCCCGCTACCAGTATTACGAGACGATCTGCTCGGGTTCACCGGCCGGCCCCGGCTTCGACGGCGCGGACGCGGTGCACACGCACATGACGAATACTCGCCTCACCGATCCGGAGGTTCTCGAGTTCCGCTACCCGGTCCTGCTGGAGGACTTTCACATCCGCCGCGGATCCGGCGGCCGCGGCCGCTGGCACGCAGGCGACGGGGTCCGCCGCACCATCAGGTTCCTCGAGCGGATGGAGTGCACCATCCTCTCGGGTCACCGCCGCGTGCGCCCGTTCGGGCTTGCGGGCGGCGAAGCCGGTGAGATCGGTGAAAATCTCGTGAGACGCAGCGACGGCCGCATCGAGAAGCTCGCCGGGTGCGATGCGACCGTGCTCGCGCCCGGTGAGGCGATCATCATCCAGACGCCAACCGCCGGCGGTTACGGGCGGACGTCGGACGCGGCGCGAGGCGAAGCCGCAGAGGAAATTCACGACGAGCGAATCGGCCGGGAGGCCGGCCTCAGTTCACGCGTTCCGCCGAGCGGATGATGCCGGCGGCCGGCTGTCCGTCGTTGTCGAGCAGATCCGGGTCGGCGGCGACCACGCGGTTGCGCCCCGAGGTCTTTGCTGCGTAGAGCGCGACGTCGGCGCGCTTGAGCAGGCGATCGATCGTGTCCCCCGGCTCCCATTCGCTCACGCCGAAGCTGCAGGTCAGCGTGAAAGTCTTGTTTCCGGACCGAAAGCGCAACGCCGACATCCTGCGGCGCAGTCCTTCCGCGGTTTCCAGCGCCCGGCTCATTGCGCGTCCGTCGAGGAGAAGCGCGAACTCCTCGCCGCCGAGGCGGCCGGCGCTCGCGCTCTCGCGCACCGCCTCCTTCGCCACGGCGCGGATCACCTCATCTCCCATGTCGTGGCCGTACAGATCGTTGACCTGCTTGAAGTGGTCGATGTCGAGCATGACGGCCGACAGGGCGTTGCCTTCCGCGGCGCGCGCACAGAGCTCGACGGCTCCTTCGAAGAAGGCGCGACGGTTGAGCAGGCCGGTGAGCGGATCGGTGGTCGCAAGCCGGATCAGCTCGCGCTGCATGGCGGCGAGCCGTTCGGCAGCGCGCAGGCGCGCATAGAGTTCCTCGGCCACCGGCGGCTTGTCGATGAAGTCGTCCGCCCCGCTGTCGAGCGCTTCGCTGAGGTTGTGCTGCTCGCGGTTGGACGACATCAGGATGACGTAGATCGGCCGACGGCTCGCGGCGATGAGCCGCGTTTCCCAGCACAGCTCGAGGCCCGACATCGTGATCAATTCGGCGCTGGTGATGAGCGCGTCCACTTCGATATCGGACTTGATGTAGTCGAGCGCGTCGCGCCCCTCGGTGAAGGGACGCACCTCGTGATTGCGCGCCTCGAGCAGACGCCCGACGAACTTCAGCACCGTTCGACTCGGATCGACCAGCACCACGCGCATGACGGATCCTGCCTGGCCGCTTCACGGCGTTGGCCCCGTTTAGTTGATAGCCCAGGAGGATTAACAAGTTTTGTGTAAACAGCCCTCGCTGTTCCTCATAACACAACGTCAACCACAACAGCCGCCTGACATCGTCCGTCAGATCCCTGACGAAGCCTCCAAGCGGGCCGTCCCGGAAGATCGAATGGCTCGTGAACTCAGCGCCTTAACCCTAAGGCCAATCGATCCGCATTCGGCGGCGCGGGCAAGCTATGGTTCGCAGGCCTTGTGATCGCGACCGCCTGGAATCTGATCGTGCTCCATCGCCTCTCGCGTCCCGTCGGCATCGCCCTTGTGTTCGGAGCCTGTCTCACTCCGGCGCGCGCCGACGTTTATCCGGTCTCCGGGCGATGGACCTACGAGAATGCGCTGGCGCCCGGACCGGCGCCGTCGTGCCGGGGTCGGCGCCACATGGATTTTCTGGCGGAGCGCCGGTTCGACACCGGCGGCGGCGTTCCCGACTTTCGCAACGTGCGGGTGCTGACGACCGGCGGGGCCTATTACATCACCGACCAGTTCCTGACCGCTCAGGCGCGCGGAAGGACGAGCTTCTGGCTCGTCATACTGGACGACGACCACATTCGCATTCAGCTCGAGCCGAGCGGCAGGATCTTCGTGCTGCGCCGCTGTGCATAGGTTCCCCGCGCGCGTCGGATTTGCCTAGTGCCCGCCGCCGCCCGGACCGGCCGGCGCCGGCCGCCGCATCACCACCGCGAGCGCGGCGAGCGCGACGAACAACACGGTCAGGGCGAAGAACACGTCGGCAAATCCCATCACGGTGCCCTGCCGGTGCACGATCTGCGTGAGCTGCTTCAACGCCATGGCGTCGGAGTCACCTCTTCCCTGGAAGCGCTGCGCCAAGGTGGACAGGGTTTCGAGCGCCTGCGGTCGGGTCCAGTTGACGGCTTCGTGCAGGCGGGCGAGATGCAGGTCGATGCGGTTGTCGAGCAGCGTGTTGAGCGCGGCGAGCCCCACCGCCCCGCCGAGGTTGCGCATCAGGTTGAACAGGCCCGACGCGTTCTTGACGCGCTCGCGCGGCAGCGTGCCGAGCGCCGTGTTGGTGATCGGTACGATCGCCAGCATCATGCCGACGCCACGGAAGATCTGCGGCCAGAGCAGTTCGTCGAAGTCCCAGTCCTTGGTGAGATAGGTCATCCACCAGGTGCCGAGCGCAAACAGCAGGAATCCGGACATGAGGATCAGCCGCGGATCGACCCTGGCGGCCGCGCGGCCGGCGACCGGCGCGGTCAGGAACATCGCGAGGCCGGATACGAACAGCGTTTCGCCGATCATCAGCGCATCGTAGCCGCGGACCTGCGCGAGGTAGAGCGGATAGAGATAGGTCAGTCCGTACAGCCCGATCCCGAGCACGAAGGAGAACAGGCTGCCGATCGCGAAGTTGCGGTCGGAAAACGCGCGCAGATCGACGATCGGATCGCGCGCGAGCGCCACGCGGGCGAAGAACACGAGCGCCGAGGTCGCCGAGATCGCGGCGAACAGCGCGACGGTCGAATCGTCGAGCCAGTCGTACTTCGGCCCTTCCTCGAGAACATACTCGAGCGCACCGAGGAATCCGGCCATCGAGAAAAGCCCGATCCAGTCGAGTCGCTCGAACAGGGCGAAATCCGGCTCGTCGAAACGCACGAGCGCGAGCACCGCGAGCGTGACGGCGACGCCGGGGCCGATGTTGATGAAGAACAACCAGTGCCAGGACAGCGCGTCGGTCAGATAGCCGCCGACGGTCGGCCCGATGGTGGGCGCGAGCGTCGCCACGAGGCCGATCAGCGGCGTGATGACGGGCTGCCTGGACGGCGGAAACACCAGATAGGCCGAGGCGAATACCGTCGGAATCATCCCGCCGCCGATGAAACCCTGCAGGGCCCGCCACACGATCATCTGGTCGATCGAGGTGGTCAGGCCGCACATGAAGCTCGCGAAGGTGAAGCCCGCGGCCGAGATGGCGAAGAGCAGCCGCGTGCCGAGCGCGCGCGAGAGAAATCCCGACAGCGGAATGGCGACGACCTCGGCAACGAGGTAGGCCGTCTGCACCCAGGAGATCTCGTCGCTCGAGGCCGCGAGCCCGGCCTGGATCTCGTTGAGCGAGGCCGAGACGATCTGGATATCCAGGATCGCCATGAACATCCCGAACACCATGGCCAGAAAGGCGAGAAGCTTGCGCACGTCGGTCGGCCCGACCGCGCTTCCGGCCGCCCGGGAGGGGACCGGGATGTTGGCCGGAAGCGCGTTCGCGGGGGCCGAATTCATGAAGTCACCCGACGGATCAGACGCAAAGGATCAATTCGGCTGCTCGCCGACGAGCGCCGTTTTCGTCACCGTGCCGGCCGCGCGGGCGACGACCGGTGACTTGGTGTTCACGCTCACCACCACCGACATGCCGGGTCGCAGCAGGTGTTCGGCGGCAACGTCGTGCGGAACACGGACGCGCACCGCGAGCCGCTGCACGATCTTGGTGAAGTTGCCGGTGGCGTTGTCGGGCGGCAGCAGCGAGAACACCGAACCCGAGGCCGGCGCGACGCTGTCCACCGTCCCCTCGAAGTCGCGGCCCGGCACGGCGTCGACGCTGAGCTCGACCGTCTGGCCGGGGCGCAGGCCTGAAAGCTGCGTCTCCTTGAAGTTGGCGTCGATGTAGACGTCGTCGAGCGGCACGAGGCTCGCGAGGCGCTGGCCCGGCTGCACGTAGTCGCCCGGCTGCACGGCACGATTGCCGATCACGCCATCGACCGGCGCGCGCATGACCGTGAACGAAAGGTCGCGCTCGGCCTTGGCGAGCGCGGTGCGCAATTCGCCGAGCGTGCGTACCGCCTCCTGGCGCTGCGCATTGAGCACCTCGACGGTCGCCTGCGCGGATTCGATGCCAGCCCGAGCGCTCTCCACCGCGGCCGCGGTCTGATCGCGGTTGGCGATCGCCTGCTCGAGCGTCTGGCGGCTGGCGAAATCCTTCACGGCGAGCGCCTGCTGCCGCTCGAGCTCCGACTGCGCGCGTTTGGCGGCGGCCTGCGCGGAGACAAGCTGGGCCTTGGCCTGTTCGACGATCGCCTGCTGCGCCGCGATCTGGCGACCGAAGCGCTCGATCGTCGCCTGCTGCGTCGCCACCTTGTCGCGCGCGGCATCGACCGCCAGCCGATAGTCGCCGTCGTCGATCGTGGCGATCACGTCGCCCGCCCGGACCGGCGCGTTGTCCGCGATCCGGATGGACGAGACATAGCCCGAGACCTTGGCGGCCAGCGTTGTCGTATCGGCCCGAACGTAAGCATCGTCAGTCGAGACAACGAAGCGGCCGACCGTCCAATAGTAGTAGCCGAAGGCGCCGCCGAGCCCGGTCGCTGCGACGAGCAGCAGCGCGATTACCTGCCCGCGCCGGCTCCGGCGCGGCCCGGTTCCGGCCAGCGCGGCGGGAGAGCCCGGCTCCGCCTGCCGCTGTGGGGCCGGCAAGCCGGAAGGGTCGCCTTCCCGGCGCCCGGCAGGCGCGAGCTGGCTCTCCACGACGGCCGACCCGGCCGGCTGTGGGGAGCCGGCCTGCGGACGGGCGTCTGCGTTCCCAGTGGGGATCGGATCGGGCGCGGCGTCTCGGACGCGGCCGCGAATCTCGGGATCTGCGCCGGGTTGTCGATACATTTTGCCGCTCCCGTATGGCCTGGCGTGGTGGCGCGCTATTGACCGAACCGTTCGGTCAATCCATATAGCCGGCAGAAGGGATCTGTCAACCTGACCGAACCGTTCGGTCATTGAAATGTGATCAACCTTGGCGCATAGAGATTCGCGCAATAAGAAGTGAGAAGCTCGGTCTCGGGAGGAGACCCGTCATGAACGCCGAACCCGCCCGCCACCTGAACCTGCAGGAGGAGCACAACGCCAAGCGCGCCCAGATCCTGGCCGGCGCCCGCCAGGTCTTTCTGGCGCAAGGATTCGATGCCGCCAGCATGGGCGAAATCGCCCGCGCGGCCGGCGTCTCCAAGGGCACGCTCTACGTCTATTTCGAGAACAAGGAGCAGCTCTTCGAGGCGATCGTTCACGAAGAATGCGCAGACCAGGCCGAGCAGGTGTTCAAGTTCGACCCGGATGAGCGCGATCTCGAAGGCGTCTTGACGCGGGTCGGCATCGCTTTCGTCAATTTCATCTGCCGGCCGGAAAAGGCCTCGTCCCTGCGCACCGTGCTCGCCATCTCCGATCGGATGCCCGAGATCGGCAGGACCTTCTACGAGACGGGCCCCGCGGTGGGGATTGCGCGGCTTGCCGCTTATCTCAAGAGCCAGGTCGAGGCCGGCCGGCTTGCCGTCGACGACTGCGAAGTGGCCGCGGCGCAATTCATGGACGCCTGCCAATCGACCCTGTTCAAGCCGCTGATCTTCAATTTCGGCGCCGTGCCGACGCCGGAGCGGATCGCGCACGTGGTGCGTATCGCGGTGCGCACCTTCCTCGCCGCCTACGCGGTGCGCTGAAGCGCGCCCGCTCGATCATGTTCCAGGCTCGGCGGCCGGGAGATTTCAGCGTGCCGCGCTGGTGAACGGCGTCAGCGCCTGGATGCACTCCCTGGCCGAGGCCAGTTCCGCCACATAGTACTGGACGTCGGCTTCGTAGATCGGGTTCTGCTCGGCGCGCGCGCGGGACTTGTCGGCGAACAGCGCCAGTTCCTTGGCGTAGTCGTTGTATTCGTCGAGCGAATAGCGGCAGCGCGCATTCGAGGCGGCCATCAGCACCGGGGCGCTCGGGGTCAGGGTCGCGCCCGTCGGCATCCGATCGAGCCTGTTGGCGGCCGATGCCGGGGTGAGCGCACCCGAGGCAGCCAGAAGCGCCACTGCTGCGATGCTGCTGAGCCTGGTCATCGGTCGTCCCTCTTCGCATGTCGCGACCCTTCTGGGCCCCATGCTCATTGGTCGCCGAACGACCCCGACCGGTTCAATTAAGGTTAATGGCCCTCGCGAGCTCCGGCTGCCGTCCCGTCACATCTTCTCCTTGATCCCCGATTTGAGCAGCCACCAGTTGACCGGGTAGCTCGTCGCGAAACCGGCCAGCATGGCGATCTGCATCATGAACCAGAACTCGGCCGAATTGACCTTCAGTTCAGCGCCGAGACGGCTGCGGAAGATCCAGAAGAAGGCGACTGCCATGAAGCCGTACATGCCGATCTGCCAGGCGGTGAGCGAGAGAGTGTCCGCCTTGACGGCCGCCCAGAGGCCCTGCGCGAGGCCGAGATTTCTCATCGGCGCGATCGTGAAATACTGGAACGCGATGCCGAAAAGGAATGCGAACGCGTAGTCGAGCACCCAGACGGCAAAGATCTTTTCCGAAAACAGCGACTGCCAGCCGAACGCGACCGCAACTGCCGGAACGGCGAATGCCAGCCATTCGGCGCAGACGTCGCCCAGAGTGCAGCCGCTACCGCAATGCGAGGCCCCCTCACCGATCATGGCGGCAAACGGCTTGCGCTTGTTGGGCGGCTCCTCTCCGCGATCCTGGGCGACCATGACGCGCTCGCGCGTGGCGAGCCGCCCGAAACGAAAATAGGCCCACAACCACATCAGTGTCCCGAACAGCGCGCTCACCGGCCAGACGACATTCATGATCCACATGTCCTGCGGACGCCGATATTCGTCGAGAACAATGAAGAGGGCGCAAACGAAGCCGAGCAGAAGACTTGCGATCGAAAGGAAGTGAAGCCAGCCGGGAACCATTCTGTTGTCGTCCAACAGCGAATGGGGCCAAACGCTCCGACCGCGCGCGGCGTTCCCCACAAGGCTTCGATCCACCTCGGCAGACGTTTCGAGACGCGTGGCGCGCGGCTTGTGCGCTTCAAACCTGGCGAATTGGCGGCGTCAGACCGCCACGCGCGCTAGTCCTGGCCTGGCAACGCTGCGGGCCGCCGGTCCCGCTCCCATCCGCCGGACGCGGTGTAAGCAGTGCGGGCGCCGGCGCGCGAAGAAGCGATCGAGCCCGTCGACGACACGCCGTCGCGCCGCCCGGCATAGCGTCCGCGCAGGCGCGCGGCCACCACCTCGCCCGGGATCGCGCCCGGCTCGCAGATCACGCGTCCGCTCGCGCGGCGCATCAGGTCGACATGGATGTGGTCGTAGTGAAACGCGTTCGAACCGGGCGCGAGCACCGTGCTGAACTGCTGGCAGGCGGCGAGCTGCACGTCGTGCAGGAAGCCTTGCTCTTCCGGCAGTCCGTGCCATCCGTCCTTCACGGTGATGCGGCGCCCGTCCGCCAGGGTGAATGCCGCGACGTCGAGCGCATTGCCGAAGGCATGCTCGGAGATGTGCGCGCCCGGCTGGCCGTTCATGCCACGGCACGAATAGGCGGAAATCTGCCTGATCTCCACGACCTGGGAGCCGAACCAGCGCATCGCCGCGGGCTGCACCGATTCGCCCACCCAGCGATCGAGCGCCGAGACGAGCGGACACGCAAGCGTCGCCGGCGGCGTGACGTTGGCCGGGATGCTTGCCCTCGTCAGCGGCGCGCGTGACGGCCCGAGCGGGACCGGCTCGGGCTGCCCGGCGGGCGGATAGGTTTCGCGATGCGCGCCGTCGCGGCGGTCGATTGCGTCCGGCGCGGCGCCGGGCGGGGCGAGAGAAACAGGTCCGCTCGGCGCAGCCGGAGGCGGGCCCGGCGCGTAGACCGACGGCGTGTAAGGCGTGTACGGCGCCGCGCCATCAGGCGCACTCGCCGCGGCGGGCGCCGGATAGGACGGCGCCGCGATCGCCGGCGGATAGGACGCCGGAATTCGGGCCTGCGGAATGGCGCCGGGCGGACGCAGCGGCTCGTCCACATAGGCGAGCGCCGGGCTTTCGCCGAGCGCCGAGACCTTCAACGGATAGTCCGCGCCGCAGATTCCCGGACCTTCGATCGGACGGAGCAGACGAACGGTCGGGCCTTCCTTCACGGCGCCCGACTTGAGGCATTCGACCTCCGCCTCGCGCCGCCAGGGTTCGCGTTCGGCGAACCAGACCCGCCCGCATCCGGCGAGCGCGACGAGGACGAGGGAGCCGACGAGAGACCAACGAACTCCACGCGTCATGGCCGCGACAATGCGAGGAATTCTGTTAACGGCCCATCAACGATGGCGCGGGTCGCTGTCGGCGCTCGCCCATGATGGTTAAGATGGAGCGCCCGCCCTTGATCCGGCGCGTCATTTCGGCTCACATCCGCCGGACTTTCCCGACACCGCTCTCCGTCACGGTCGACATGATGCTCTCCGCCCTCGATCTCGCCCGCCAGATCGAAGCCCGCGCGCTGACGCCCGCCGACGTTCTCGCCCGCTGCGCGGAGGCGATCGCCGCCCGCGAAGCCGAGATCGGCGCGTTCGTGGCGCTCGATCTCGACAACGCGCGAGAAGCCGCGCGCCGGGCGGGGCTGGAAAGCCTGCCGCTGCGCGGCCTGCCGGTCGGCGTGAAGGACATTTTCGACACTGTCGATCTGCCGACCGAATACGGCTCACCGATCTATGCCGGTCACCGGCCGAGGGCGGACGCCGCGCTCGTGTCGATGCTCAAACGCGCGGGCGGGCTCGTGCCGGGCAAGACCGTGACCACCGAGTTCGCCTATCTGCAGCCGGGCAAGACCCGCAATCCGCACAACCCGAAGCACACGCCCGGCGGGTCGTCCTCGGGCTCGGCCGCGGGGGTGGCGGCCGGCATGCTGCCGATCGCGCTCGGCACGCAAACGGGCGGCTCGATCATCCGACCGGCTTCCTACTGCGGTGTCGCCGGCTTCAAGCCCTCATACAAGCTCCTGCCCACGGTCGGGATGAAATGCCTGTCGTGGCACCTCGACACGGCCGGCCTGTTCGCGGCCGGCGTCACCGATGTCGCCTTCGCGGCGGCCGCCATCAGCGGACGCGATCTGCGCGTCGACCGGCTCGTGCCGGCGCCGCCGCGCATTGCGCTCGTGCGCACGCACGTGTGGGCGGACGCAAGCGTGGCGATGCACAATGCAGTCGAAGCGGCCGCGCGCGCGGCGCAGGCCGGCGGTGCCCGAATCAGAGAACTCACGCTGCCGTCCCAGTTCGAGGATGCGTTCCTCGCCCACCGGACGATCCAGGACTACGAGGCCTACCGGGCGCTCGCCTCCGAGTACGACCGCCACGGCGAGCGCATCGGGCCGATCCTGCGCGAGCTTCTCGACAACGCGGCGGCGATCACGCCGGAGGACTACGACGCCGCGCGCCGCACCACCCGCCAGGCGCGCCGCCTGCTCGCCGATCTGATGACCGACACCGACGTGCTGCTCACCGCCTCGGCGCCGGGCGCGGCGCCCGAGGGCCTGCAATCGACCGGCAGCTCGATCTTCAACCGGCTGTGGACCTTGATGGGAACGCCCTGCGTCAACGTTCCAGGCATCTCGGATGCGGCCGGCATGCCGCTCGGCGTTCAGATCGTCGGGCGATTCGGACGCGACCGCGCGGCACTCGAGGCGGCGCGCTTTCTGGCCGAGGCCATCGCGGTGCGGGAGATCTCGATCTGAGCGCCGCCCGCGGGCGCGGGTGCGGCGGTATGTCCTGCGGTCATCGTGACCTTTGGGAGCGCAGCGTCACCTGGCCGCCGCGCGCGCGAAACGCAGGGCGCGCGCCGCACGTCGCCACATTCTCGAAGCCGTTCAGCACCTTGGCATCTTGTCGACGATTTCGGACAAATGACGCGAAGTCGTTGTGCGGAGCAACATGCTTGCCGCTTCAGGACCGGCCCGGCTTCTGTTAGACTTTGGTCACGGTCAACAGCAAGGAGGCCTGTGACGTGGACCTTGCCTTGAGGCTGAATGTCCTCGCGGTATGCGTCGCCTTTGCATTTGTCGGCGCAATCCTGCTGGGAGCGTTCTGAGTTCAGGAGTCCAACGACAAGCCAATCCAACCGGGCCGAACAAGAAGGTGTGTGGCCCCAGACAAACGAACACCGGAGAGCGTTGCTCTCCGGTGTTCAGCATTTTGGGGGACGGTTCGATCGAACCGTCCCCGACCGTTCATTCGACGAAGGGTTCGATGCCGATCGGCACGAGCACGGAAGCGGCGTCGGGCGCGGTAAGGAACTTGACCATCTCGCGCGCCGCGACCGGCTCCCTGGCGGCGCTGCCGACTCCGGCCGCAAATCCGATGAAGGTCTGCAGCTCCGTCGGGATCGGCCCGACCAGTTCGACGCCGGGCACGCCATAGATGCGCGAGGCCACGACGACCACGAGGTCGGCCTCGCCGCGCGCCACCACCTCGACGGTATCCTCCGCCGGCATCGGCCGCATCTTCGGCTTCATCTGCGCGGCAATGCCCAGCCGGTCGACGAGACCCGCGAAATAGACGCCGCTCGCGCCGCGCCCCGGATAGGCGACCGATTTCGCCGCCAGCAGCGTGCGCTTGAACGCCTCGACCGAGGAAATGTCGGGCTTGGGCGTTCCGGCGCGGATGCCGACGCCGAGCCCGATGCGGCCGATCACCGCGCGCGTGTCGGCGACGATCTTGCCTGCCTTGATCAGGGCGTCGAGCGGAGGCGGATTGAGCACCGCGGCGTCGAAGGGCTCGCCCGCCTCGATCTTCTGCTTGAGGGCGGCGTTGACCTCGAAATGAATCGTGACCTTGTGCCCGCTCGCGCGCTCGAAGCGCCGCGCCAGCTCGCTCACCGCGGCCTTCGCGCCGTTGCCGCTGAGAACCTTGATTTCGGCCGCGCCGGCCGGGCGCCCGAGCGCCGGCAGAAGCAACGCGATCGCGATCATCGACAATGTACGCATGTCGTCCCCCGCCGTTTCACCGCAACTCACGCTAGCAGAATTTGCGGGTGTTGGATGCCGGCCCTGCAGCGTTGCTTCGCACCGCACCGTGGCCGGGACACGAGCCTCCGTCTGGGGCAGGGCCTCGTTCCCAGGGCGCAGCGCAGCACGCGATGGCGCGCCCGCGGACCCGGGGACCCACCATCGCAATGTCCCAAAACCTGAATCGTGAGGCGCCGGCGGTGTAGGGCGCGTCAGCCGAAGGCGTCACGCGCCGCTTTTGCCGGGTGGAGAGATACGGCGCAATACGCTTCGCTATTGCGCCCTACGACTGGGACAAGTGAGTTCCCCGGACGCGCCGCACCAGCGCAACCAGGTCCACGCATCCGCGCAACTTGACTGCGCGTGATGCAGCGCTGGTCTTTGACCCATGACCAGAGATTGTTGCGGGCTCAGCCTCACGCCGCCGCTTCGCGCGAGGGCCGCGGCGCATAGTTGAGCACCGGTGCGAGCCAGCGCTCGGCCTCCGTCACGCTCCAGCCCTTGCGCCGCGCGTAGTCCTCGACCTGATCGCGCTCGACCTTGCCGAGGCCGAAATAGTGGCTCTCGGGGTGGCTGAAGTAGAGCCCGCACACCGACGCGCCGGGCCACATCGCGAAGCTCTCGGTGAGCTTCACCCCGATCGCGGCTTCGCCGTCGAGCAGTCCGAACAGCGTCGCCTTCTCGGTGTGATCGGGCTGCGCCGGATAGCCGGGTGCCGGGCGGATGCCGCGATATTTCTCGGCGATGAGATCCTCCTTGCCCAGGTTCTCCTCGCGCGCGTAGGCCCAGAATTCGCGGCGCACCCGCTCGTGCATGCGCTCGGCGAAGGCTTCCGCCAGCCGGTCGGCGAGCGCCTTCACCATGATGGCCGAGTAGTCGTCATTGGCGCCCTTGAAGCGGTTGGCGATGTCGTCCTCGCCGACTCCGGCGGTGACGATGAAGGCGCCGATATAGTCGCGAAGCCCGCTCGCACGCGGCGCGACGAAATCGGCGAGCGCGACGTTTGCCCGGCCCTCGCGCCGGGACAATTGCTGGCGCAGCGTGTGCAGCCTCGCGCGCTCCTCGGCGCGATCTTCCGCGCCGAACACCAGGATGTCGTCGCCGTCGGCGTTGGCCGGCCAGAAGCCGACGACCGCCGCGGCGCGGAACCACTTCTCGGCGATGATCCGTGCGAGCATCGCCTGGGCGTCCTCGTAGAGCGAGCGCGCCGCCGCGCCGTATTTTTCGTCGTCGAGGATCGCCGGAAACTTGCCCGACAGTTCCCATGTCGAGAAGAACGGCGACCAGTCGATGTAGGGAACAAGCTCGGACAGCGAATAGCCCGGGAACCGCCTCGTTCCGGTGAACGCGGGACGGGGCGGCTGATAGGCGCCGGACCAGTCGAGCTTGAGCGCATTCGCGCGCGCGTCGGCGAGCGAGAGGCGGCGCTTCTGCTCTTCGCTGCGCGCATGCGCGGCGGCGATCTTGGCGTACTCGGCCCGCACCTCGGCGACATAGGCCGGCCGGCTCTCGCCCGAGATCAGGGCCGCGGTGACGGCGACGGCGCGGCTCGCGTCGTTGACGTAGACCGCCTGGCCGCGGCGATAGTTGGGATGGATCTTGACCGCGGTGTGCACGCGGCTCGTTGTCGCCCCGCCGATCAGCAGCGGCACGTCGAATCCCTGCCGTTCCATCTCTGCCGCGACATGGCACATCTCGTCGAGCGAGGGCGTGATGAGGCCGGACAGGCCGACGATGTCGGCGCCTTCCGCCCTGGCGGTCTCCAGGATCTTCGCCGCCGGCACCATCACGCCGAGATCGATGACTTCGTAGTTGTTGCACTGAAGCACGACGCCGACGATGTTCTTGCCGATGTCGTGCACGTCCCCCTTGACGGTCGCCAGCACCACCTTGCCGGCGCTGCTCGAGCGCCGGTCGCTGGCGGCCTTCTCCTGCTCCATGAACGGCAGCAGACAGGCGACCGCCTGTTTCATCACGCGCGCCGATTTCACCACCTGCGGCAGGAACATCTTGCCCGAGCCGAACAGGTCGCCGACCACGTTCATGCCGGCCATCAGCGGGCCCTCGATCACGTCGAGCGGCCGCCTGGCGGCCGCCCGCGCCTCCTCGACGTCCTCGGCTATGTAGTCGGTGATGCCGTGGACGAGCGCGTGGCTCAGTCGCTCGGCAACCGGCCATTCGCGCCAGGCGAGATCGGCCTCCTTGGCTTCGCGGTTCTGCCCGCGGTAGCGCTCGGCGAGCGCGAGCAGGCGTTCGGCCGCATCCGCACGGCGGTTGAGCACCACGTCCTCGCACGCCTCGCGCAATTCCGGATCGAGGTCGTCGTAGACCGCCATCTGGCCGGCGTTGACGATGCCCATGTCCATGCCGGCCTTGATGGCGTGATAGAGAAAGACCGAGTGCATCGCCTCACGCACCGGCTCGTTGCCGCGGAACGAGAAGGAGAGATTCGAGACGCCACCCGACACGTGCGCGTGCGGCAGGTTCTGCCTGATCCAGCGCGTCGCCTCAATGAAGTCGGCGCCGTAGCCGTTGTGCTCCTCGATGCCGGTGGCGATCGCGAAGATGTTGGGATCGATGATGATGTCCTCGGGCGGAAATCCGACCTCGTTCACCAGGATGTCGTAGGCGCGCCGGGCGATCGCGGTCTTGCGCGCGAGCGTGTCGGCCTGGCCGGACTCGTCGAACGCCATCACGACGACGGCGGCGCCGTGCCGGCGGACGACCTTGGCGTGGCGGATGAATTCCTCCTCGCCCTCCTTGAGCGAGATCGAGTTCACCACCGCCTTGCCCTGCACGCACTTGAGCCCGGCCTCGATCACGTGGAACTTCGAGGAATCGATCATGACCGGAACGCGGGCGATGTCCGGCTCCGAGGCGACGAGGTGGAGAAACGTCGTCATCGCCTGTTCGGAATCGAGCAGGCCCTCGTCCATGTTGACGTCGATGATCTGCGCACCGTTCTCCACCTGGTCGCGGGCGACGGCCAGCGCCGCCGCGTAGTCGCCGGCGGTGACGAGCTTGCGGAAGCGCGCGGAGCCGGTGACGTTGGTGCGCTCGCCGACGTTGACGAAGGGAATTTCCGGCGTGAGCGTGAACGGCTCGAGCCCCGAGAGGCGCAGCATCGGCGGCGACGGCTCGAACCGGCGCGGGGCCTTTCCTTCGACCGCGCGCGCGATTGCGCTGATGTGGTCGGGCGTCGTGCCGCAGCAGCCGCCCACGATGTTGACGAGGCCCGACTCGGCGAATTCGCCGAGCAGCGTCGCCATGTGCTCCGGGCTCTCGTCGTAGAGCCCGAACTCGTTGGGCAGACCGGCATTCGGATAGGCGCACACGAGCGTGTCGGCGACGCGCGCGATCTCGGCGATATGCGCGCGCATCTCCTTGGCGCCGAGCGCGCAGTTGAGCCCGATCGACAGCGGCGAAGCATGGCGCACGGAATGCCAGAAGGCCTGCGGGGTCTGGCCCGAGAGCATGCGGCCCGAGAGATCCGTGATCGTGCCGGAGATCATCACCGGGATCGGCGCGCCGCGCTCCTCGACGATCTCCGCGATCGCGTAGAGCGCCGCCTTGGCGTTGAGCGTGTCGAACACCGTCTCGACCAGCAGGATGTCGGCGCCGCCTGCGATCAGCCCCCTCGCCTGTTCGCCATAGGCGGCGCGCAGCTCGTCGAACGTGATGGCGCGGAAACCCGGATTGCTGACGTCGGGAGAAATCGAGGCGGTGCGGTTGGTCGGCCCCATGGCGCCGGCGACGAAACGCGGGCGGCCGTCCTCGCGCGCCGCGACGTCGGCGGCCTCGCGCGCGAGCCGCGCACCCTCGCGGTTGAGCTCGGCGACGAGTTCTTCCATGCCATAGTCGGCCTGCGCGATGCGGGTGGAGGAGAACGTGTTGGTCGACACGATGTCGGCGCCGGCGCGGAAATAGGCGAGATGGATGTCGCGCACCGCCTGCGGGCAGGACAGGATCAGAAGATCGTTGTTGCCGCGCACGTCGCGCGGCCAGTCGGCGAAGCGCTCGCCGCGATAGCCCGCCTCGTCGAGGCGCAGCGCCTGGATCTCGGTGCCCATGGCGCCGTCGAGCACGAGGATACGTTCGGCGGCGAGCCGCCGCAGTTCGATCTCGACGGGAGACCGTTCGTTCACCGGATGCTTCGACATGCGCCTCTGCTCCACTCAGGCCGCACGCTGCTTCGCCTCGGGCCGCAGCCAGAGCAGATGGCAGATCTCATAGACGTGATCCGCACGTTTCATCGTGTAGAAATGGAAATCGGTGACACCGCGATCGACGAGGTCGAGCACCTGCTCGGCGGCGACCGCGGCGGCGATGAGCTTGCGGGTCGCCGGGTCATCCTCGAGGCCCGCGAAGCGCTCGGCGAGCCAGCCCGGCACCGACGCGCCGCAGCGCTCGGCGAAGACGCGCGTTTGCCTGAAGTTCTGGACCGGCAGGATGCCGGGCACGATCGGGATCGAAATGCCCCGCGCACGCACGCGGTCGAGGTAGCGGAAGTAGAGATCGTTGTCGAAGAAGAACTGGGTGATGGCGCGCGTCGCGCCGGCGTCGACCTTGGCCTTGAGCATGTCGATGTCGGCTTCGACGGTCGGGCTGTCGGGATGCTTTTCCGGGTAGGCGGAGACGGAAATCTCCACGTCGCCGATGCGGCGGATTCCGGCGGCGAGCTCCGCGGCGTTGCCGTAGCCGCCGGGATGCGGCGTGTAGCGCTCGCCGACGCCGCCGGGCGGATCGCCGCGCAGCGCCACGATGTGGCGCACGCCGGCCGCCACGTAGGCGCGCACCACCTCGTCGACTTCCGCGCACGTCGCGGCGACGCAGGTGAGATGCGCCGCCGGGACGAGATCGGTCTCGGCGAGGATGCGCTTGACGGTCGTGTGGGTGCGCTCGCGTGTCGAGCCGCCGGCCCCGTAGGTGACCGAGACGAAGGCCGGGTGGAGCGGCGCGAGGCGGCCGATCGCCTCCCACAGGGTCTTCTCCATCTCCTCGCTCTTCGGCGGGAAGAATTCGAACGATACGCGAATGTCGGTGCGGCCCACGAACCGGCTCGCGCGCGGATGTTCGACCGGGTGAATCGCGGCCATCAGGCGACCTCCCGCTGCGAGCCCGAAAACGCGATGCGCGGGTCGTGCGCGAGCCACAGCGATACGGTGATCTTGCCTTCCGAGCCCGGCTCCGGCGGCAGGCTGCGATGCTGCACGCCTTCGAGACCGGCGGCTTCCATCCACTGCGCGACCACGTCGGGCGCGAAGCCGAGGCGGCGGTGCGCGTGCAGGTCGCGCAGGAATTCGAGGTCGTGCGGCGCGAAGTCGACGACGAGGAGGCGGCCCTGTGGCCGCAGCACGCGCGCCGCCTCCCGGATCGCGCGCGCGCCGTCGTCGAGGAAGTGCAGCACCTGGTGGATCAGCACCACGTCGAAGGAATCGCGCGGCAGCGCCAGGTCGTAGATGTCGCCCTGGCGCACGCTGCAGTGGCGCAGGCCGGCGCGGTCGAGGCGCGCGCGGGCGAGCGCCAGCATGTCGAGCGAGAGGTCGACGCCGAGGCCGCGCTCGACGTGCGGGCCGAACAATTCCAGCATGCGCCCGGTGCCGGTGCCGAGATCGAGCAGCGAACGGAACGGCCGCTCTCCCAGGGCCTCGACGATCGCGCACTCGACCGCCTCGTCGGAAACGTGCAGGCGGCGAATGCGGTCCCATTCGGCGGCGTGGGCGCGGAAGTAGGCCTGCGCGGCGGCGGCGCGCGCGGCGCGCACTTCGGCGAGGCGCTCGCGATCGCGCGCGATCACCGGATCGGCCGGATCGAGTCGTTCGACCAGCGCATGGGCGACCTCGGCCGCATCGCCGGTCTCCGCCAGGCGGAAGAACGCCCACGATCCCTCGCGGAAGCGGGTCACGAGGCCGGCCTCGGCCAGGAGCTTGAGGTGGCGCGAGATGCGCGGCTGCGACTGGCGCAGGATCTCGGTGAGGTCGGAGACCGTCAGTTCGGCCTCGGCCAGGAGCGCAAGGATGCGCAGCCGCGTCTCCTCTCCCGCGGCCTTGAGGGCGGTGTTGAGTGCGTCGAAACCCAGGCGACCTGCCGCAGACATGGGATCTGTCCCATTCGAGGATGCCATATAAAGATATGTTTATGCCTTAAAGTGCACCCATGCAAGGGGGAAGTGGGCAGGGCTTGGTGGGCAAACGCCGCTCAGAGATCGACGTTTCGCCGGTCGGCCGCGAGCACCGCACGGCGCGAGGCGCCGCCGCAGAAGCGTTCGATCAGGCGGCCAAGATCCTCTGCGGCTGCCTCCACGTCGCCCCAGCCGTTCGACTGCAGCGTCACGACCACGCGGGTGGTCGCCGGCGTAATTAGCGAGCGCGCGTCCTGGCGCCAATTCCAGCGCCGGCACAGGATCTTGAAGGAGTCGGCGTAGACCACCTCTCCGGCGGCCGGCTGCTCCGGCGCGACCTCGCCGTCCTCGCCGAGATCCGCCATGTCGACGAACGTGTCGCCTGCGTGCGCGTAGCGAAAGGCGAGCGGCGGGACGACCTTGTCGAGATCGTCGGCGCCGAGCGGCAGGACATGGGCGAGCGAGACCGCGTTGTAGAGGTCGACGAAGGCATTGATGCGGGCCAGCGCCCGCCCGGCGAGCAGGTTCTTCATGATGCGCTCGATCGCCGAGCGGTAGCGCGTCTGCTTGATGCCGAAAGCCCGGTAGGCCGCGCGCCAGGCCGCGACGCCGGGGATTTTCGCGAGATCCTGGCCGCGCCAGCGCTCGCGCGCCGCCTCCTCCCGTTCGGCGATCAGACGGTCGAGCTCGGCAGGGCGGTCACGGGCGATCGTCAAGCCCTCGGCGATGACGACGGCGACACGGAAATCCGGGAAAGCATCGGCAATGTCGGCGATCGAGACCGCGACCGGCATGGCAAGATTCCGCACGGCACCATTGGATCGCGCCGAGAGTTCGCATAGCGTCGGCTCGAGTCAATCGCCTGGATCAGCCGTGTCGGCCAATCGCATCGTCTTTCCATTTCCCATCCGGAGACGGCCGTGAGCGAAGAATTGTTCGGGGTACGTGAGGGCGAAGTCTCGGTCGAGCTGCCGCAGGGCTTCGATGCCGGGATCTATTTCGTCGGCCGCATCCGCACCCCGTGGACGCGGCGGGAAGACTGCCCCAAGAACGCGCGCGGCTCGGACGCGGTGTGCACCATCGAGATCGACCCGCGCTGGGCCGCGGCGCTGACCGGCGTCGAGACCTGCTCGCACCTGCTCGTGCTCTACTGGATGCACCGGGCCCGGCGCGACCTCGTGCTGCAGGCGCCGCGTCACCTCTCCGAGCGGCGCGGCACCTTCGCGCTGCGCTCGCCGGTGCGACCCAATCCGGTCGCCGCGAGCGTTGTCCGTTTGATCAAGGTCGATGGCACCTGGCTCTCGGTCGTCGGGCTCGACTGCCTCGACGGCACGCCGCTCGTCGATCTCAAGCCGTATTTCGCCTCGACCGACGCCGTGCCCGAGGCCATCGTCCGCGTGTGATCGGGCGGCTGGCGCGGGCCTGCCTGGTTTCGAAGGGCTTTCGCCATTTCAGACAGTTCCGGCCCGGCGCCTGGCGCGGCGTTGGAGGTTTTCGCGCCTTCTCTCGAACCGCGTCCACGGTCATTGCGACCAACGAACAAAAGGGGTGCGCCATGACCGTTTTTCGCTTCTGCCGTTTGACCTTCGCGCTGGCAGGCCTTGTGACCGCCGCGTTCACCACCGCCGCGGCCGCCAACCCGCTCGCGCTGTTCGCGCCGTTGCCGCAGGCGCCCGCCGCGCAGACCGCGCCCGAGGACGTGACCGGCGAGAATCCCGGCGAGGGCGTCGAGCTTCCCGCCCGGCTCAAGCGCCAGGTCGTCAGCTATGCCACCGGCGAGGCGCCCGGCACGATCATCGTCGACACGCCGAATACCTATCTCTATTTCGTGCTCGGCAACGGCAAGGCGCTGCGCTACGGCATCGGGGTCGGCCGCGAGGGCTTCACGTGGTCGGGCGTGCGCACCATCGAGCGCAAGGCCGAGTGGCCCGACTGGCATCCGCCGGCCGAAATGCTCCAGCGCCAGCCCTATCTGCCGCGGTTCATGGCCGGCGGCCCCGGCAATCCGCTCGGCGCGCGCGCCATGTATCTCGCCGGCACGGTCTATCGCATCCACGGCACCAACCAGCCGCAGACGATCGGCGGCCGCGTTTCCTCGGGCTGCATCCGCATGACCAACGAGGACGTGACCGACCTCTACGGACGCGCGAAGGTCGGCACCAAGGTGATCGTGCTGCCGGCCGAGCATCGCGCCGAACGGCACGGGCCGACCGTGCTCGCGCAGTCGCCCGCCGCCGCGGCCGTGCGCTGAACCGCGCCGGCGTGTCGCCGCCTCAATCGAGCCGGAACGTCGCGCGCAGGAATTTCTTCACCGCCTGCTCGGCCGCCGCCGTCGCCTCGGGATCGTGGCCGAGGTGCGGGCCGCGCTCGACGCACGGATCTTCGTAGGTGAACGGCTGGTGCGTCACCGCGTTGACGAGATGCCCGACCGGCTCCTCGCGGATGACGCAATGGCGCACGCTCTGCGAGTTCTTCGACAGCGTCGGCTGCAGGCTGCCGAGCGGATTGTCGAACGCGTGCTGCGCGTTCGGGTATTCGGTCAGGACCACGTCATGCCCGGCCGCACGCAGCCGTTCGACGTAGGCCTTGCACGGCGCCACCGGATTGTAGTCGTCCGGCGTGCCCTGGAAGATGCGGATCGGCCGGTCGGCTACGTCGGTATCGGACACGAACGTCGTCATGCAGTCGGGATAGAACGGCACATAGCCGGCGAATTCGACGCCCGATTTGTTCCACATGCGGTGAAATCGCTTCAGGCTCGCGTAGAGCGTCGCCTGGCCGCCGCGCGAAAATCCCATCAGCACGATGCGCGCCGGGTCGACGCGCGGGTGCTTTGCCACGATCTCGAGCGCCCGGTACGCGTCGAGGATCAGGTTGAGGCGTCCGAGCAACGCCTGGTTGGTGCTCGTCGAGGTGAGCCCACGGCCGGTGAATCCATCGACCACGAAGGTCGAGATTCCCATTTCGTTGAATTGCCGCGACCAGACGTCGATGTTGGCGCCGACGCCGCCCGAGCCGTGCACCAGCATCACGAGCGGGAGCCGTCCCGCGCCTTGCGCCACGCGCAACTGCCCCGCGATGGTCACGGGCCTGCCGCCCGCGTCGCCCTCGAGGAACTCACGGTCCGACAGCGTCAGACTTGCGATCGGATGGAATTCCATGCGTGCCGCGATCTCTTTGGAAGCATCAGCGGCCGTTGCGGAGGTCGGCCAGGCGGCCGCCGCCAGCCAGACCGCGATCCACGCGAATATCTTGCGCCCCATTGGTCCCCTCCCGCGATCGATGCGCGCGCCATTCTTTCATGCCGGCGGCGGAACGGCAGGGCGCCCTCGTTCAAATCGACGTGGGCCGGGTGCCGAGGCCGCCGTCGGCAGGGGCGGCACGCGTTGACACCCGAACGCGGCGGCCTACATTAGCCGCGTTCCGAGGGGAGCTCCGGCAGGGAGCTGAGACACCGTCGGCCGTCCCCGGGTCCGCCCGGACAGGCACCGCGGAGACCCTTTGAACCTGATCCGGGTCATGCCGGCGAAGGGACAGGGACCTTATCCCCTCCAAGCAGGCGCGACCTCGATCTCCCCAACCCCGGGAGTCCTCGATGAACAAGCATATCGCCGCCTCCGACCTCAGCGCTCCGAAAGTCACGACCGGCCCGCTGCCGGCCTCGCGCAAGATCCATTCGCGCCCCGAGGCGGCGCCCGACCTCGCGGTGCCGTTGCGGGAGATCGTGCTGTCGGAAGCCTCCGGCGAGCCGCCGCTGCCCGTGTACGACACCTCGGGCCCGTACACGGATCCGGACGTGACGATCGACGTCGCGAAGGGCCTCGCGCGCCCGCGGGCCGAATGGGTGCGCGAGCGCGGCGGCGTCGAGGAATACGACGGACGGCCGATCCGGCCGGTCGACAACGGCAACGTCACCGGCAAGCATCTCGCGCGCCCATTTCCGAATTCGCCGAAGCCCCTGCGCGCCCTTCCCGGCAAGCCGGTGACCCAGCTCGACTGGGCGCGCGCCGGCGTCATCACCAAAGAGATGATCTACATCGCCGAGCGCGAGAACCTCGGGCGCAAGCAGATGTTGGACCGCGCGCAAGCCGCGCTCGCCGACGGCGAGAGCTTCGGCGCCTCGGTGCCGGCCTTCATCACCCCGGAGTTCGTGCGCAGCGAAGTGGCGCGCGGGCGCGCCATCATCCCGGCGAACATCAATCACGCCGAGCTCGAGCCGATGATCATCGGCCGCAACTTCCTCACCAAGATCAATGCCAACATCGGCAATTCCGCGGTGACGTCCTCGGTCGAGGAGGAAGTCGAGAAGATGGTTTGGGCGATCCGCTGGGGCGCCGACACCGTGATGGACCTCTCGACGGGGCGCAACATCCACAACACGCGCGAATGGATCATCCGCAACGCCCCGATCCCGATCGGCACCGTGCCGATCTATCAGGCGCTCGAGAAGGTGAACGGCGATCCGGTCAAGCTCGACTGGGAGTGCTACAAGGACACGCTGATCGAGCAGTGCGAACAGGGCGTCGACTACTTCACGATCCACGCCGGCGTGCGGCTCGGCTACATCCATCTCACCGCCAACCGCGTCACCGGCATCGTCTCGCGCGGCGGCTCGATCATGGCGAAGTGGTGCCTCGCGCATCATCGCGAAAGCTTCCTGTACGAGCGATTCGACGAGATCTGCGACATCATGCGCAAATACGACGTGTCGTTCTCGCTCGGTGACGGCCTGCGCCCGGGCTCGATCGCCGACGCCAACGACCGCGCGCAGTTCGCCGAGCTCGAGACATTGGGCGAACTGACGAAGGTCGCCTGGGACAAGGGCTGCCAGGTGATGATCGAAGGCCCCGGCCACGTG
>CAZIGW010000152.1:0-12359 GCA_964538565.1 uncultured Hyphomicrobiales bacterium | reverse complement strand
TCGAAAAGCATCGCCACCTTCGAGGCGGTCTGCGAGGCTTTGATCGCGGCGCGGATCGAGCGCGGCGATCTGGTCATCGCGCTCGGCGGCGGCGTCATCGGCGATCTCGCCGGCTTCGCCGCCGCCTGCGTGCGGCGCGGCCTCGATTTCGTCCAGGTGCCGACCACACTTCTAGCGCAGGTCGATTCCTCCGTCGGCGGCAAGACCGGAATCAATTCGCGGCACGGCAAGAACCTGATCGGCGCCTTCCACCAGCCGTGCCTCGTGCTCGCCGACACGGCCGTGCTCGACACGCTGCCGCCGCGCGCGTTTCGCGCCGGCTACGCCGAGGTCGTCAAATACGGACTGCTGGGAGACGCAGCGTTCTTCTCCTGGCTCGAGGCGAACGCGGCCGACGTGTTCGCCGGAGCCGCCGCGCGCGAGCACGCCATCGCCACGAGCTGCCGCATGAAGGCGGCGATCGTGGCGCGCGACGAGCGTGAAACGGGCGAGCGCGCCCTGCTCAACCTGGGGCACACCTTCGGCCACGCCTTCGAGGCGGCCGCCGGTTTCTCCGAGCGGCTGCTGCACGGCGAAGCGGTGGCGCTCGGGATGGCGCTGGCTTTCGAATTCTCGGCTCGGCGCGGGCTGCTGCCTGCCGCCGAGGCCGAACGGGTCGTGCGGCATCTTGCGGCCGTCGGGCTGCCCACCCATGTGTCCGACGTGCCGGGCGAAGAGCCCGGCGTCGATCGGATCATGGACCTGATGGCGCAGGACAAGAAGGTCAGACGGGGCAAGCTGACGTTCATTCTGGTGCGCGCGATCGGCGCCGCGTTCGTGGCGCCGGACGTCGAGGCCGCGGACGTGCGCGCCTTTCTCGCGGAGAAGCTCGCCGAGCGATGAACGCTTCCGAGTGGTTCAGCCTTGTCGTCGTCCTGCTCTGCCTGCTGTTGTCCTTCTTTTTCTCCGGCAGCGAGACGGCACTGACGGCCTCCTCGCGCGCAGCCATGCTGCGGCTCGAGAAGACCGGAAACCGCCGTGCGGGCATCGTCAATCGCCTGCTCGAGCAACGCGAACGGCTGCTCGGCGCGCTCCTCATCGGCAACAACGTGGCGAACATCACGGCCTCCACGCTGGCGACCGGCCTCCTGCTCGCCTGGTTCGGCGACGTCGGGGTGATCTACGCCACCATCGTCATGACCGTTCTGGTGGTCGTGTTCTGCGAGGTCCTGCCGAAGACGGCGGCGATCAACGCCCCGGATCGCCTCGCCATCGCGGTCGCGCGCCCGATGGACCGCATCGTGCGGGCGCTCGCGCCGGTGCTGGTCGCGATCGACTGGCTGGTGGCGTGGCTCCTCAAGCGGCTGCATTTCCGCGGCGCCGAGAGCGAGCCGCTGCTCACCCCGCACGAGGAACTGCGCGGCGCGGTCGATCTTCTTCATCGCGAGGGCAGCGTCGAAAAGCTCGACCGCGACATGCTCGGCGGCCTGCTCGACCTGCGCGACCTCGAGGTCTCGGACGTGATGATCCACCGCACCGAGATGATCACCGTCAATGCCGACGACCCGCCCGAGGAGGTCGTCAAGGCGGTGCTCGCCGCGACGGTGACGCGCATCCCGCTGTGGCGCGGCAAGCCGGAAAACATCGTCGGCGTTCTGCACGCGAAGGACCTGCTGCGGGCGATCCAGGCGGCCGACGGCGACCTGTCCAAGGTCGACATCGCGGCGATCGCGCGTCCGCCCTGGTTCGTGCCCGACATCCGCCCGCTCTCGGAGCAGCTCAAGTCGTTCCGCCGGCGCAAGGCGCACTTCGCGCTGGTGGTCGACGAGTACGGCGAGGTGATGGGACTGCTGACGCTGGAGGACATCCTCGAGGAGATCGTCGGCGACATCTCGGACGAGCACGACGTGGTCGTCTCCGGCGTGCGCCCGCAACCGGACGGGTCGGTCTATGTCGACGGCGCCGTGCCGATCCGCGATCTCAACCGGGTGATGGATTGGCATCTGCCCGATGACGAAGCGACGACCGTGGCCGGGCTCGTCATTCACGAGGCGCGCTCGATCCCGGAAGCGGGCCAGATCTTCACGTTCCACGGATTTCGTTTTCGCGTGTTGCGCAAGCACCGCAACCGCATCACCGCCTTGCGCGTCACGCCGCTGGCCCGCCAGGGAGCCGCGGTCGCGTAAGCGGCACCCTGTCCGGGCGAGACCGGTTCACGGGCCGCCTTCGCCGGGCGCGGCGGCGTGAATGGCGAGCGCGTGCACGCCGGAGGCAAGCTCGCCGGCGAGCACCGCGTTGATCATGCGATGCCGTTCGATCCGGGTCTTTCCGCGGAAGGCCTCCGACACGATATAGACGCGGTAGTGGGTCTCGCCGCCGGGCCGGTGGCCGGCATGCCCCTCGTGCTGGTGGGATTCGTCGACGACCTTCAGGCTCTCGGGAGCGAACGCCGCGGTGAGCTTCGTCGTAATGACATTCTGAACGCGCATGGTGGCCGTCCATTAAGCGCCGCCGCGATCCAGGTCAACGCCGTGCGAAGCGAGGACCTGACGAAAACGATTTGTCAAGCTTGCGGCGGAGAGACTGAAGTTCGCATAATGGACGCCATGAAATTCGACTCGCCCCTGTTCGATCGCATCCGTGTCAAGCCCGACCAGGACCGGCGTGCGCGCGCACACTGCCCGGCGTGCGAGTGGCCGGGCTGCCGCGCGCCCGCGACGCACCGCGCCCCGAAGGGGCGGTTGCGCGAACAGGAGTATTGGCGCTTTTGCCTCGACCATGTGCGCGAGTACAACCAGTCCTACAATTTCTTCGCCGGCATGAGCGAGGAGGCGGTGGCGCGCTATCAAAAGGATGCCGTTACCGGCCATCGGCCCACGTGGAAAATGGGACTGGGCGCCGGACGGCGATTCGATCCGGGCCGTCTGTTCGACGCGCCCGGCGGGACGGCCGACCCGTTCGGCATGTTCCAGGGATCGGGCGCCGGCGCGCGCAGCCATTCCGAGCGGATGGCGCCGCAAGTCGAACGCCGCGGCGTCCGCAACGCGGAGCGCCGGGCATTTCACACGCTGGGGCTTGAGATCGAGGCCGGCCGGGACGATATCAAGGCTAGGTTCAAGGAACTCGTGAAGCGCCATCACCCGGACGCGAACGGCGGGGATCGGGCCTCGGAAGACAAGCTGCGCGAGATCATCGAGGCCTACAACTACTTGAAATCGACCGGGTTTTGCTGAGCTTCCGGGTGGCTTCCGCCGCCGCTGCGGTTTCTGCTAAGGTCACCCCGCATTCGCCCTGCATACCCCAGCCGAGTCGCGCATCGGGGTCCGGCGCGCCCCGCGGTCGGAGTTCGAGTCGTGGATTTCGCTCCCCGCGGGTTGCGCGCGCAATGAACGGCGCCGTCGCCCCTCGACGGCGCACATGAGGTCCGGGTAGCAACTCGGCACGGAGGATCAATGAGCGTTGCAACGGAAGCAGTCGCCGGCCTGCCGGATATGAAAGTGTCGGTCCGTCAGGTCTTCGGCATCGACAGCGACATGGAAGTACCCGCCTATTCGGAGGCGGACGAGCACGTTCCCGACGTGGACCCGGATTATCTGTTCGACCGCGCCACCACGCTCGCGATTCTCGCCGGCTTTGCGCGCAACCGCCGCGTCATGGTCACGGGCTACCACGGCACCGGCAAGTCCACGCACATCGAGCAGGTCGCCGCGCGGCTCAACTGGCCGTGCGTGCGCGTCAACCTCGACAGCCACATCAGCCGCATCGACCTGATCGGCAAGGACGCGATCGTCATCCGCGAAGGCCACCAGGTCACCGAATTCCGCGACGGCATTCTGCCGTGGGCGCTGCAGCACAACGTGGCGCTGTGCTTCGACGAATACGACGCGGGGCGTCCCGACGTGATGTTCGTGATCCAGCGCGTGCTCGAAGTCTCGGGCAAGCTGACGCTGCTCGACCAGAACAAGGTGATCAAGCCGCATCCGGCCTTCCGCCTGTTCGCGACCGCCAACACGGTCGGGCTCGGCGATACCTCCGGGCTCTACCACGGCACGCAGCAGATCAACCAGGGCCAGATGGACCGCTGGTCGATCGTGACCACGCTCAACTATCTGCCGCACGACAACGAGGTGGAGATCGTGCTCGCCAAGGCGAAGCACTACCGCACCGACCAGGGCCGCGACATCGTCAACAAGATGGTGCGGGTGGCCGATCTCACGCGCAACGCGTTCATGAACGGCGACATCTCCACCGTGATGAGCCCGCGAACCGTCATCACCTGGGCCGAGAACTCGGAGATCTTCAAGGACGTCGGCTTTGCCTTCCGGGTCACCTTCCTCAACAAGTGCGACGAACTGGAGCGGCCGATCGTCGCCGAGTTCTATCAGCGCTCTTTCGGTCAGGAACTGCCGGAGTCCGCGCTCAACGTCGTCCTGAGCTGAGGTCGCCCGCGCGGAGCGCCTGATCGTTCGTCCCGGATCGTGCCATGTCGTCGAACATCAAAGGCAAGAGCCCGTCGAAGGAGGCGCCGACCGAGCCGTTCAAGCGGGCGGTGATCGGCTGCCTGCGCGCCATCGCGCGTCAGCCCGAGCTCGAGGTGTCGTTTGCGGCCGAGCGGCCCGGGTTCGCCGGCGGCAAGGCGCGCCTGCCGGAGCCGCCGCGCAAGCTCAGTCGCCAGGACGCGGCGATCGTGCGCGGGCATGCCGATTCGATCGCGCTGCGGCTCGCCTGTCACGATCCGACGATCCACCGCAAGCTGGTGCCGGACGGCCAGCAGGCGCGCGCCGTGTTCGAGGCGGTCGAGCAGGCGCGGGTCGAGGCGATCGGGGCGCGGCGCATGCGGGGCGTCGCGGACAACCTCGCCGCCATGCTCAACGACCGCTTCCATCGCGGCAAGTTCGACGAGGTCACCGACCGCGCCGACGCGCCGATCGAGGATGCGATCGCGCTGCTGGTGCGCGAGCGTCTCACGGGGCAGGCGCCGCCGCCGGCCGCCAAGCGGCTGGTCGATCTCTGGCGTCCGTTGATCGAGGGCCGCGCCGGCCGCGATCTCGACCGCCTGGAGCGAGTCATCGAGGACCAGCGCCGGTTCGGCGACGCCATCCACGATCTGCTCGAGTCGCTCGACATGGGCGAGGATCGTTCGCGCGAGGACGACGAGGAGGAGAGCGAGGAGGATCGCAACGAGGAGGGGCGCAAGGACGACAAGGGCGAAGACGGCGATGCTGCCGATTCGGAAGACCAGCAGCGCATGAGCGTCGAGGAGGCTCAGGCCTCCGCCGACGAACTGCCCGACAACGCCGCCGAGGCGATGGATGCGTCGGCGGCCGAGATGCCGGACGATTCGGAGATGGGCGATTCCGACAGCGCCGCCGAACCGTGGCGGCCGCGTCATCACGGCCTCAACGAGCCGCGCGGTCCCGACTATCGGCCGTTCACCACGAAATTCGACGAAGTCGTGGGGGCCGAGGAATTGTGCGAGGCGGAGGAGCTCGACCGGCTGCGCGGCTATCTCGACAAGCAGTTGTCGAGCCTGCAGGGAGTCGTCTCACGGCTCGCCAACCGGCTGCAGCGCCGGCTGATGGCGCAGCAGAACCGCTCGTGGGAGTTCGACCTCGAGGAAGGGCAGCTCGATCCCGCGCGGCTCTCGCGTGTCATCGTCGACCCGCTGCATCCGCTTTCGTTCAAGCTCGAGAAGGATACGAACTTCCGCGACACCGTGGTGACACTGCTGCTCGACAATTCCGGCTCGATGCGCGGACGGCCGATCACGGTCGCCGCGACCTGCGCCGACATCCTGGCGCGCACGCTCGAGCGCTGCGGCGTCAAGGTGGAGATTCTCGGCTTCACCACCCGCGCCTGGAAGGGCGGTCAGTCGCGCGAAGCCTGGCTCGCCGCCGGCAAGCCCGCCAATCCGGGCCGGCTCAACGACCTGCGCCACATCATCTACAAGTCAGCCGCCGCGCCGTGGCGCCGCGCGCGCAAGAATCTCGGCCTGATGATGCGCGAGGGGCTGCTGAAGGAAAACATCGACGGCGAGGCGCTCGACTGGGCGCACAAGCGCCTGCTCGCCCGTCCCGAGCAGCGACGCATCCTGATGATGATCTCCGACGGCGCGCCGGTCGACGACTCGACCCTTTCGGTCAATCCCGGCAACTACCTCGAGCGGCACCTGCGCTGGATCATCGAGGAGATCGAGACGCGCTCGCCCGTCGAGCTGATCGCGATCGGTATCGGCCATGACGTCACGCGCTACTATCGCCGGGCCGTGACCATCGTGGACGCCGAAGAGCTCGGCGGCGCCATGACCGAGAAGCTGGCCGAACTGTTCGGCGAAGAGGGGACCGCGGAGCCCCGCCGTCCCGTGCGGCGGAGGCTGCACGCTTGAGCGCGGCGCTCGGCGAACGCGGTCGTCGCTTCGACGCTGTGCTGCCGATCCGCTGGCTCGTCGGTCTCGTGGCGCTCGCGCTCCTGCTGGCGCCGATGGCGGCCGACACCGGGACGCCGCCGACGCCGCCTCCGGTCGTCGGAATCGAGGTCGTGGCGCGGCCGATCGCGTCGTTCGATCCGCGTGATGCCTCACGCCAACGCTTCGGCGCCCTCGAGTTCCGCGGCGGCCTGCACCTCACGTCGACCGACAAGGATTTCGGCGGCCTGTCGGCGATCCGCGTCGGTCGCGACGGGCAGCACTTCATCGCGCTGAGCGACAAGGGACGCTGGTTGCGCGGCCGCATCGTGTACGAAGGCAAGCGGCCGGTCGGCATCGCCGAGGCCGAGATGGCGCCAATCCTCGGGCCCGACGGCCGAGCGCTCGCGGCGCGCGGCTGGTACGACACCGAGTCGGTCGCCGAGGACGACGGCACGCTCTACGTCGGAATCGAGCGCGTCAACCGCATCCTGCGCTTCGACTATGGCCGCGACGGCCTTCTCGCGCGCGGGCAGCCGGTTGCGGTTCCGGCCGGGATCGCCACCCTGCCGCACAACAAGGGCCTCGAGGCAATGGCGGTCGTGCCGAAGGGCATGCCGAACGCCGGCGCCTTGATGGCGATCTCCGAGCGGGGGCTCGATGCCGCGGGCAACGTCCGGGCGTTTCTGCTCAAGCGGGGAAATCCGCGCGAGTTCACGGTCAAGCGGCGCGACGACTTCGACATCAGCGATTGCGCGATCGCGCCGTCGGGTGACCTTCTGCTGCTCGAGCGGCGATTTTCCTGGACCACCGGCGTCGCCATCCGGATCCGGCGGATCGCGCTCGCCTCGGTCGCGCCGGGGGCCGTCGTCGACGGGCCGTTGCTGCTGCACGCCGACATGGGGTACGAGATCGACAACATGGAAGGACTGAGCGTTCATCGCGACGCCGACAACGCGCTCGTGCTCACGCTGATTTCCGACGACAACTTTTCGCTGCTGCAGCGGACCTTGCTGCTGCAGTTCACGTGGCTGCCGGAATGAGGCGGTGGCGCGCCGGCGGCGGCCTGCGGTGCGATCCACAAGAACGGAAAGCGGCTTTGCGTCAAGATCGCGCCGTTGTCGACAAGTGGCGCATGATCGCTGTCGACGAACCGATTCCAGTTCGCCGCATCAGCGCTAGCTCGCCTGCGCGCGCTTCTTCTGGATCTGGCGCTTGAGCTCGAGCACCTTGGGGGCGAGCTCGCTGTCCTTCGCCTTCAGCAGGAAAGCGTCGAGCCCGCCGCGATGGTCGACGGTCTTGAGCGCGTTGGCGCACACGCGCAGCCGCACCGACCGGCCAAGCGCGTCCGACATCATGGTGACGTTGAGCAGATTGGGCAGAAACCGCCGCTTCGTCTTGATGTTCGAATGGCTGACCTTGTGCCCGACGAGCGCCGTCTTGCCGGTCAGATCGCATCGCCGCGACATGGCAGAAACCTCGCAACAACCCCGTTCGCCGTGGCCGCGCCGACATCGGCACGGGCGGACAAAACGCCCGAATTGAATGGACCGCGGACGTATAGTGAGCGCCGCCGGGGGCGTCAAGCCGCGGAAAATCGCTTCGATCGGGGGCTTTCGACCGGCACGGCCGGACAATGGGCCCGATCGGCCGCGCGCCCTGCAGACACACAATCGACTCAATCCCCGCCGACACAATGACTTGTCGCCATCCGCTTTCGCCATCCCTCCCGGAGTTTGTTCGGTGAAGTCGATGGGGAAGCTTGGGCAGGATCGCCCCGGCGCCATTTCCGGCGGACACAGAGTGAGGTAAGTGTTAACGCGCCGGTTCCCCGGCTGCCCCGGATGATCAGCCGCTCGCAGAAGGATCAAGGCCCCTTGCCCTCCATGTCGTTCATTTTCGGTCGGCTGGTCTTGATCGGGGCCATCCTGGCCGGCGGCTGCTTGGCGTCTGGCCCGGTCCGCGCGCAGGGCAAGCTGGATGCCCGGTATACGGCGAGCCTGGCGGGCATTCCCCTCGGCAAGGGGGCCTGGGTCATCGACATCACGGACGATCAGTACACGGCCGCCGCCAGCGGTGCGACCACGGGGCTTCTGCGTGTCTTCGCGAGCGGCGAGGGGACCGGGGCTTCGCACGGCCACGTGAGCGGCGGCGTGCTGGTGCCGTCGAGCTACGCCGCGACCGTCACGGCGGACAAGAAGAGCGAACAGATCCGCATGGTGCTCAACGGGAGCAACGTGAAGGAATTCGATGTCGAGCCGCCGACCCCGCCCCACCCGGATCGCGTCCCGCTGACCGAGGCCCACCGCCGCGGCGTTACCGATCCGATGACGGCCGCGCTGCTGCGGGTCCCGGGCAACGGCGACCCCCTGGTGCCGGAGGCGTGCCATCGCACGCTGCCGATCTTCGACGGGCGGATGCGCTACAACCTGCAATTCTCCTTCAAGCGCATGGATCACGTGAAGGCCGAGAAGGGCTACGAGGGGGCGGTGGTGGTCTGTGCCGTCTACTTCACTCCGCTCGCCGGCCATATTCCGGAGCGTCCGGCCATCAAGTACCTGACGGATCTGCGGGACATGGAAGTCTGGCTCGCGCCGGTCGCCGGTACGCGGGTGCTCGTGCCGTTCCGCGTATCGATTCCGACGCCGCTGGGCCTGGGGCTGTTGCAGGCCACCCAGTTCATCTCCACGCCGCTGCCGCGCCGCGCGGCGACCAGCGTCGTCAAGACGCAGTGACGAGGCTTGATCGAGCCGGCCGCACCTGTCAGGTCGGCGGCATTAACGTTCTCTCGCACAAGCGGGCTGGAAATGCCGGGTCGCGTCGCAAATGTGGTGGTAGTGCGGGAGAGTCTCCCTATATGTCGAGGAGAACGAAACTCGACAGTTTGCGAGTCAGCGATTCGGCCGCGATTCGTTCGAGACTCGTTCCCGTCACTTAATGCGGACGTGATCGCGGCGCGTCGAGCGTCGCATTGTGGTACACACGCCTCCTGCGGCAGAGCCGCCTGAGCCCTCCGCCTGGCCGAGATCCTCGATGGCGCTTTCCTTTGCTTCGCCCGCGGCCCGCGACAAGAGTGCGCGCGGCGCCGGGGTCACGGCGGTGCTGGGGCCGACCAACACCGGCAAGACCCATCTCGCCATCGAGCGGATGCTCGCGCATTCCTCCGGCATGATCGGCCTGCCTCTGAGGTTGCTTGCGCGCGAGGTCTACAACAAGGTGGCCCAGCGCGCCGGCAGCGACGCGGTGGCGCTCATCACCGGCGAAGAGAAGATCAAGCCGCCCAATCCGCGCTTCTGGGTGTCGACCGTCGAGGCGATGCCGCGCGATCTCGACGTCGCCTTCCTGGCGATCGACGAGGTGCAACTCGGCGCCGACCTCGAGCGCGGGCACGTCTTCACCGACCGCATGCTGCATCGGCGCGGGCGCGAGGAGACCCTCGTGCTCGGCGCCGCGACCGTCCGACCGATGATCGAGCGGCTGCTGCCGGGCGCCAACGTGCTGAGCCGGCCGCGGCTGTCGCAGCTCACGTTCGCGGGCGAAAAGAAGATCACCCGCCAGCCGCGTCGCTCGGCGATCGTGGCGTTCTCGTCCGAGGAGGTCTACGCCATCGCCGAATTGATCCGCCGCCAGCGCGGCGGCGCGGCGGTCGTGCTCGGCGCCCTCAGTCCGCGCACGCGCAACGCGCAGGTCGCCCTCTATCAGTCGGGAGACGTCGACTATCTGGTGGCGACCGACGCGATCGGCATGGGACTCAATCTCGACGTCGATCACGTGGCATTTGCGTCCGATCGCAAGTTCGACGGCTATCAGTTCCGGCGCCTCAATCCGGCGGAATTCGCCCAGATCGCCGGCCGGGCCGGGCGTGCGACGCGCGACGGGACCTTCGGCACGACCGGCCGCTGTCCGCCGTTCGAGCCCGAGCTCGTGCAGGCGCTCGAAAGCCACTCGTTCGAACCCGTCAAGGTCATGCAGTGGCGCAACAGCGAGCTCGACTTCTCCTCGCTCGGCGCACTGGTCGCCTCGCTCGCGACGGTGCCGAACGAGCCGGGCCTCACCCGCGCGCCGCTCGCCGAGGACATCCTGGTGCTCGAACATGCCGCGCGCGAGGACCATGTGCGCGACATGGCGACGACGCGCGCCGCGGTCGAGCGGCTGTGGGACGTCTGCCAGGTTCCGGACTATCGCAAGATCTCCCCGGCCGCCCATGCGGAACTGATCGTGACCCTCTATGGTTTTCTCATGCGAGAGGGTAGGATCGCCACCGACTGGTTCGCCCGGCAGGTTGCGCAGGCGGATCGCACCGACGGCGGCATCGACACCCTTTCCACCCGCATCGCACACATCAGGACCTGGACCTTTGCGGCGAACCGTCCGGACTGGCTCACCGACCCCGATCATTGGCAGGGCGTCACCCGCACCGTCGAAGACAAGCTTTCGGATGCGTTGCACGAACGACTCACCGAGCGCTTCGTCGACCGTCGCACCAGCGTGCTGATGCGGCGCCTGCGAGAGAACGCGATGCTCGAAACCGAAATCAGCAAGACCGGCGAGGTGAACGTCGAAGGTCACGTCATCGGGCGGCTCGAAGGCTTCCGCTTCGCGCCCGATCCGACCGCCGGCGGCTCGGAAGCCAAAGCGCTCTCCGCCGCCGCCCAGAAGGCGCTCGCCGGAGAGATCGAGGCGCGCGCCATGCGGCTCTCGCACGCCTCCGATTCGCAATTCGTGCTCGCCTCCGACGGGGCGATCCGCTGGATCGGCGAGGCGGTCGCCAAGCTCATTGCCGGCGACAACGTGCTGCGCCCGCGCGTGCGTATTCTTGCCGACGAGCACCTGACGGGCGCCGCGCAGGAGATGGTGCAGACGCGGCTCGACCTATGGATGCGCACGCACGTCGAGCGCCTGCTCGGACCCTTGTTCACGCTGAGCGCCGCCGAGGACATCAGCGGCATCGCCCGCGGGGTCGCCTATCAGCTCGTGGAGGCGCTCGGCGTACTCGAGCGCTCCAAGGTCGCCGAGGAGGTGAAGGGGCTCGACCAGGCCGCGCGCGCCAGCCTGCGCAAGCACGGCGTGCGCTTCGGCGCCTATCACCTCTATATCCCGGCGCTGCTCAAGCCGGCCCCCCGCGCGCTCGCCGCCCAGCTCTGGGCGCTCAAGCACGGCGGACCCGAGACCAGGGGCCTCGACGACCTGCAGCGGCTCGCCGCCAGCGGCCGCACCTCGTTCCCGGCCGACAAGGAAATCGCCCGCGCGCTCTATCGCACCATCGGCTACCGGGTGTGCGGCGAGCGCGCCGTGCGGGTCGACATTCTGGAGCGTCTCGCCGACCTGATCCGCCCGGCGCTCGCCTGGCGTGAGGGCGCGGGCGGCGTCAAGCCGGCAGGCGCGGTCGACGGCTCCGGATTCGTCGTCACCCAGGCGATGACCTCGCTGACCGGATCTTCGGGCGAGGATTTCTCCTCGTTGCTGCGTGCGCTCGGCTATCGGATGGAGCGCCGGCCGAAGCCGGCCGAGCCGGCGCCGGCCCAATCCGCGCCCGCCGAGCCTTCACCCGTGCATGAGGCTGCGGCGCCGATCGACGCGGCGACGGTCGCGCGCGAAGCCGGTCCTGAGAAATCCGCGGCCGCTGCGGGCCCGACGTCCGATCTTCTTCCCGAGGTCATGCCTTTCCCGGCAGCGCAAGCTGCGCAGGCCGACCCCGAGGCCGGACCGGCGGAAGCGGCGGCGGAGCGGCAGACTGCGGCGGTGGCGAGCGATTCCCTGGCGCAAGCGCCCCTTTCTTCTTCAGCCGCAGAGGCTCCTTCAGTGGCAGACGTCGCGCCCGCCCCGGCCGCGGCCGTCCGCGAGGAGCCGCCCTCGACGGATGCCCCGGCGGGCGGGACGGAGGCCGCGGCGGCTGCCGCCTCGGAAACCGTCGAGTTCATCGAAGTCTGGCGGCCCGGACGCTCGGAGGAGCGGCGCGGTCCGCGCCGCCACCGGC
>CAZIGW010000151.1:0-7247 GCA_964538565.1 uncultured Hyphomicrobiales bacterium | reverse complement strand
GGCTTGAACGTGCTCGTGACGAAAGGCGATACAGTCATGGTGGGGTTGTTGGCTGGCTCGACTTCCGCGGGTGTATACAGACTCGTGAGTCAGCTTGCGATGCTCGTTGCCTTTCCGCTCACATGCATCAATATGGCGGTGGCGCCCAGTATCGCGGCAGCATACGCACGCGGCGACGTGAAGGGCCTGCAAGCGATTGCTACTGGTGCCGCTCGATTGGTTCTCCTCGCATCAATTCCAGTCGCGCTCGGCCTTATCGTGCTCGGCCCGAAACTTCTGAGTCTCTTCGGACCCGAATTCGTTGCAGGTTATCGACCTCTCATGATGTTGAGCGTTGCATACCTCGTTCACGCCGCGAGCGGTACAGCAGGATACCTGCTGATGAATACTCGATACGAGAACAGGTTAACTGCGATGTTCGGCGTTGGCGCGGTGATAAGCATGGTAGGGGATCTCGTCTTGATTCCGGTGGCTGGAATAGACGGTGCAGCAATTGCTACGGGCGCGAGCGTAATGCTCGTGAGCGTGGCATTCGTCGTTCTTGCGCGGCGCGACCTTGGTATTTACTCCACTGCACTGCCGCTGCACCGCTGACTCGGACGCCACGCCCGACATCTTCGAGAATTCTTTACCTTTCGTCGGCCGCGGTCCTCTCAGCAGCCAGGCACCTTGTGAGCACGCGTTCGTAGAGGGCGGAAAATGCCTGAGCAGCGGCGTTGCGCGTAAATTCGCGTTCAGCCAGTGCGCGCGCACTCGACCGCATGCGCTCCCTCAGCTCAGTATCTTGATGAATCTCGATTACGCTCTGCGCGATCTCGGCCGGGGCGCCTGCGTTCACGAGCAACCCCGTTTCGCCATGCCGAATCGCATCTCCTATGCCACCAATGCGTGTAGCAATGACGGGCGTGCCCGCCAGCATGGCCTCGATGAACGTCAGCCCTTGTGCCTCGCGAGCGCCGTCGGCCGTCTGCTTAGATGGCCCGACGAAGATATCGGCGGCATGGTAATAGTCCGCTAAAGTGGCCGCATCGACCCAGCCTGTGAATCTGACACGATCGGCGATGCCCAGGCGCCGTGCTCGTTTCTCGAGCGGCTGCCGTTCGGGCCCATCACCTACGACAATCGCAGTGACATCGGGCAATCGCGGCAGAATATGCGGAACTGCATCGAGCAGGTCCGCTGCGCCCTTTTGCTCGACAAGTCTCCCGACGAACAGCAGCAACGGACCCGCAACGCGTCGATACGCGGTTCTGAGTCGCTGCACGCTGTCGAGGTTAGCCGGCGCGATCGCAGTTCCCATCGGAATGCGCTCTAGTTTGCGCAATCCCGGTGAGACACGCTGCGCCGCTTCCAGAGTCGCAGAGCTGTTCGCCGTCACGGCCTCTGCATGCCTGAGTGCGAATCGCTTGCATGCCGTGAGCACTCGTCCATTCAAAGCAAAAATGTCGCTGCCGTGAATCGTGGCGACGTGCGGGAGGCGGTGCCGCCTCGTCGCGAGCGCCGCTGTGAAGCCCTGCGGGAGGATCCAATGCGAGTGCACGAGGTCGAAAGCGCCACCCTGGATGCAGCGTTCAATCGCCAGCCACTCGCACATCACGAGCAGCGGAAGACTCGCAAAGTTAGCGGGATTGCGCCGCAGATTGAGCAGAGCGCCGCCGCGATAGCACACAGTCTCCAAAGACCTGGGCCAGAAGTACGTGAACCGCTCAACCGGTACGCCGTCGATTACCTCGCGCGTGAGTGCGCCCGGTGCGTGCGGTGCCAGAACATGTACGTCCCAGCCGAGAGCACGCAAATCCACCGCGAGGTTTTGGATGAAAGGGGTCGTGCTGTCGTTCCGCCATCGGGGGAAGCTCGACGTGACGAACAGGATCCGAGCACGCTTGCCCGTAGACGTCACACCCTGCGCACCCCGGCAACTCGTTGCGAACCGGCACTGGATTCCACACGTGTATCGAAATGCGCATCGGCCCCGCGATCGGATGAAGCTACATCCGCACGGAGTAGGCGTGTGCGGATTTCTTCGAGAAGCACCCGGTTCGCGGCGATCAGGTCTGTAATGATGCCCGCGGCGTAGACAACGACTGCGGTAACGATGAGCACGGCTGCAAGAATGAGCGACTGAACGTGGCCAGCGCCACCGTCCCGCACGTAGTCGATGACGAAGCGTAGGCCGATGAGCACACCCGGGATCAGAAAGATCGTGCCGAGGGAGACGAAGAACCGCAGCGGCTTGTACAGAACCGAGATACGCGCAATCGTGAACAGCGACCGCCGCACGTACGATGGAATGCTCTTTACGAGACGGGAGGGGCGAGTCGTAGGATTGGCGCGTACCGGCACCCAGGTGATGGGGATGTTCTTGCGACCCGCCTGGATGATGGTCTCGAGTGTGTAGGTGTATCCATTGAATACGCAGATGCGCAGAGCGGCTTCGCGGTGAATGGCACGAAAGCCGCTCGGTGCGTCTGGAATATCCGTGCCGCTCGCGGCTCGCACTACGGCGCTGCCCAGGTGTTGCAGGAGCTTTTTGATCAGCGAGAAATCCCGAATTTGCATGATCGGGCGGGCGCCAACGACGATCTGTGCCCGGCCTTCGAGGATGGGGCGGACGAGGTCCGGGATGGCAGAGGCGTCATACTGGTTGTCGGCGTCAGTGTTGACGATGACGTCGGCTCCAGCCCGAAGACTCGCCTCGATACCCGCCATGAACGCGCGAGCCAGTCCCTGGTTATGTGGCAGAGAGACGATGTGATCAACTCCAGCCCGCCGGGCCACTTCGACGGTAGCATCGCGACTGCCATCATCGATGACCAGCCACTCGACGCGGTCGAAGCCGGGCACGGCGCGCGGCAGCGCTGCGAGCGTTTGTCCGAGCGTCTCCTGTTCGTTGTAGCACGGTATCTGAATGACCAGTTTGTACATGATGGCGTTCGCGGAAATGGCGATGCATTGTAATCCCTATCTCGCAGCCTCGTTGGCGGTGCGAGGGGCCCGGGCGCCGAACTGCGGCACGGATCACGCGGAATCGGACGCTCTCGTGATATTCGTCGCAGACCCAGTCGACGCCTCTCGTGTGCGCCTTCGACCGAAACATGTGGGGGAAGCGTGAGCGAAAAGAGCGTGCCGATGGCAGATTCGTACGAGGTTTCGAGGAAGCCCAAATCCATCTCCGCATCGAGCCTCGATCGAATCTCATGGGGCGTCGCGCTCCTTGCGTGCGTGATCATTCTCGCCGCCAAGATGCTGCTCGTCACGCGCATCAACATCAACTGGGATGAATTCTATTACCTATCCCTCATCTACGCGCTGCTGCGGCAGGAGCACATAGGAGCGTTCCAGACAGCGTACACCCACTTGTTCACTTGGGTGCCGCGCCTCGGAGGCGATGAAGTCACACAGATCGTCACTGCGCGTACCCTCATGGTCATGCTGCTCGTCGTGACAGTGTTCCTCATCGCGCGGCTAGCATCCCGGTTCGTCCCAGCTCGCCTGGTGTGGAGCGCGCCACTCGCCTTTCTGGCCATGATGGCGACGATTCAGCACGGCGGCTCGTTCCGGGCGGACTCGTTGCTCGCACCGCTCTCGCTAGCTGTCATCCTGTGCTGGACATCGCCGACCAAATCGCGAAGGCAAGCAATCGGAGCAGGAGTGTGGTTCGGGCTGGCTCTCGTCGTGACCGCGAAAGCAGTGCTTCTGCTACCAGTACTCTGTGCATTCGAGGTCGCACGTGCTGCTTCGGGTCCTGGTAGCGCCAAACACTGCTTGGTTCAGTCTGCGAGACGACTGGCGCTGTTTGGCGTGGTCGCGGCACTACTCACTGGCGCGCTGATGTACCTGCACGATCTCGCGCTCCCGACAACGGGACCGGTCACTGGCCAAACGCTGACCAGCCGTACTTTCCGGCCGCTGCTCGATGTGACGTTCCTACCGCGCTGGGACTATCTAGCGGAGTCATTCCAAGTCGATGCGGCGACCTGGATCGTCATCGCCGCTGGGCTCGTGTTTGCCGTCCTGCGAAGGCGCTGGGCCGCAGTTGCTTGTGCGTCCTCGCTGCTGCCGTTGCTTTTCTACCGAAATTCATTTCCGTACTACTATCCGGTGATACTCGCGCCGGTGTGTGTGCTCGCGTCCGTTGCGATAGAAGAGCTTGAGCGTATAGCAACTCGCGGCAGGGATTCTGCGCCTCCGTATTGGCTGCCCGCGGCAGCATGTATTCCACTGGTGCTGCAAGCAGGCGTGAATCTCTCTTGGAATTTGGTAGATGCCGTCGCCCGTGAGCGTGCAGTCGTAGCGGCGGTCCATCAGATATTCCCGCAGCCGGTGCCATACATAGATCACAGCGGAATGATCGCCTCGTTTCGAAAGGTCAACTTCTTCATGTCCACGTGGGGCGTTTCGCTCTATCGCGAACGTGGCATCAGCTTCATGCGAGAGGCACTCGCCCGCGATCGACCGCCACTGCTCCTGGCTAACCGCGAGGAGCTCGAGCCAGGGTCGGCTGCCTTCGGAATGCTGCTCCCAGAGGACCAACAGCTCATTCGGCGGTTCTATCTGCCATATTGGGGTCCGATTCGTGTGGCCGGAGCGCAGGCCATGGTGCCGGCACACGACACGGTGCAAGTGGCCTTGCCATTTCCCGGGCGGTATCGGCTGGAGTCCGCCGTAGCGCTGCAAGTAAACGGGGTGAAGCGGGCTCCGCAGGAAGAGGTGGAGATCACCGGAATCTCAGCCGCGCTCAGCGCGCCAGCCGCGAACGAATCCGTTTTGGCGCGGCTCGTATGGGCAGCGGCCGAACCGCCACCTGTAGAGGCTCCTCCTAGCTGGGTATACCTCGGGCTCTAAACGAAATTATTCGATGCCGAGCTTTTTAATCCGATACCGCAGCGCCCGAAAGCTCATCCCTAGCACCTTCGCCGCAGCCGTCTTGTTGTAGCGAGTCTTCTCCAGCGCTTTGAGAATGGCTTCACGCTCGATGTTTTCGAGCTGATCGCCGAGCGCGCCGCCCTCGGGAGCCACAGGCGTGGCGCTGGTCGTGGCTGCACCCGCGGTTTCCCCAGCCGGGCGCGCCACCGACCGCACCTTGATATTCTCGCCCGTGATCACCCCACCCGTGCACAGCGTCATCGCGCGCTCGAGTACGTTCTCGAGCTCCCGCACGTTGCCCGGGAACGAGTAGTCGCGCAGCGCCGCCAGCGCGCTGTCGTCCAGCCGCGGGGGCTCGATCCGCATGCGCCGCCCGAGCCGCGCGAGGATCGCGTTCGCCAGATCCGGAATGTCCTCCTTGCGCTCCCGGAGCGACGGCACGCGCATCTCGATCACATTGATGCGATAGAACAGGTCCTCGCGAAAGCGTCCTTCCGCAACGAGGTCCGCGAGGTTCTTGTGCGTGGCGGAGAGAATGCGCACGTCCACCGCTTCTTCGCGCGACTCGCCGATCGGGCGCACCGTCTTCTCCTGCACGACGCGCAACAGCTTCACCTGCATGTGCAGCGGCAAGTCGGCGACTTCGTCGAGGAACAGCGTGCCGCCCTCGGCGCTCTGCACGAGGCCTTTCTTGTCCGCCACCGCGCCCGTGAAGCTGCCGCGCTTGTGGCCGAACAGCTCGCTTTCCATCAGCTCCGTCGGTATGGCGCCGCAGTTCACGGCGACGAACGGGCCGTCGCTGCGCGCGCCGCTTTCGTGGACGAGGCGCGCCACGAGCTCCTTGCCCGTGCCGGACTCGCCGAAGATGTGCACCGGCGCCTGGCTGCGGGCGACCCGCGCGATCATCTCGCGCAGGGACTGCATCGCGTGCGAGTTGCCGATGAGCCGCGGCCCGGGCGTCGTGGTCGTGAGCGCGCCGTCAGGGCGCGTGCCGAGGCGAATGGCGCTGCCGACCAGCTTGCGCAGCACGCCGAGGTCTAGCGGCTTCGAGACGAAGTCGAATGCGCCGAGCTTCAGCGCCCGCACCGCCGACTCGACGTTGCCGTGCGCCGTGATCACCGCGACCGGCACGTGCGGGCGGTATTCCTGGATCCAGCCGACGAGGTCGAGCCCGTCGCCGTCCGGCAGGCGCATGTCGGTCAGGCAGAGATCGATCGGACTGCTCTTCAGAACCTTCTGGGCGCTGCCGATGTCAGCGGCCGTGCGCGTGTCGAGGCTCATCCGGCTCAGTGTGAGACTCACTAACTCGAGCAGGTCCGGCTCATCGTCCACGATGAGCACAGTGGGCTTGGTCATGGCTCCCCGTTCGAAATTCGATACGTCCGTCATCCTAACTCCCAGCGGGTCGGGTCGGCGAACACCAGCCGGAAAATGCTCCCGCCTCCGGCACGCGCTTCATACAGCAGAGTGGCGCCGTTCGTCTGTGCGAGCTCTCGCGCCAAGAACAGGCCGAGACCGGTTCCGGCGCGGCCGCGGGTGAAAAACGGCTCGAAAATGCGCTCCACCTCGTCGGGGGCAACCCCGGGGCCGCGGTCCGCGACCTCCAGGTACGGCCGCGCACCCGGCGTCAGCCGGCCGATGCGGATCTCGATGGCCGAGCCCGCCTCTCCGGAGCAGGCGTGGCGGATGGCGTTGTCGCACAGGTTCCAGACCACTTGGTGGAGCTGCGTCGGGTCGACCCGCACCTCGATGTCCGCGCTCGGCGCGGTGATCTGCATGCGCTCGGGCGACCACTGCGTCGTCTCGCAGTACTCGGTGCGGAACTCCTCCGCCCAGGCGCCGAGCGAGATGCGCTCGAGCCGCGGCATTTCCCGGCGCGAGAGCTGCAGGATGTTGTTGATGATGCCGCTCACGCGCTCGGCGTTGCTGCGAATGATGTCCGTGAGGCGACGATCGGCCGCATCGAGCGTTTCGGACTCACCGAGCAGTTGCGCCGCGTGACTCATCGCGCCGACCGGGTTGCGAATCTCGTGCGCGATGCTGGCCGAGAGCCGCCCGAGCGCCGCGAGCTTCGACTGCTGCACCTTCTCCTCGAGCAGCGTCGGGTCCTCCAGAAAGATGAGCACCGGCGCCGGATTCATGCTGCCGAGCGGCGCGAAGTGCGGCCGCACCATGCGTCCGCCGTCGGCCGCCACGAAGCTCTCGCGTGGATCGGCCGGCGAGCCGGACCCTTGCCGCCACGTTTCGAGCAGATACAGAAGCCGCGGTGACGCTTCGCCGAGCAGCGCGCCCGGATACGCGCTCTTGTCGCCGAGCATCTGCGCCGCCGACTCGTTGATGAGCCGGATGCGGTCCGCCGTGTCGACGACGAGGATGCTCTC
>CAZIGW010000150.1:0-2898 GCA_964538565.1 uncultured Hyphomicrobiales bacterium | reverse complement strand
CGCGGCGGCGCTCATGCACCACTGGATCTTCCGCGACCGCACGCTGCGGCGCATGCTGCCCCGCATCGGCTAGACGCGGGAATTCGCCAAGCGCGGGCGGCGCGCGGCTGCTGCACAAGCATTCGGCAGGCGGCGCCGATGCGCGCGGGCGCGGGGGCGGGCGAGTTTCGGAGCGAGGACGCGAGAGCGCTTTCGCGGGCAGTGAGTATCGATTCGCGTGAAGAAAACGCGTCGAGGCAAGAACCCGGAGCCCCGGCTTTGATTCCATCAAAGCCGGAAGGGCTCTAGCGTCCGGCCTTGATGTCGGCGATCGCGCGCTGCAGCAGTTCGTCCATCGTGCGGCGGATCTGGTGGTCGGACTGCGCGACGCCCTTGGCATCGAGGTCTCGCCGCACCTTGCGGAAGACGTCGTCCTCGCCCTGCTCCTCGAAGTCCGCGGTCACGACCTCCTTGGCGTAGGCCTCGGCCTCGGCGCCCGTGAGCCCGAGCTTCTCGGCGGCCCACAGGCCGAGCATCTTGTTGCGGCGGGCCATCGCCTTGAACTTCAGCTCTTCGTCGTGGACGAACTTGCGCTCGAATTCGTCCTTGCGCTTGTCGAAGGTAGTCATACGCGCCCCGTGGTTGCGTTGGTCGGCGCTCGCCGACGCATTCGCGCCTTGCATATAGAGACGGTACCGTCAAGGCAACAACGAGGGCAAGCCGAAGATGGTCATTGCGAGGAGGGCGGCGCGGGTCTATGTCACTAGAACTCCGCATCGCCTTCGGCTAGTTTGCCGGTGCGGAGGAGCAGGCCGCCTGTGTTGACGAGTCGCGCCGCTCAGTTCCGCCGCCGCGGACCCGCGAACCGAACTGGAGCCACGGCACTTATGGATTTTCTCAAGCCACGGTACACTCCGATGAGCCGCCGTCGCCGAATTTACGAGGGCAAGGCGAAGGTCCTCTATGAGGGACCGGAGCCCGGGACGCTGATCCAGCACTTCAAGGATGATGCGACCGCCTTCAATGCGAAGAAGCACCAGGTGATCGAGGGCAAGGGCGTCCTCAACAACCGCATCTCCGAATATCTGTTCCAGAACCTGAACGACATCGGAGTGCCGACGCATTTCATCCGCCGGCTCAACATGCGCGAGCAGTTGATCCGCGAGGTCGAGATCATTCCGCTCGAGGTCGTGGTGCGCAACGTGGCCGCCGGATCGCTCTCGCAGCGGCTCGGGATCGAGGAGGGCACGCAGCTCCCGCGCTCGATCATCGAGTTCTATTACAAGAACGACGCGCTCGGCGATCCGATGGTGTCGGAGGAGCACATCACTGCGTTCGGCTGGGCGACCCCGCAGGAGATCGACGACATCATGGCGCTCGCCATCCGGGTCAACGATTTCCTCTCCGGCCTCTTCCTCGGCGTCGGCATCCGCCTCGTCGATTTCAAGATGGAATGCGGCCGGCTGTGGGAAAACGAGATGATGCGGATCGTCGTCGCCGACGAGATCTCTCCGGACTCCTGCCGCCTGTGGGACATCAAGTCGAGCGAGAAGCTGGACAAGGACCGCTTCCGGCGCGACCTCGGCGGGCTGCTCGAAGCCTATACCGAAGTCGCCAAGCGGCTCGGGATCATGAGCGAGCACGAGCGGCCGCAGGGCACGGGGCCGGTGCTCGTCAAGAGCTGAACGCGGCCGATTGAGGCGCGGCGGAAACGATGCTACCTCGGGGGCCGAAAGGCCCCCGACTCGCATCGACCCCGGGCGCGCGGGGCGGCCGCCGCAGGCCCGGACAGGCCAGGAGAAGGCGATGAAAGCCCGCGTCATTGTGACGCTCAAATCGGGCATCCTCGACCCGCAGGGCAAGGCGATCGAAGGCGCTCTCAGGTCGCTCGGCGTCGCCGGCGTGGCGAGCGTGCGTCAGGGGAAAATCTTCGACGTCGAGATCGAGGGCGCTGACCGCGCCACGGCCGAGGCGGCGCTCAAGGAAGCGGCCGAGAAGCTTCTGGCCAACACGGTAATCGAAAACTACCGGGTCGAGGTGACGGGATGAGGTTTCTGCCGACCCCGGTCGTGGCCGCGGCCTTCGGATGCGGGCTTGCCGGTCTGCTGAGCGCCGACGCGGCGACCAGCGCCGGCGCGCCCGAGATGGCCGCGCCCGCGCGGCCGCAATGGACGGAGGTGCGCTGGCCGTTCCTGCTCGACCAGTGGGGCACCGGCCGGGCGTTTCGCTGCCCGGCCTGGCGCTGCGGCGTCGAGGTGAGACTCTACGTTCGGCCCAAGGTCGGGTTCTGCAACTGCGCGACCGGCGTCTCCGACGACATCGAACTCGACCGGGTCAGCGACCTCGAACTGCTGAGCGAGCGTTATGCTCCGCGCGGCCCGGGCGAGCGGTTCCGCACCGGCCGGATGGACGGCCGCAGCCGCGCCTATACGGTCGAGAACCCGTACGGCCCGCGATGGTCGGCGCTCAGCGTCGCCTTCAACGACCGGTGCGACGTGATGGTGGCGACGGTTGCCGCCGAGCGCGAACTGCCCCCGGAGGCGGTGCGCGCTGCGCTCGAATTCCTGCAAGGCTCGACCGTCGTCGGCTACGCCGAAGCGACGCTCAACCAATCGACGCAATGAAATCCGCGGTCCTCGTCTTCCCGGGCATCAATCGCGAGCGCGACATGGCGCGCGCGCTGCGGCTCGTGTCCGGGCGCGAGCCCGCGATGGTGTGGCACGCGCAGACGGACCTGCCGGCCGGCACCGATCTGGTCGTCATCCCGGGCGGCTTCTCCTACGGCGACTACCTGCGTTGCGGCGCAATCGCGGCGCGCGCGCCGATCATGGACGCCGTGCGCGCGCACGCCGCCAGGGGCGGGCTCGTGCTCGCGGTCTGCAACGGCTTCCAGATCGCCTGCGAAGCGGGCCTGCTGCC
>CAZIGW010000149.1:0-3321 GCA_964538565.1 uncultured Hyphomicrobiales bacterium | reverse complement strand
CCGTGCCGCTGGCTAGTCGCCGGCGTGTCGCCGGAATCGGCTGCCGGAGTGGTGATCCGGCGGCGCACGCAAGTTCTTGATTTGATGGTGGCCAGGGGCGGAATCGAACCACCGACACGCGGATTTTCAGTCGTTCGAAGGTTGTACGGGTACTTGTAAAATCAACCACTTGCGGCGCTTGCCAACCCGCATTCCAGGCACAGTCAGGCACAATTTGGTCACAGGCAATCTGAGCTGGGCACAAAAAGTGAACGCATCACGCCGTCGTTGAAAGTGCGTGCTCCCTTGGCCTTGCGATGAGATTGCACACTGATTTCAGTGCTGGCATTATGCATGCATGGCCATTCAGATCACAATCCGTGATGTTCCCGAGAAGGTCCGGGACGAACTCGCCGCTCGCGCAGCTCTGCAAGGGAAGTCAATGCAAGAGTACTTGCGCGCCGAGCTAGAGCGTCTGGCCGCTCGCCCCTCCGTGGACGCGTGGTTGCAACAGGTGCGAAGGAGAAAACGCGCCTCGAAGACGCGCCTTTCTTCAGGACGGATCCTGAGAGAACGCGACGCTGATCGACGTTGAGCACTGTCGTCGACGCATCCGTCCTGGTCGCCGCGCTAGTCGATTCTGGCCCGCACGGCGAATGGGCTGAAGGGGTCATTGCAGCCGGATCGCTGCATGCCCCAGAGCTCGCGCGTGTCGAAGCCGCCAACATCCTGCGCAGACTTGAACGTGCGAAGGAACTCACCACGGCAGAAGCCAATGCGGCGTACGAGGATTTGATGCAGCTCAATATGGAGTTGTTCTCCTTCGACCCCTTCGCAGAACGTATTTGGGAACTTCGCCACAACATCACTTGCTACGATGCGTGGTACATTGCGGTTGCAGAGGCACTGAAATTGCCGCTTGCAACGTTGGATGAGCGCCTTTCCAAGGCAAAAGGTGCGACCTGCGACTTCCTGACGCCTCGCAACCGATAGAGGGCCGCGGAGCAGGAAGACGAGAACCGCGCAGGTCACCGCAGCACCGCCCCCCTCCACCAAAAACGTGTAGCGATCGCGAAGATCGTCCTTGACCCCGCTACCACCGCTCATCGGTCAATTCGAAGTCGCTTCGCGCGGCATCGATGACTGCTTGCGGGTTCTTCTGAAAGACGTCGGCCGGGCTCAGGTGCTTCTTCGCTCGCTTCCCCCGCAGTGACAGCCTTCCCCGAAATACAGGCGGGTCGGCTTCCGCATCACCCTTTTCGAGGCTTGCTCGGCGTTCACTCACGTTACCGCCTGCATACTCGCCAAGTCCCTTACAGGACCCTCTGCACCGAAGGCTTCAGCCGCTTCGTTACCTCCACGACTGCTCCGATTGCTACCGGCTGGAGCGAAAGTTGCCGGGTGGGGTTCGCACCCACTGGAAGACCGTGCCTTTGCACGACGCACTGCATAAAGCAGGCTAACCGATCACTAACTAAAGTGGCGTCGGCCTCGCGCTCCTTGCCCTTTCCAAGGCTTCCTGGAGCACAGAATCGAGATCTCCGGCGAGCGTCAGATCGGCGCTCGGACCTGTGACGTCTGGTGTTGCGACGATCCACGGGCGCCACGGCCCCTCTTGTTGATTGATCCGGCGCACCAGAGCCAACGTGGCCCATGCCGGGGCTCGCAATGCCAGCACCGCGTCGATCCACGGGCTGCGGCGGGCTAAGATGTCCATCAGCCATTCCTCGGCGGATCGTGCGGCCAGCGCGCCTTCAGGCAGCACGTGCACATCGCGACACCCGGCACGCTCGAAATCCACGTGCGCCCCACACACGATGACCGCGGGATTGCCGCCATGAGCCTGCCATTCAGCCACTGTGAGAGCGATCAGCGAGCGTGCAGGCCCGGCGACAGCGGGTCCGATGACAATGACGGCTTTCTCGAAATCAAAAAGCGTCGCTCCTTCCTCCGCAAAGCGCAGCACCGGCCCCAACCTGCTTCGTCGCCAACTCTGAATGCGTTCCAGACCCTTGCGACGACTGTAAGCAGCCCGCGTCCGATACAGCACCCAGCCCTCGCCCGCTTCCTTCTCGAAACCCGCGATCTCGCCCTCGTCCCGCGCTGACAGGATGTACTTGCCTCGAACACGATGATGGACCTCAACCAGCTCCTTGACGGTGGCAGCGACACGCGAACGGCCCTCTTCGATACACAGATCACCGTGTGCCAAGCCCTCATCAAAAAACCAGATTTCGGATTCCCACGCCTCGTTATCGAGGGCGGGGCTCGCGAGTGCGCTGAGATGCAGGGCGTTGCCGACCGCATGCCCGGTGCGCTCCGCCCGGCGACGTTGTTCCGTCGCCAGCAGGCGCAAAAGGCGGTAATCGGTGGTGCCACGATAGGCGATAGAAGCCAGATCGCCGTCTCGAAGCAACTCATCCAACTTTTCGTAAAAGGCGGACGAGAAGCTCGGCTCGTTCGGAATCGACTCGCGGCACCTTGCAATTGCGACACGGCGGTCCAGATAGCAATAGGGGTGTTTTCCGGCACGAGCACGCACAGCGATATGACGCAGGAGATGGTCGTTACCATCCAGTCTGCTCTGAGCCTCACGAACAATGGCCAGCGACTGCTCGGCGTATGTCTGCATCACAGATGAGCCGCGATGGGTCAACCAAGCGCTATCCTCGGGGTCCGTATCCTCCCATGCCCAATGGAACAGCTCGTCGAACTCCAGAAATGGCACCGCTCCTTCTGGCCATTCATCCGTTCTACCTTCATTGCGTGAGGCGTGCTCAGCGCGGAGACGCGCCACGCGATCAGCAACACGGGGCGAAAGCTGTTCGGGAAAAACCCACGTATAGGCCCAGATGTCTCCCGGGCGTTCAATCAAGAGCAGCTCATATACGCGGTGCGCGTTTTTTGCTGCCTCGATTAGATGCGTGAGTGGGCGTGAATCGAGTCGCACGCGAAAACGATGTTTTGAATAGTGGAAACCCACCTCGCCGAAATCGATCACCAACTCGTTCTGGCAGACCGTCATTGGATTGCCCCTCACTCAGAGAGATCGTTAGTCATTCATTCCTGAGAGAGACATGTCGATCCGAACCAACGCTGCTTGACGAGCCACGACTACGAGTTTGAACGCATGAGCGTCGGATCATCCATGTCTCGGACATGTGCCTTGCAGTGTCGCCATTTCCACATTTAGCGATCTCGCTCACGAGTTCGTTTGCTAGCGGAATACCCGAGCGCGCTGAAGCACCCGGTCCCAATAGCACGGCGGGTCCAATCTCTCGCTTCAGAAGCGATGAGACCGTGAGGGAAGGTTGAGTCGAGCTTACCGTCCCCATCATCGCG
>CAZIGW010000148.1:0-16573 GCA_964538565.1 uncultured Hyphomicrobiales bacterium | reverse complement strand
GCGCCCGGCGGGTGCGACCGCTCGTCCACCGTTCGGCGCCTGCGCTCGTAGCGCGACGCAGGGCGGTGACCTCGATCTCCACCCGCATCTCCGGCGCGAGCAGTCCGGCAACGACGAGGAGGGTGGCGGCCGGGCGGATCTCGCGGAAGAATTCGCCGCAAATTGTCAGGATCGTCGGCGCATCGGCGCGCTCCACCACGTAGTAGGTTGCGCGCACCACATCGGCCGGTTCGAATCCCGCCTTCGCCAGCGAGGCGGCGATGGTGCGCAGGCAGTTGCGCGTCTCCGGTCGATATCAGGCGGCGCGACATGGCCGTCCTCGAGTGGTTGGGCGTCCGCAGACGCTGCGGAACCGCACGCGGCCGAGCCGGAATCCGGCATGGCTTGCGGCGATCCGGGTGAAACGCGGCTGACCAGCATGAAATTATTTCGTACAGGATCATCCGCGAGGGACCGCGCATGAGCAAGACCAATCCCGGCAACTTCTTCGAGGATTTCCGCGTCGGCCAGATCATCCGCCACGCGACGCCGCGCACGATCACCGCCGGCGACGTCTCGCTCTATACGGCGCTCTACGGCAACCGCTTCGCCGTGCAGTCGTCCGATGTCTTCGCCAGGCGGATCGGCTATGCGTCCGCGCCGGTCGAGGATCTCCTCGTTTTCCACATTGTGTTCGGCAAGACCGTGCCGGACATCTCGCTCAACGCGATCGCCAACCTCGGATACGCCGGCTGCCGCTTCCTCGCCCCGGTCTATCCGGGCGACACGCTCACCGCGGTGTCGGAAGTCATCGGCCTCAAGGAGAACTCGAGCCACAAGACCGGCATCGTCTTCGTGCGCTCGACCGGGCTCAAGCAGGACGGGACTCGCGTGATCGAATACGTGCGCTGGGTGATGGTGCGAAAGCGCGACGAGGCGGCGCCCGCGCCGGCCGATCACGTGCCGCGCGTGCCGGCGTTTCTCGAGGCCGTGCTGATCGGCGATGCCTGTCCGCCCATCGACGTGGCCGCCTACGATTTCGCCCTCGCGGGCAGTCCGGCCCGCTGGGGCGACTACGCGGTCGGCGAGCGGGTCGATCACGTCGACGGGACGACCGTGGAGGAGGCCGAGCACCAGATCGCGACGCGGCTCTACCAAAATACGGCGCGCATCCACTTCAACCAGTTCGTCGAGGCGAAGGGTCGCTTCGGCCGGCGGCTGGTGTACGGCGGACACGTCATCTCGATCGCGCGCGCGCTCACCTTCAACGGCTTCGCCAACGCCTTTCACATCGCGGCGATCAACGCCGGGCGCCACGTCGCTCCGACCTTCGCGGGATCGACGATCTTCGCCTGGACCGAGGTCCTCGACAAGGCGCCGTTGCCGCGCCGCGAGGACGTCGGCGGGCTGCGGCTGCGGACCATCGCGACGCGCGACCGCCCGTGCATGGATTTCCCGCGGCAGATCGGCGAGGAGGACGATCCGTCGGTGGTGCTCGATCTCGACTACTGGGTGCTCCTGCCGCGTTGACGGGCGCTTCGCCTGGTATGCCAGGCGCCGCTCCTCGCGCAATCCTGGCATACCAGAACTGCATGAAGTTGCTGCAATCTTTCGGTGCGCCGAAATGCGCCGGCCCACCAATGTGGCATTGCACTCGCAGTCCGCATCTGCTTCAAGATGGGCGAGTCTCCCTGGAGCCAAGAGAATCGATGGCCGAGACGAAGGCCCGGATCGAGCGGCCCTTGTCGCCGCATTTGCAGATTTACTCGCCGATGCTGTCGATGATGATGTCGATCGTGCATCGCATCACCGGCGCGGCGCTCTACGTCGGAACCGTGCTGCTCGTATGGTGGCTGATGGCGGCGGCGTCCGGCCCGAGCGCCTATGCGACCTTTCAGTCGGTCGCCGGCAGCTTCATCGGTGTCATCGTGCTGTTCGGCTACACCTGGGCGCTGATCCATCACGCGCTCGGCGGCATCCGGCACCTGATCTGGGATACCGGCCATGGCTTCGGCGAAGCCGAACGCGAGTGGCTGGTGCGCGCCACGCTCATCGGGTCGACGCTGCTGACCGTACTGCTCTGGGCGTTCGGCTACATGATGATGGGCAGCCCGCTATGAAGGATCGGAACAGATGAGCATGCGAACGCCTCTCGGCCGTGTTCGCGGCCTCGGCTCGGCGCGAGCCGGAACCGGTCACTTCTGGCACCAGCGGCTCACCTCGGTCGCCCTCGTGCCCCTGGTGATCGCGTTCATCCTGCTGGTCTTCGGCCTGCTCGGACGCAATCACGCGGCGGTCGTGCAGATCCTCGGTTCGCCGACGGTCGCCGTGCTGATGATCCTGTTCATCGTCGCGAGCGTCTACCACATGTGGCTCGGCATGCAGGTGATCATCGAGGACTACGTGCACCATGAGCTTCTCAAGCTCGCGAGCCTGATGGCGAATACCTGCTTCTCCGTCGCGATCGGGCTCACCGGTCTCTATGCGATCCTGAAGCTGTCCTTCGGAGTGTGATCTGGATGCCTACGAACGGTTTCGGCAATGGCAGCGCTCCGGGAATCAATGGCCGCGCCTATCCGATCGAGGACCACACCTACGACGTCGTGGTGGTGGGCGCCGGCGGCGCCGGCCTGCGCGCCGTCGTCGGCTGCAGCGAGGCGGGGCTGAAGACCGCCTGCATCACCAAGGTCTTTCCCACCCGCTCCCACACGGTCGCCGCCCAGGGCGGCATCTCGGCCGCGCTCGGCAACATGGGGGAAGACGACTGGCGCTGGCACATGTACGACACCGTCAAGGGCTCCGACTGGCTCGGCGACCAGGACGCCATCGAGTACCTCTGCCGCAACGCGACCGCCGCGGTCTACGAGCTCGAGCACTGGGGCGTGCCGTTCTCCCGCACCGAAGAGGGCAAGATCTACCAGCGCCCGTTCGGCGGAATGACCACGCACTACGGCAAGGGGACCGCGCAGCGCACGTGCGCCGCGGCCGATCGCACCGGCCACGCCATGCTGCACACGATGTACGGCCAGGCGCTGCGGCACTCGGCGGAATTCTTCATCGAGTACTTCGCCATCGATCTCATCATGGACGACGAGGGCCGCTGCCGCGGCCTCGTGGCGCTGAAGCTCGACGACGGCACGATCCATCGTTTCCGCGCCCACATGACCATCCTGGCGACCGGCGGGTACGGCCGCGCCTACTTCTCCTGCACCTCGGCGCACACCTGCACCGGCGACGGCAACGCCATGGTGCTGCGCGCCGGCCTGCCGCTGCAGGACATGGAGTTCGTGCAGTTCCATCCGACCGGAATCTACGGCGCCGGCTGCCTGATCACCGAAGGTGCGCGCGGAGAGGGCGGCTATCTGGTCAAGTCCGAGGGCGAGCGCTTCATGGAGCGCTACGCGCCGTCGGCAAAGGATCTCGCCTCGCGCGACGTCGTCTCGCGCGCCATGACGATCGAAATCCGCGAGGGCCGCGGCGTCGGACGCAACAAGGATCACATCTATCTGCACCTCGACCATCTCGACCCGGCGATCCTGCACGAGCGGCTGCCCGGGATTTCCGAATCGGCGCGCATCTTCGCCGGCGTCGACGTGACGCGCGAGCCGATCCCGGTGCTCCCGACGGTGCACTACAACATGGGCGGCATCGCTACGAACTATCACGGCGAGGTGCTCACCAAGAAGAACGGCAACGACGACTGCGTGGTGCCCGGCCTGATGGCGCTCGGCGAGGCGGCCTGCGTGTCGGTGCACGGCGCCAACCGGCTCGGTTCGAACTCGCTCATCGACCTTGTCGTATTCGGCCGCGCCGCGGCGCTGCGCTGCGCCGAGGTGCTCACGCCCGGCGACAGCCACCCCGACCTGCCGAAGGATTCCGCCGACCTTGCGCTCAGCCGCCTCGACAAGTTCCGCCATGCGGACGGCCAGACGCCGACCGCCGAGATGCGGCTCGCCATGCAGAAGGTCATGCAGTCGAACTGCGCGGTGTTCCGCACCGGCGAGGTCCTGGAAGAGGGCTCCAAGCTCATTCACGACGTGCTGGCGAGCGTCCCGGACATCAAGGTGACGGATCGCTCGCTGATCTGGAATTCGGATCTGATCGAGACGCTCGAATTCGACAATCTGATCGCCCAGGCCGTGGTGACGCTCGATTCGGCCCGCAATCGCACCGAGAGCCGCGGCGCGCACGCGCGCGAAGACTATCCGGAGCGCGACGACAAGAACTGGATGCGGCACACGCTCGCCTGGCTCGACGTCAAGACCGGCCAGACGACGATCGACTATCGACCGGTGCACGCCTACACGCTGACCAACGACGTGACCTACATCGAGCCCAAGGCCCGCGTCTATTGACGCGCGACCGGATCAAACGACGCGGATTCAGCAATCATGGTCCAATTCACGCTGCCGAAGAATTCGAAGATCACCGAAGGCAAGACCTGGCCCCATCCGAGGGGCGCGCAGGAGACGCGTGAATACCGCATCTATCGGTGGAACCCGGATGACGGCGCCAATCCGCGGATCGACACCTACACGATCGACACGGCCGAGTGCGGACCGATGGTGCTCGACGCGCTGATCTGGATCAAGAACAACATCGATCCGACGCTGACCTTCCGCCGCTCCTGCCGCGAGGGCATCTGCGGGTCCTGCGCGATGAACATCGACGGCACCAACACCCTCGCCTGCACCAAGGCGATGGACGAGATCGACGGGCCGGTGCGGATCTATCCGCTGCCGCACATGCCGGTGGTCAAGGACCTGGTTCCCGACCTCACCAACTTCTATGCGCAGCACGCCTCGATCCAGCCGTGGTTGAAAACGGTCTCGCCGACGCCGCAGAAGGAATGGCGGCAGAGCCACGAGGACCGGCAGAAGCTCGACGGGCTCTACGAGTGCATCCTGTGCGCGTGCTGCTCCACCTCGTGCCCGAGCTACTGGTGGAACAGCGATCGGTATCTCGGCCCGGCGGCGCTGCTGCAGGCCTATCGCTGGATCAACGATTCGCGCGACGAGGCCACAGGCGAGCGCCTCGACGATCTCGAGGACCCGTTCCGCCTCTATCGCTGCCACACCATCATGAACTGCACGAAGGCGTGCCCGAAGGGCCTCAATCCGGCCCAGGCGATCGCCGAGATCAAGAAGAAGCTGGTCGAGCGCCAGTTCTGAGGCTGCGCGCCGCAGGAACTCGCCGACCGTCTCGCGCGTTGCCGGTCGGGGAGCATGTCCCGCGCCGGCCGCAAGATGAACGAACAGCAGATCGCACGGGTTTGGGAGATCGCCGACGACATCGGCGTGTGCATGTTCACGACCCATGCCGGCGACCGGATGCGCTCGCGACCGCTGCAGGCCTACCCCGATCCCGAAGAGGGCTGCATCTGGTTCATCACCGACGCTCGCGGCGCAAGAGGCGACGAGATCGCCTCGACCCGCGACGTCTGCCTGTCGTTCGCCGATACCGCTTACGACACCTACCTGAGCATCCTCGGCGTCGCGCAGGTGCTGCACGACCCCGCCAAGCTCGCCGAGCTCTGGGACTTCGAGGCGCAAGCCTGGTGGCCCAAGGGACCGCACGACCCAAACGTGCGCCTGCTCCGCGTGTTGCCCGAGCAGGCCGAATACTGGGAGAGTCGCGGCAGCTCGGCCGGAGTCGCGCTGAAGCTGGCGGCGGCGCGGCTGCGCGGCGACGAGCCTGAGCTCGACGCCGGTAGGAAAGTGGAGATGCGCTAGAACCGGCCTTGGTTCCATCAAGGCCGGAAAGGTTCTAGAGCTTCAGCCTGCGTTTGCGCTGGCCGAGCGTGCGCAGTCGCAGGGCGTTGAGGCGAATGAATCCCGCCGCGTCGCGATGATCGTAGGCGACCGCCCCTTCCTCGAACGTGACGAGGTCCTGGTCGTAGAGCGAGTACGGGCTCTCGCGGCCCACCACCGAGACGTTTCCCTTGTAGAGCTTCACGCGCACGCGCCCGGTGACGAATTCCTGCGAACGGTCGATCGCGGCCTGCAGCATCTCGCGCTCGGGGGCGAACCAGAAGCCGTAGTAGACGAGCTCGGCGTATTTCGGCATCAGCTCGTCCTTGAGGTGCATCGCGCCGCGATCGAGCGTGATGCTCTCGATGCCCCGATGGGCGGCAAGCAGGATCGTGCCGCCCGGCGTCTCGTACATGCCGCGCGACTTCATGCCGACGAAGCGGTTCTCGACCAGGTCGAGCCGGCCGACGCCGTTGGCGCGGCCGAGATCATTGAGGCGGGCGAGAAGTCTCGCCGGCGACAGGCGCTCGCCGTCGATGGCGACCGGGTCGCCGCGCTCGAACTCGATCGTCAGATAGGTCGCACGGTCGGGCGCCTTTTCCGGGTCGATCGTGCGCGAAAAGACGTAATCGGGGACTTCCTCGGCCGGATCCTCGAGCACCTTGCCTTCCGAGGACGTGTGCAGCAGGTTGGCGTCGACCGAGAACGGCGCTTCACCGCGCTTGTCCTTGGCGATGGGAATCTGATGCTGCTCGGCGAAGGCGATGAGCTTGGTGCGCGAGGTCAGATCCCATTCGCGCCAGGGCGCGATCACCTTCACGTCCGGCTTGAGCGCGTAATAGGTGAGCTCGAACCGGACCTGGTCGTTGCCCTTGCCGGTGGCGCCGTGCGCGACCGCGTCGGCGCCGACCTTTTCGGCGATCTCGATCTGCTTCCTGGCGATCAGCGGGCGTGCGATCGAGGTCCCGAGCAGATACTGCCCCTCGTAGAGCGCGTTGGCGCGAAACATCGGGAACACGTAGTCGCGCACGAATTCTTCGCGCAGGTCCTCGACGAAGATGTTCTCGGGCTTGATGCCGAGCAACTGCGCCTTGTTGCGGGCCGGCTCCAGTTCCTCGCCCTGGCCGAGATCCGCCGTGAAGGTGACGACCTCGCAGCCGTACGTCGTCTGCAGCCACTTGAGGATGATCGACGTGTCGAGACCGCCCGAATAGGCGAGCACGACCTTCTTCACGTCCTTCACGGCGCCACTGGCCATCGCAACATCCGTCTGTCGAGAAAAGGGCCGGATGTGCCGGCCCGCGCGATGGCGCGGACTATAGGCAGAACGCCTTCGAGCGCAAGCAGGCGGAAATTAACGAATTGAAGGGGTTCGGGACCGGCTCGCCCACCGGGTCGGAGGGCGGCCGGGCGCCGGTTTGGCCGGCTGCGGTCAGACCGCTCGAACCGCTGCTGCACCGGCAGGTCTTTGCGAGTGTTCATCGGTCCGACGTCCATGACGGTGGGACCGATTTTTGTCTGCATGCGCCTCGGCGATCACCGAGGCGCCCGCCCGTGCGGCGACGGCGGCGGTGATGGCGGGCGCCGGAGGGCCGCCGTCACGTGCGCAGGGCCGCAGGGCTCACTCCGCGGCCGCCCCCGTGGTTCCGGGCGGAAGGTCGGAGCGCTGTTCGGCGGGCTTCAGGGTGCGGCTGAGGTTGGAGGCGGCGTTGATCAGCGCCACGTGCGAGAACGCCTGCGGAAAATTGCCGACCTGACGTTGCCCGGCGTGATCATATTCCTCGCTCAGCAGCCCGACGTCGTTGCACAGCCCGATCAGGCGCTGGAACAGCTTTTCGGCATCGGCGCGGCGTCCCAACAGCACGTAGGCGTCGGCGAGCCAGAAGCTGCAGGCCAGGAAGGCGCCTTCGCCGGGCGGCAAGCCGTCGTCCGCCCGTCGGGTGTCGTAGCGGAGCACGAATCCGTCGACCAGCAGCTCACGCTCGATCGCTTCGACCGTGTGGCGAAAGCGGGGATCGTCCGGGGCGAGGAAGCCGACGGCGCCGATCAGCAGAAGGCTGGCGTCGAGCTCCTTGGAGCCGTAGGAACGGACGAAGCTCTTGAGATCGGGATCGTAGCCGCGGCGGCAGATGTCGCTGTGGATCTCCGCGCGGATACGACGCCAGCGGCCGACCGGGCCTTCGAGCCCGAACATTTCCGCGCTCTTGATCGCGCGGTCGAAGGCCACCCAGCTCATCACCTTCGAATAGGTGAAGTGGCGCTTGCCGCCGCGGACCTCCCAGATGCCCTCGTCCGGCTCCGACCAGTGCCCTTCCAGGTGGTCGAGCAGCGCGCGCTGAACGTCCCAGCCGGACCCGGTCGAGGCGAGGCCGCCCCTGCGCGCCAGGTGCAGCGCGTCCATCACTTCGCCGAACACGTCGTGCTGGCGCTGAGATTGCGCGGCGTTGCCGACGCGCACGGGCGCCGAACGCTCGTAGCCGGGCAGCCACTGCACCTGCCACTCGGCGAGGCGCCGCTCTCCGGCAATGCCGTACATGATCTGCATCTGCTCGGGGCGTCCGGCGACCGCGCGGATCAGCCAGTCGCGCCAGGCCTGCGCCTCCTCGAAGTAGCCGGCGTTCATCAGCGCGAGCAACGTGAGGGTGGCGTCGCGCAGCCAGCAGAATCGGTAGTCCCAGTTGCGCTGGCCGCCGATGCGTTCCGGCAGCGAGGTGGTCGGCGCCGCCACGATGCCTCCGGTCGGCCGGTAGGTCAGGGCCTTGAGTGTGATCAGCGAGCGGGTGACGATGTCGCGCCACGGTCCCGCCATGTGGCCCTTCCGCACCCAGTCGCGCCAATAGGTTTCCGTCGTCTGGCACGCCGTATGCGGGTCGATCGCTTGCGGCACCGGCTGATGCGAAGGCGCATAGGCAAAGACGAAGGGAATCCGGTCGCCTTCCCCGACGAGGAAATCGGCGACGGTCGTGAAGTTCTCGCCGTGCGTGTGCACGGGGGTCCGCAGCGCCACCATGTCGGGTCCGGCGACCGCGCGCAGCGTGCCGTCCTCGAGCCGCGTCACCCACGGCACGATGTCGCCGTAACCGAAGCGGATGATGAGTTCGCTGTGCATCTTCACCCGGCCGCGCTCGCCGACGACGGTGCGCACGAGCGTCGGCGGCCCGTCGCGGATCGGCATGAAGTCGACGAGCGTCACCGCGCCGTCGCGCGTCTCGAAGCGGGTCTCGAGAATGAGGGTGTCGGGGCGATAGCGACGGGTCACGCGGGCGTTCTCGTCCCTGGGCGCGATGCGCCAGCGGCCATGCTCGTGCGATCCGAGCAGCGCCGCGAAACAGGCATCCGAATCGAAGCGCGGCCAGCACAGCCAGTCGATCGACCCCTTGCGATCGACGAGCGCGGCCGACTCGCAGTCGCCGATCAGTGCATAGTCCTCGATGCGTGACGGCATGGTTACTGTTGCCCGAATTCGATCACGACCTTGATGTCGTCGGGATGCGGTTCGAAGGCCGCGGCGAAATGATCGATCGGCAGGCGCCGCGTGATCAAGCCGGTGAGCCAGCGCCGGTCCGCGCGCGCCAGTGCTTCGGCCGCGGCCTGGTAGTGATCGCGGTTGGCGTTCACCGAGCCGAACACCGCGTCGTTGTCGAGCACGAACGTGCGATTGAGCCGCCCGAGGTCGAAGGGGAGAACGTCGTCGGACGGGCCGACGCCGAGCAGGCAGACGATGCCACTCGCGCGAATGAGCTCGAGCACGTCGCGCACCACCGGCGTCGCCCCGGTGCATTCGAACACGATGTCGACGCCGAGATGGTCGAGATCGGCGAGATGTCCGCAGTGATAGGTCGCGCCGAGCGCTTCGACGAGCTTCGGCTTGGGCCCGCCTTGCGCCCGATCGTAGACGTGCACGTCGAGACCGCGCTGATGCCCGAGCTGGGCGGCCAGGAGCCCGATCGGTCCCGCCCCGGTGATCAGCACGCGGCCGCTCGACCATCCGCGCGAGCGCCGTCCGATGCGCTCGGTGTGATCCCAGGCCTTTGCCACGATGCTCAAGGGTTCGAGCAGCACGCCGAGGATACCGAGCGCCGGATCGACCTTTACCGCGAACTCCGGCTCGACGCGGAAGCGTTCGGAGCCGTAGCCGTGACGCGCCTTGATGCCGCGCTCGGTGTAGCGGCCGTTGCGGCACATGTCCCATTGGCCCATCGCGCATGCCGGACAGGGCACCGGATCGGGGCGTCGCACGATGCCGACGACGTGGTCGCCGGGTTCGAGCCCGCAGCCGGGCGGGGCGTCGCGCACGCGGCCGAGTGATTCGTGGCCGAGCACCAGGTACGGCTGGCCGGCCGGCGCCTCGCCGTAGGCGCCCGAAACGATCTCGCGATCGGTCCCGCAGACGCCGAGCGCGATCGTGTCGACCAGAACGGCGCCCTCGCTCGCGGCGGGTTCAGGAATGTCCGCGAGCCGGGCGGAATTTCGCGCGCCGGGGTGAACGACGATCGCTCGCATCGTCCCTGCCGATCCATGACCTCTGGATTTCGCCACCCCGAAGATGTGACGCGGAAGCGGGGGAAAAGTTCCCGGCCGGTCGCATCCTACCTCCGGGTGCAATCAGGAAACCCGCAATCGTTTCGGCGGTTGATGGACTGTCGCAACATCGCGGGAGGATGGAATGGTCGAAATCGGCCGCAGGCGCTGGGCAATCGCCGAAGGTTATATTCCCTCGGAAAGCTCGTTTTCGACGCGCGCGCTGATCTCGCACGAGACCGCCTGCATCCTCAACGCAGGCGACCGCGACGCGCATGTGGCGATCACCATCTTCTTCGTCGACCGCGAACCGATCGGTCCATACCGGGTCAACGTGCCGGCGCAGCGCACGCTCCACCTGCGCTTCAACGACCTCGAGGATCCGCAGCCGATCCCGCGCGACACGGACTACGCCTCGGTTTTCGAATCCGACGTTCCGATCGTGGTGCAGCACACGCGGCTCGATTCGCGCAAGGCGGAAGTCGCGCTCCTCTCCACCATGGCATTCGCGCAGGAAGCGTGAGGGTGCGCCGTCACGCGCCGCCGATGACGAGATCATCCCGATGCACCATCTCGGCGCGGCCCTCGATTCCGAGAATGAAAAGAATATCGGAGGACGTGCGTCCCCTGATCTTCTCGGCGTCCTCGGCGTCATAGGCGACGAGACCGCGGCCGACCTCCTGTCCGTCGGGGCCGCGGATGACGACCGCGTCGCCACGCGCGAACTGGCCGTCGACGCGGATGACGCCGGCCGGAAGCAGGCTCTTGCCGCGCTTGAGCGCCGCCACCGCGCCGGCGTCGATCGTCAACGTGCCTTTCGGTTCGAGCGAACCCGCGATCCATTTCTTGCGCGCGGTGACCGGATTCGCCGGCGTCAGGAACCAGGTGCAGGGGGCGCCGGCCGCGATCGTGCCGAGCGGATGATCGACGTGTCCCGAAGCGATGACCATGTGGACGCCGGCGGTCGTCGCGATCTTGCCGGCCTCGATCTTGGTGCGCATTCCTCCGCGCGAGAGCTCCGATCCGGCGCTGCCGGCCATCGCCTCGATCTCCGGCGTGATGCGCGTCACGACCGGCACGAGCCGGGCATCGCTTCTGGGACCGGGCGGCGAGTCATAGAGGCCGTCGACGTCGGACAGCAGCACCAGCAGATCGGCGCTCGCCATGGTGGCGACGCGCGCCGCGAGCCGGTCGTTGTCGCCATAGCGGATCTCGTTGGTGGCGACCGTGTCGTTCTCGTTGATGACCGGCACCGCGCGCCATTCGAGCAGCCTGGCCACGGTCGAGCGGGCGTTGAGGTAGCGCCGCCGCTCCTCGGTGTCGCCGAGGGTGAGCAGCACCTGGCCGGCGACGATGCGATGGGCGCCGAGCACTTCCGCCCAGATGCGCGCGAGCGCAATCTGGCCGATCGCGGCCGCGGCCTGGCTGTCCTCGAGCTTGAGGGGGCCGCGCGGCACCTTCAGCACGGCGCGGCCGAGCGCGATCGCCCCGGAGGACACGACCAGCACGTCGCGTCCCTCGCCGTGGAGCCTCGCGATGTCGGCGGCGAGTGACTGCAGCCAGGCGCGCTTGACTTCGCCGGCGGCCGCATCCACCAGGAGCGAGGAGCCGACCTTGACGACGATTCGCCGGAAATCGGCCAGGGAAGGGAGCTTTCGCGACATCGGATCGATCGGCCTGGGCAAGGGTTGATGACCTCTCCCACACGAAAGCCGGCTTTGCAACGCCGGAGCCGCGTCCAGAAAGGCCGGGTCCTCGTCGGCACCTCGGGCTGGACCTATGACGGCTGGCGAGGGCCGTTCTACCCGGAGGACGTGCGCAAGGCCGATTGGCTGCGCTACTACGGGACGCAGTTCGCGACGGCCGAGATCAACGGCTCGTTCTATCGCACCCCCAGCCTCGAGGCCGTGCGCGCATGGCGCGATCAGACGCCGGACGGCTTCGTCTTCGCCTGGAAGGCCTCGAAGTTCATCACCCACTGGAAGCGTCTCTCGGACAAGAGCCGCAACAGCATCGCGCTGTTGCGGACGAGGCTCGAAGCCCTCGGCCCGAAGATCGGACCCGTGCTGTTCCAGCTGCCGCCGCAGTTCAGGGCGAATCGCGAGCGGCTCGCGTCATTTCTCCGCCTGCTGCCGAAAAAATACGATTATGCGTTCGAGTTCCGGCACGACAGCTGGTACGAGAAACCGATTCTCGATCTGCTGCGCGCCCACGATGTCGCCTTGTGCCTGTCCGATCATCATGACGCGCCGGCGCCATGGACGGCAACGGCCCGGCACGTCTACGTGCGCGGGCACGGCCCGGGCGGCGCCTACAGTGGACGTTATTCCGCGCCGACGTTGCGGCGATGGGCCCGGCAAATCGCGCGCTGGCGGCGGCAAGGCCGCACGGTCTACTGCTACTTCGACAACGATCAGAAAAGCGCAGCCCCGAAGGACGCCGCGCTCCTGATGCAGATGCTCGAGGGCTCAGCGTCGGCAAGGCGGCGTGGCGCGCGGCGCACCAGTCCGCGACGGCCCATCGTCGATGCGCGCGCCCGAAAGGCGACGCGGCCGCGCATCAGGGCCGCCAGGCGGTCTCGTTCGAAGGCTCGCCCTCGCTCGCGCGCTGCGCGTCGATGACCTTGAACAGCGCCCGCAGCGCCTCCGGCACGCCGCGGCCGGTCGCACCCGACAGAACCAGGACGGACGTGGCGCCGGACCGGTTGGCGGCGTCGACGGCGGCGCGCAGCCGCGCGGCCTGGTGCTCGATCTCTTCCGGCGACAGTGCATCGGCCTTGTTCAGCGCAACGATCTCCGGCTTCTCGGCCAGGGCGTGGCCATAGGCTTCGAGCTCGCGCCGGACGGTCGCGTAGGCTTCGCCGGCGTCCTCCGTCGTGCCATCGACGAGATGCAGCAGGACGCGGCAGCGCTCGACGTGACCGAGAAAGCGGTCGCCCAATCCGAGGCCTTCGTGTGCGCCCTCGATCAGCCCGGGGATGTCGGCGAGCACGAACTCGCGACCGTCGACGCTGACGACGCCGAGCTGCGGGTGCAGGGTGGTGAAAGGGTAGTCGGCGATCTTCGGCTTGGCGGCGCTGACCGCGGCCAGGAAGGTGGACTTGCCGGCATTGGGCAGGCCGACGAGGCCGGCATCGGCGATCAGCTTCAGACGCAGCCAGATCGTGCGCTCCTCCCCGGGCTGGCCCGGGTTGGCGTGCCGCGGCGCCCGATTGGTCGAGGTCTTGAAGTGGGCGTTGCCGAATCCGCCGTTGCCGCCGCGCGCCAGCACGACGCGCTGGCCGACGTGCGTGAGATCGGCGAGCAGAGTCTCGTTGTCCTCCTCGAAGATCTGCGTGCCGACCGGCACCCGCAGGACGACGTCGGCCCCGCCGGCGCCCGAACGGTTCTTGCCCATGCCGTGGCCGCCCGGCTTGGCCTTGAAGTGCTGCTGGTAGCGGTAGTCGATCAGCGTATTGAGTCCCTCGACGCAGACCGCGACGACGTCGCCCCCGCGGCCGCCGTCGCCGCCGTCGGGCCCGCCGAACTCGATGAACTTCTCGCGCCGGAACGAGACGCAGCCGGCGCCGCCGTCGCCCGAGCGGATGTAGATCTTGGCCTGATCGAGGAATTTCATGGCGATGTCATGCCCGGGCAGTGCGGCCGAGTCCACCGGCGCATGCTTCGGTCGAACGGAATCCGAACGGGCTCCCAATTCCATGTTGGGCGCATCTTCTTCGGCGAACCGGCAGCCGTTTCGCCGGACAAGGCTGCAAATCCCGGCTGCCGGCGGGCCGTGCCGGTTCCGGCGAAACCATCCGGTAACTAGTCGGGAATTGCTCCTTACCCAGAGGCAGCTCGTTCATTTTTTCTCAGTAAACGTGGACTTACGGTGATCGGCAAAACAACGAGCCAGACGCAAGCAAAATGGTCACGGCTTCCCGCCCGCCGAACGACATTGCAGCGGCCGCGCCCGGTCGTGCGGACGTCGTGATCCGCGCACGGACCCTGCCGCGCCGGCCTCGCTCGGGCGAAGCCGGGCGTGCGGTGCTGGTCAGCACGCTCGCCCTCTTCTTCATCGCCTTCTGTCTGTTCGTCGTCGGCAATTCGCCCTTGCTGCAGTTGCTGCTCGGCGAGGGCCCCCCGTCCATCGGCCGCACCGTCGAGGATCGCACCGGCAAGATCATTTCCGCCCCGGTGGTTGCCAATCGCTGCCGCGAACTCCTGCTCGACAACGCCACCGGGCGCCTCGACGACAGGGGGCTGATCACCTGCGATGGCGACGGCGAGGCGCCCGCCGGCGGCTCCGGTCGGAGGCTGGGAGCCATACGCGACTCCTTTGCCAAAAAATCGCAGTGAGCCGCGGCCCATCGGCGGCCCATTGCGGCGTTGGCCTGGCGCATGATCCCACGAAGTGGCGTCGGTTCGCCGATGAGATCATGCGCCGAGCGAACGGACGAGGGCGCGATCCTGCGCGAGACCGGCTTCCACTTTTGCAAATCGCGCTCAGGAAACGCGCCGGACCGGTCCCCAGGCCTTGAGCGAGGCCCAGATGCCGCGATCGAGGCGAAACCGGTCGATCGGCGCCGAGGACTTGAGCGCGCGAATCCGGTAGAGCCCGACGCCGGTCCATTGAAACCCGCATTTCTCCAGCACGCGCCGTGATGCCGGGTTGGTCACGCGCGCGCCGCCCACGAGCGCCGGAAAGTCGAACTCGCCGAAAGCGTGGTCGATGAGCGCCCGGACCGCTTCCGTGGCGTAGCCATTGCCCCAGTACGCGGTGCCCAGCCAGTAGCCGATTTCCGGCGTCGGAGGCTCCCGCAGGTCGAGACCGCAGGCGCCGATTACCGTGCGGTCGCTGAGCGTGATCAAAAACGTTTCCTCGCCGGCGCGTCGGTTGGCGCCGCTGATCCAGTCTTCGGCGTCGGCGAGCCGATACGGATGCGGAATGCGCGCGGTGTTTTCGGCGATGCGGCGGTCGTTCGCGAGCGCAGCCACCGTTTTTGCGTCCTCGAGGCACGGCGCACGCAGAACAAGCCGCTCGGTCTCGAGGACGGGGATACTGCCCTCGCGGAACGTCTCGGTTGGAACTCTTTCCAGTAAGGTCATGACACGGGCTCCTTGCATCAAAGCAGAAGGGGGAGCCGGCATCCCGTCTCCCCCTTCTCGGAACCCATTTGGGGTCCACCGGTTCGACTGGATGCCGGCGGACCTCGATCTGTCCACCGTCTTACTCGGCCGCAGCCTCCGTCATCGGAACGACAGATACAAAGGTGCGGCCCTTGGCTTTGGTACGGAACTCGATGCGGCCGTCGCACAGCGCAAAAAGAGTGTGATCCTTCCCAAGGCCCACGTTGTCCCCGGGATGCCACTTCGTGCCGCGCTGGCGCACGATGATGTTGCCGGCGCGGCAGATCTCGCCGCCGAATCGCTTCACGCCGAGCCGTTGGCCCGCCGAGTCGCGGCCGTTCCGCGAAGATCCGCCTGCTTTCTTGTGCGCCATGGTGCGTGTCCGTGTTCGCTCTGTTCTTAGCTCATTTCCGTGACGAAATCATCAGCGGATTTGTGACATCACTTCTTTTTGGCCGGGGCCTTGGCTTTGCCCTTGTCTTTCCCGGTTTCCGCCTTGGATTTGGTGGCCGCCCCGGCCTTGGCTTTCGTGGCCGGCTTCTTCGCCGCCTTCGGCTCCGCCTTCTTCGCGGCGGCTGATTCCTCCGGCGCCGCGGCTTCCGCCGTTGGTTCGGCCTTCCTTTCGGCCTTCGGCTTCGGCTCGGTCTTGGCCACCTTGGTCGGCTTCTTGCCGTCGGTCAGGATCTCGGTGATGCGTACGACGGAGAAGTCGTGGCGATAGCCGCGCTTGCGACGCGAATTCTTGCGCCGGCGCTTCTTGAACGCGATGACCTTGTCGCCGCGGGTGTGCTGGATAAGTTCGCCCGCCACCGTGGCTCCGGCGATCGGCGGCGCGCCGACGACGACGCTGTCGCCGCCGAGCATGAGCACGTCGCCAAACTCCACGATGTCGCCCGGCGTCGCCGCCAGGTGGTCGACCCGGATGACGTCGTCGACGGCGACCCGATATTGTTTGCCGCCGGTCTTGATGACTGCGAACATCTTTCTCGTCCTCGTGTGTTCGATCCCGGTCGTCGGACGCGGTCCGGACCGGCTTTTTGCAGTCGCTGATTGATGTTTGTTTACAGGCCCTTAGGCCGCAACAAAGCGCGCGGGCCCCGTGCGGGCCCGCGCTGTGCCTGCGGTTATGGCCGCACGCCCGGCCGCTGTCAAGAAAACGCTTGCCGGACGGCCGGTTCCGCCTGGTTCCGGCCAGCCGGACGGCGGCCGCCGCGG
>CAZIGW010000147.1:0-2878 GCA_964538565.1 uncultured Hyphomicrobiales bacterium | reverse complement strand
TCGAAGGTGCTCACCACCGGCCGCAGCATCGGCCAGCGCATCGGCGCGGGCCCCGCGCGCGTCATCAAGGACGTGAAGGACATGGCGCGCGTGCAGAGCGGCGATGTGCTCGTCGCGGACATGACGGACCCGGACTGGGAGCCGGTGATGAAGCGCTCCTCCGCCATCGTCACCAATCGCGGCGGGCGCACGTGTCACGCGGCGATCATCGCGCGCGAGCTCGGCATTCCGGCCGTCGTCGGCTGCGGGGATGCGACAGAAGCGATCCGCGAAGGGCAGAACGTCACCGTCTCCTGCGCCGAAGGCGACACGGGCTACGTCTACGACGGCCAGCTCGAATTCGAGCGCAAGGACATCGAGCTCGATGCACTGCCGCCGCTGCCCGTGAAGATCATGATGAACGTCGGCAACCCCGATCGGGCGTTCGATTTCGCGGGCATCCCGCACAAGGGCGTCGGGCTCGCGCGGCTCGAGTTCATCATCAATCGCATGATCGGCGTGCATCCGCGCGCGCTGCTCGAGTTCGACACGCTCGATGGCGAGTTGCAGGATCAGATCCGTGCGCAGATGGCCGGCTATTCCGATCCGGTGCAGTTCTTCGTCGAGAAGCTCGCCGAGGGCATCGCGCAGATCGCCGCGGCGTTCGCGCCGGAGCCGGTCATCGTGCGGCTCTCGGATTTCAAGTCGAACGAATACGCGAACCTCATCGGCGGGCGCGACTACGAGCCGCACGAAGAGAATCCGATGCTCGGCTTCCGCGGCGCCTCCCGCTACGTCGACGAATCGTTCCGCCCGTGCTTCGAGCTCGAATGCCGCGCGCTGAAGATCGTGCGCGACGAGATGGGGCTCACGAACGTGCAAGTGATGGTGCCGTTCGTGCGCACGGTGAAAGAGGCGCAGCAGGTCACGCAGTTGCTCGCGCAGAACGGCCTCGCGCGCGGGCAGAACGGGCTGAAGGTCATCATGATGTGCGAGCTGCCGACGAACGCGCTGCTTGCGGACCGCTATCTCGAGCACTTCGACGGCATGTCGATCGGCTCGAACGACATGACGCAGCTCACCCTCGGGCTCGATCGCGACTCGGCGATCGTCGCGAAGTCCTTCGACGAGCGCGACGATGCGGTGAAGGCGCTGCTCGCGATGGCAATCGCGGCGTGTCGCCGCAACAAGAAGTACGTCGGCATCTGCGGCCAGGGCCCGTCGGATCATCCGGAGCTCGCGCGCTGGCTCGTCGAGCAGGGCATCGAGAGCATGTCGCTCAATCCGGACACGGTGGTCGAGACGTGGTTGTTCCTGGCGAGCGCGTCGGCCGCCGGCGGGAAATGAATCAGCGCCCCGAGAACTGGGGCGCGAACAACGTCAGCCGGTAATGCCGCAGCTCGCGGATGGACTCCTGGATGTCCGCGAGCGCGAGGTGGGCCCCCTGCTTCACGAAGCCCTCCTGCACCGACGGCGCCCAGCGCCGCGCCAGCTCCTTCAGCGTGCTGACGTCGAGATTGCGGTAATGGAAAAACTTCTCCAGGGTCGGCATCTGCCGCGCAAGGAAGCGCCGATCCTGGCAGATGCTGTTGCCGCACATCGGCGAAGCGCCCGGCGCCACGAGCGAGGACAGGAATGCGAGCGTGCGCTGCTCGGCGACCGCGGTGCTGATCGTGCTGGCCTTGACGCGCGCGAGCAGCCCGGAGGCGCGGTGCTGCTTCTGGTTCCAGTCGTCCATGGCCGCGAGCACGTGGTCGGGCTGATGGATCGCGAGGTTCGGCCCCTCGGCGATGACATTCAAATCGCGGTCAGTGACGACCGTCGCGATCTCGATGATATGGTCCGTGTCGGGCTTCAGGCCCGTCATTTCCAGATCGATCCAGATGAGGTGATCGGTACTCGACATGTCACTGCGGCAGGTTAGTTGTGGCCGAGTGTAGCAGAGACTAACCTCGCGCCCGCATGCCCGAGCCCTCTTCCAGCCCACGTTTCGCGGCCCGCGTCTCCGCGGTGTTCGGCCGCGACTTGCTCGTGCGCGAACCGGACGGCACCGAACATCGGGCACGCGTCCGCGGGCGGCGCTCGAACGTCGTCTGCGGCGACGATGTCGTGTGCGAGCGCGACCCCACGCACGGTGAAGTCAACGTCGTCGAGGTTCGCCGGCGCCGCACCGCACTCTACCGCTCCAACCTGCGCGGCGAAGCCGAGCCGGTGGTCGCCAATGTCTCGCGGCTGTTTGTCGTGCTTGCACCCAAGCCGGTGCCCGACTTCTTCGTCGTGGACCGCTATCTCGCCGCCGCGACCTCGGCTGCGATCGAGGCGACGCTCGTGCTCAACAAGCGCGACCTGCCGGTCGATCCCGACCTGCACGCGGAGCTCAGCGCGTACCTTGCCGCAGGTTATTCGACCATCGCCTGCTCGGCGCGCGAGGGGGATGGTATCGATGAGCTGCTCGGCGCCGCCGTGGGGGCGGTGGCCGCGCTCGTCGGCCAGTCCGGAGTGGGCAAATCGTCCCTCATCCGCCGTCTCATTCCCGAGGCGCAGGTGCAGATCGGGGAGCTGATGCGCGAAGAGGAAGGGCGCCATACGACTACGACCTCACGCATGTTCGAGCTGCCGCGCGGCGGGTACCTGATCGACTCGCCGGGGGTCCGCGATTTCGCGCCGGCGATCGATCGACTCGATCCGCGCACGATGGGGTTCACGGAAGTCGCGCGGCTCGCGCCGGGCTGCCGCTTCCAGGACTGCCAGCACCTGCGCGAGCCGAATTGCGCGGTGCGAGCGGCCGCGGAGTCGGGCGCGCTGCACGAGCGGCGCTACGAGAGCTATCGGCGTCTGCGGCGGCTTTACGACGATCTGGTCAAGGCGCGCGGGCCGAAGTACCGACCGGGTCAGCCGA
>CAZIGW010000146.1:0-3738 GCA_964538565.1 uncultured Hyphomicrobiales bacterium | reverse complement strand
GGGCTGTCGAGCCGCGACCTCGATGGACAGGTCGCTCTGCTCAACGTCTTTGCCTCCTGGTGCGGCTTTTGCCGGCTCGAGTATCCGATGCTGATGCGCATCGCCGCCGGTGGCATGCCGATCTACGGCATCAACTGGAAGGATGATCCCGGTGTCGGCGCGCGCTGGCTGCGTGCGCGCAAGAGCCCTTACCTGCGCGTCGGCGAGGACGCGAGCGGGAGGGTCGGCGTCGACCTCGGTGTGTCGGGCGTGCCCGAGACGTTCGTGATCGACCGCACCGGACGCATCCGCTACCGCCACACCGGTCCGATCACCGACGAGGTCTGGCGGCAAACCTTTGAGCCGTTGTTGGCCGAATTGAGAGCCCACCGATGATGACCGTCGATCGACCTGCTCGATGTCGCAAGCTTGGAGCACGCTTTCTGCTTGCCGGATGCCTCGCCATCATGGCGGCGGGACCGCTCCGCGCAGTCACGCCCGACGAGATGTTGAGCGACCCGACCCTCGAGGCGCGGGCGCGCGCCATTAGTCAGGATCTGCGCTGCCTCGTCTGCCAGAACCAGTCGATCGACGATTCCAATGCCCCGCTCGCACATGATCTGCGGGTGCTCGTGCGCGAGCGCCTTGCAGCCGGAGACAGCGACGAGCAGGCCATCAACTTCATCGTCGCCCGGTACGGCAATTTCGTCTTGCTCAAGCCGCCGGTGCAGGGCGACACGCTCGTCCTGTGGTTCGGCCCGGCCTTGCTTCTCGTTGTAGGTGCCATTGGATTCGGCCGCTATTTCCGGCGGCGCCCGGCTGCGGAAGCGGCCGGTCCACCGCCCTTCACGAGCGAGGAGCAGGCCCGTCTCGAGGCGCTGTTGGACGGAAGGAGCTCGACATGACGCTGTGGATCATCCTGACGATCATGACCTCCGCCGCAGCCGTGCTCGTGGCGGCCCCGTTCCTGCGCCGGTTCGACGAGCCGGGCCAGGCATCCGCCGGCGACATCCAGGTCTATCGCGATCAACTCAAGGAGGTGGACCGCGAAGAGGCCGCCGGCTCGATCGACACCGACCAGGCCGAGCGCGCGCGCGTCGAGATCAAGCGCCGGCTGCTCGTCGCCGATCGCGCGCAGGGGCCGATGCTCGCGCGGCTTTCAATTGGCGAGCGCAATCTTGCGGTCATCTCGGTCGCCGGCATCGTGGTTCTCGGCGCCGTCGGGCTCTATGCGTTCACCGGTCGCCCGGAGTTGCCATCGGCGCCCGCCGTGACGCCGACGTTCGCGAAACTGGCCTCCCGCTCATCGCAATCCGACGCGGTGGAGCAGCTCGCCAAGGCCACGGCGGCACAGGACATGTCCGCGCCGCGGACGGATGCGCCGCCGGTCGAGCCGCAATCGGCGCCCAGGCCCACGCTTCCCTCGGTTGACGAGATGATCGACCGGCTGGCCGGCCGGCTGAAGCAGAATCCGAAGGATCCCGAGGGCTGGCGCATGCTCGGGTGGTCGTATTTCGCGACCGAACGCTTTCCGGAATCGGCGGCGGCCTACGCCAAGGCGGTCGAGCTGAAACCGAACGTGGCGGCGCTCAGGAGCGCGGAGGGCGAGGCGCTGGTGCGCGCAGCCGATGGCGCCCTGACGCCCGAGGCGCGCGGCCTTTTTGCTTCCGCGCTCGCGCTCGACGCCAAGGATCCGCGTGCGCGCTTCTTCGACGGGTTGATGAAGGAACAGGCGGGTGACAAGCAGTCCGCGCTCGACACCTGGGTGGCGTTGCTGAACGACGCCGACCCGAAGGAGCCCTGGATTCCCGACCTCACGCAGCGCACCAACGAGCTTGCCGGCGAACTCGGCGTCGATCTGTCGACGCGGCTGCACCGCCCGCAGATCGCAGCGAAAGGCGGGGTGCTCGACGCTCTGCGCCAGCAGGAGGGTACGCCGCGGGAGACGCCGTCACCGCCGGAGTCCTCCTCACCGCAATCGCCGCGGGCGCCCATTGCGTCGGCAGCCGCCGGCGAGAAGGGGCCGACGGCCGAAGACGTTCGCCGCGCCGCCGGCATGGCGCCGGGCGATCGCATGGCGATGATCCGCGGCATGGTCGACAGCCTCGCGGCTCGCCTCGACCAGTCGCCGCGCGACGTCGACGGCTGGATCAAGCTCATTCGCTCGCGCAAGGTGCTGGGCGAAACGGACGCGGCGAAGCAGGCGCTCGACCGCGCGCTTGCGGTGTTCAGCGATTCTCCGCAGGAAAAGGCGCAGATCGCCGCCGTGGCGCACGAGCTCGGGGTGACCGAATAGGTCGCGCGGCGATCGGATGGCAAGCAGCGCGGCCCGCCCTCGATCTTCTGCCTCGGTGTCGTCCTGCGACAACGGGCAACTCCATTCGACAAGATCGAAAAAAAACGATGAAATCTTCACGACCATCCGCGTGCATCCCAATCGGGTTGCCGGGCTCCAGCGAGAACGTACCAACCGGGATCGACGAAGCGCGCCTTTCGGGCTGCGGACTGCGCCATGACGATCGATCGGCGCCGCGGCTGCGGCTCATTCGCGCTCCGATGCCAAATTGCAGGTCCTTGCCGCTCGTATCCACATTCTTGAAGAAGTCCTTCTTCAAGAACATGCATTTGCCGCTTGGTTCTCGGAACCAAATCGAGTCGTTGATCGTGACGAATGCCTTCTGATAACCGGCAATCAATCCAACCCCCGCAGACGCAATCATGCAACCTGCGCCTTCCAGATCGTGGAAGTTGAACGGCGTTTCAGCCCTTAAGCTGGTCCACGACATCCCGGAATAGCTCAGGCTCGCGATGATGGTCTGCACGAGTTTTTTGATCTTCTGCAAACCTGGCCCGAATAGGACCAGCCGGCGACGGCCGCTCCGGGCGCAGGACTGAATGTAAGGCCTCCCGGTGTCGCAATGGACCACTTCCGAAACCGCTGGCCGCCAGGGCAGGGGGTGGAGGTTCCGCGTGCGGGGGCGGCGGTGGCGGCTCGTCCAGAAAGATGAAGACCTCGACTGCCCGCCACAGCCCGGAGTTGTCCATGGGTCCAGCCGAATAATCGTAATTTCTCCTGGCGAGAAACGTGTCGATGTGGGTCCTCACACGCACGTTCTGTTGTTCAAGGAATTTCGCAACCCGGCTACCACGTTCGTAAGACAGCGCCACATTCGACGCGTCGGAATGGATCTGGTCCTGCCCGCGGAAGCCGAGCTTCGACGCATAGCCAAAAATGTAGATATGGAAGTCGCGGTTGTCCGGAATGGCATGCGCGGCCTCGATCAGCCAGTTCTGATGCTCGATGAGAAGAGCAGCGCTTCCCTCCGAAAAGTCGGTCAGACGCGTCTTGCGAAAGGCCGGCTTCCGGAACGTCTGCAAGGGTTCGTGCAATGCTGGGCCATAGATCGCTCTCGCTCGTCGCCGACGGACGATGCGATATTGCACAAGATCGTTGCATTTGTCCCAGTGGGTTCCGCCGTTCATCTTTCTGAAGACGATGCGTGCAATCGCAAGCCGGTCCCGCTCGCCGCGACACTCCAGGCCTGCAGGGCATCACACTGTGTGACGTTTTCGGCAACAACTCGCTGTTGGCCGGCGAAATCGCTATCCAACACGCGATGATGGAAATTCACCGAGCTGAGCGATATGTCAGATCGACCAGGGCGCCGAAGGGTCTTCGACCTCGGGCCGCGCTCTGCCCGTCGCCCGCTGCAGCTTGAGGGGAGACCTGCGAGAGCTCGCCTGGCGGAAGGGGTGGGA
>CAZIGW010000145.1:0-6661 GCA_964538565.1 uncultured Hyphomicrobiales bacterium | reverse complement strand
TCACGAGCCAGGGGCCGACAGAGCCGCTGTGATACAAGTTCTTCCCCGGTCAGATCTTGCGCTGATGAAACTGCCAGTCACGGACGCTGCCCTCATTCACGACCGTGTAGCCGGCCACATAGCTCAGCGCGTCGGCTTCAGCGACATTCCGGCCCGCCTTGCCGATGACCACGCCCAGCTCGCCTTCGAAGTCGAACTGCTCGGACACCGCGGGATGCAGCAGAGGCTGCCTATGCCCGACCAACGAATCGATTGATCGCATGAAGAGCGCCGGTTGCTTAGGCAGCTCCTGCACACGGCCCGCGCTTTGCACTTCGTCGTGGTGCTCCACGTAGTTGAGCGCCACGCACCACACGTTGGTGGCATCCGGAACAGGGGGCAGGTACTCGATAGCGCTTTCGGCCAGATCGGCCGGCCCCTGGGCTGCCTTGGTGACTTCTCGCGCAAAGCCCGCCGCGATCAGAGATTTCAACGTCGGATAACGGTCCTTGAAACGGCTGCCGAGATCGACGATGCCTCCCGCGACCACCGCTCCGTAACTCTGCCGACCCTCCACTTTGAAGCTGACGTAGCGCATGTTTGCCTCTCAAATCAGGCCAGCGTAAGAGCCGCCATCCAGTTGCAGGTTCTGCCCGGAGATGAATCCCGACTGCGCGCTGCAGAGGTAAGCGCAGGCATCGCCGAACTCAGCAGGGTCGCCCAGGCGCTTGGCTGCGATCGTCGCAGCGATCTTGGCGCGCGCCTGCTCGCGCGTGATGCCCTCGGTCTTCATCATGCGTTCCGCCATGTACACCTGGCGATCTGTGTCGAAGCGTTCGGGGAGCAGGTTGTTGATGGTGACGTTGTCCGGCACGCTTTCACGCTGTACGGACTTGCAGAGCGCCGTCAGACCCGCGCGCACTGCCGCCGACAGGCCCATTTGAATGCTCGGCGACTTCACCATTGCCGAAGTGATGTTCACGATGCGCCCGAACTTGCGTTCGCGCATGCCTGGAATGTAGTGCTTGATCAGCATTGCCGGCGCGAGCAGGTTGGACTCGAACGCCGCCTGCCAATCCGCCACGGACCAATCCTTGATGCGTCCCGGCTCGGGTCCGCCGTTGTTGTTCACGAGAATGTCGGTTTCGGGGCAGGCGGCGAACACCTTCTCGCGGCCGGCTTCAGTATTGATGTCCGCCTGAATGATGGTCGGCCGCGTGCCGGCGACCCGTTCCATTTCCGCTGCGGCCGCTTCCAAAGTTTCCAGCGTGCGGCCATTGATGAAGACTTTGCAGCCTTCGCGCGCCAGCGCGGTTGCGCAGGCTTTCCCAAGTCCACGCGAAGACGCACAGACGAGTGCAGTTTTGCCTTGGATACCCAAATCCATCGCTAGGTGCCTCTCTCCAGGATGGTGCGCAGGCGCGGGTAAACCCGCAGCGCGTTGTCACAAAAAATCGCCTGGCGTTGCGCATCGTTCCAATGCGGGGTCGCCATGACGTATCGCTTCGTATCGTCGAAGAAGAAGCCGGTCCTGGGGTCGATCTCTTTGACGGCGCCGAACATCTCCGACCCGAACAGAATGTTCTCGACAGGCAGGACGCGAGCCATCAGATCGATGCCGGCCTGGTGGTAAACGCACGTGTCGAAAAAGATGTTCGGCAGCACGCTCTCATCGAGAGGTCTCTTGCCCAGGCCCATCGCGAGCCCACGATAGCGGCCCCAGTGAAACGGCACGCAACCGCCGCCGTGCGGAATTACGAAGCGCAGTGTCGGAAAGTCTTTGAACAGATCGGACGTGAGCGCCTGCATGAAGACGGTGGTGTCGCCGTTGAGGTAATGCGCGCCCGTGTGATGGAAACAAGGATTGCACGAGGAGCTCACGTGGATCATCGCGGGCACGTCGAGCTCGCACATCTTTTCGTATAGCGGGTAGTAGCGTCGGTCCGTGACGGGCGGGTCCGTCCAGTAGCCGCCGGAAGGGTCCGGATTGAAGTTGCAGCCGACGAAGCCCAGCTCAGTGACACATCGCTCCAGCTCCTTCACGCTCGCCGAGAGGTCGGCTCCAGGCGATTGCGGCAACTGACAGACCCCGGTGAAGGAATCGGGATAGAGCTTGCACACCCGATGAATGATGTCGTTGGACACCTCCGACCAAACGCGGCTGATCTCCGGTGTGCCCTGATGATGTCCCATCCAGCCCGCGATCGGTGAGAACAGCATCCGGTCGATGCCGCGCTCGCGGAGCTTCTGCAGCTGCACGCCTTCGATCGCGGCGCGCAGCTCATCGTCTGAAATACGCAATTCGCTGGGCGAGATGCGGCCGTTACTCTCCAACTGCCGCTGCCGCCAGGCGTTCAGCGTCTTGGGTACGGTGGTGAAGTGGCCGTGGCAGTCGATAATCATGCTGACCGCGTTCGCGGAAGGAATGGAGACGCGTGCTTCGTAAACCGCGGCGTCGGCTTTTCGCCGTGATCGTGCGCCATGTTCGCGTCGACGCGATGCCGGTTGAAGCCGCTCTGCGCGTTCATGTGCTCGCTCGACTTCCAGTGCTCGTGCATCTGCTCGAACGGGCTCATCCAGTAATCGAAGATCTGGCAGCCCAGCGCGTGACGGCCGATACCGCGGACGTGTTCGTACTTGCCACGGCGCTTCAAGTAGTCATGGCCGACGAAGATTTCGTCGACATCGTCCACTTCCCATGAGGTGTGGTGTCCACCGGCCTTCTCGCCGCGCACGATGAATATGACGTGATGATCCACGAGGGTCTCGCCTCGATTCAGACGCGAGAACAGGCCCAGCCGATGCTCGGGTGTATCGACGTAGAGCTCGTCCGTCGGAAGTAGCCGGAACGTGGTGTTGAACCAATCGATGGTCTCGTTCAACTTCGGAGTGGCGATGACGCCATGGGCAAGACGCTGGACGCGTGAGGGCGATACGCGGATGCTGGCGCCGTTGCTCGCCCGCATCGGCAGGCGCGCTGGAAGCGGCGCGACCTTCGTTCGCCCACTCACGATCTCCACTGAGAGGCCATTCGGGTCTGTCAGAACGACGCGTTTGCCGCCGCCGGGCTCGTCGATATTCTCGATGCCTCGCGCGGCGCCCGAGGCAACGAACTCGTGCAATACGGAGTCATCGGCCGCTTCGTAGGCGTATGCGATGGTGCCGGGCTCGCCCAGCTCCGTCACATGAATGAAAGGGGAGTCGCCGGTCCCACGCATGTAGAGACGCTTGCTGTCGCGGTGGACCTTGAGCAAACCGAAGTCCTCGAGAAATTCCTGCATGACATCGAGGTCGGGCGCGCTGAGTCGCGCGTACGCTATGCCTGTAATTGGAGAAGTCATGTCGTACCTTCAGGCGATATCGGCGAGGGCGTTTCGAACAGAGCCGTAGAGCTCATGCGTCGTCACCGGTTTGGGAATTAGCCCCTGAGCGACCGCGTAGCGAATGCCGATCTCCAGGGCCGATTGCACGTTCGCAAAGCCGTGCGGCTCGAGGACGCGCGCGCCGGGCTGCGGCTCGCCTTCAGCAGCACGGCGGCTTTGGACCAGCGCCTTGTAGACGGCTCGCACGATGTCCGGCCGCGCGTCCGCAAGCTCTTTACGAATGACAACCATATGATTGATGGGAACGGCGTTGTTGCGCGAGGCCCAGGCCTGCGCGGCCGCCTTTGGATCGTCCAGCACAGTGGTTACGCGCTCTTCGCCTTGGGGCTTGGCGCTGAACAGAATCGCGTCAACGTCGCCGTCGATCAATGCCTGCACCAAGTCCTTGTCTCCCGGCATGCGAGCCACCCACGGTGGGTCTTTGCACTCGGCGACGTGCCCCTCGTCCTTGACGAGCCACTGCACCTTGTCGAGCTGGACGCCAAAGTCGTCCATGAGAAAGCCCCGCACCCAGGTCGGCGTCGTTTGCGAGTAGGAGCGCATCGCCACCTTGCGGCCGTTGAGCTCCTGCGCCGTGAAGCGGTTGTCCGTGCGGCGTAGCAGGCTCGCGTGATGGAACTTTCCGTTCATCACGAACGGCAGCAGCAGAAACGGTTTGCCGACGGCGTGGGCCTGCAGAAACGTGGAGAGCGCCAGCTCGCACACGTCGTATTTCAGCTCGCGCATCGCGCTTTTGAAGCCTTTGACGGCGTCGTCGATGGGAGCCACGTTGAGCTCGGCGCCTTCGATGGGCACCGCTCCCGATTTCAGCGCGTGCGTCTTGGGATATGTGCCGAAGAGGGCATTCAGGCGAATCATCTCAAGCGTCCTGACGAGGGTCGAGAAATGCCTCCGTGACCGCGGGTGCGCGAGCGAGCAGCTTCTGGCGGTACGCGAATCGGATCAGCGCCTCGAGGCTCGGCAGATTTTCTTCGAGACCATACGGCAGCGGATCGCCGACGACTTTCGCTAGTTTCAGATAGCGCAGGTCTTCCTTACTCTTTTCCAGGCCCGATGTGACGCGTGACCAGTAGTTGTCGCGCGCACGCGTAAAGGCGTCGAAGATGCGCTTGGCTAAGTCCGGCTCGGATGCCAGCACGTCGTTGCGCACAGCAATGACGCCGTGGATAGGGTAGATGCGTGTCCGCCGGTAAAGGTCCGCGTCGCGCTCGGCGGCATCCTCGAAGAACTCGACGAGGTCGAGGTCCTCACCAGAACCCACGCCCGCAAGGCCCGCGAATCCGACCTCTAGATCGCCAGCGCGCATCATGTCCGCCAGCGTCTTGCCCGGCGGCGGCGTCTTCACATTTGCCGGGGGTACATATGACTCGACGTGCTCTTCATCCTGCTTGACCCAGGTGATCCGGTCGAGATCGACACCGTATTCTTCAGCCAGAATGCCGCGCGTCCAGACGGGAGCCGTGACCGTGTAGGCGCGCAGCCCGACGGCACGGCCTTCCAACTGCTTGGGCTCGCGGATCGACGAAGAACGCAGGCGCTGCAATCCGCTGTGACGGAATTGCCGTGTCATCGGCAAAGGCAGCGCGGTGATCGGCGCACCCGCTTCGCGAGCCATCAAATAGGTGGTGGGCGCGAGCTCGCAGATGTCGAACGCAGCCGTGCGCGCCTGGATGCGGTAGGCGTCGGGCATCCGCTCGAAGTCCCTGAACTCCAGCTCCACGCCGTCGATGCCGACTGCGCCAGAGCGGATGTCTGCGACCTGACCGTGTTTGCCGAGAACGATGGAGAGCCTTCGCGTCATCGCGCGCGCCCAGTGAGCTTGCGCCCTGCCTGCAAGGCCGAGTAATCACGCCGCGGATAGGTCATCAGGAACCGATAGCCCTGCTTCACGACCTCGGCGACGTTCTGTTCCGTGACATGCGGGTGCCCCACGGGAACGTTGTACGCCTTGCCCACCTCCAGCACGTGCGCCATGAGACGCAACAGCTCCGGGTTGTCGTACTGTCTCGGGCAGCCCAGCTCCTGCGTCAGATCACCTTCGCCCAGCAGCAGCACGCCGATGCCGGGCACCTGCTTCAGGATCGTTTCGATGTTCTGGATGGCGACGGTATCTTCGATCATCAGCACGACGAGAATCTCGCCGTCGGGCACCAGTGGCCACACGTCCGCCTTCTTGTAATAGTCCTGCTGCGAGAGGCCCCAATAGCGCGCGGCGGCCATCGGCGCGTCTCCGCGCAGGCCTGCCGGCTCGTAGTGGGGCTTGTCCTTGAGTCGCGGATAACGACACGCGGCCACGGCATTGTAGGCTTCTTCAGGCGTGCTGATGCGCGGCCAGACGATTCCGTAGGCGCCCAGATCGAGCGCCTGCTTGGCAAACCATTGGTTCATCTCGCTGCCACTGGGCGGAATGCGTACCAGTGGTGTGGTCGGATTGGCGATGGAGCCCATCTGCACGATCCGCTGCCGCAGCAGCAGGAACTGCATGGCTTCACGCAGCGCGCGGATGTCCCACGGATTGTGCTCCATCTCGAATACGACGCCGTCGTTGTCCGACTGCGCGAATGCCACCGCGCTTTCCACCTCGGGCATGATGAAGGAGGTGAAAGTGATCCCGGGCGCGCTTTCCAGCGCGCGGATCACGCCATTCAATCTTTGCGCCATCGCTCCTCGCCCTCAAAGGATGGCGGCGCAGAAGCCATCGCCTGCTTGGGCGGGCAGTTGCCGCTCGTACCAGCTCGCGCAACCGTCTTCGGTCCACATCACTTGGCCGCCGCGCGTGACGTAGATGGCTTTGTTCGGATCGGTAGCGTGAACATTCGTGCCCATGATCGTGGAGCGCGCGGTCACGGGCTCGTCCGCGCGTTTCCAGGTCTCGCCCAGATCCGAGCTGCGATAGAGCGCGCCCGCGTCGCTGCGCGAGGCAATGCTCAACGCGAGATAGAAGGCTTTAGGATCGTCGACGGCGACGCGTAGATCACGGCAGTAGCTGAACGGTGCATACCGGCCGACCTCATGATTGCGCCACGTTCTGCCCTTGTCCGCGGAAGTGAACAGCCCCATGCGACAGGCGTAGAACACAACGCCGGGCTTCGCTGAAGTCACGCAGACCGCGTGACCATCGAGAATGCCTTCGCATTCATTGGGCGTGATGATCTTGCTGCGGAGCCGCTCTTCTTTCTCCGACAGCTCGATCAATGCGCGGCTGGCGTCGCGCCAGGTCTCACCGCCGTCCTCGCTGACGATCAGTCCGTTGGTTTCGCAGGCGCCGAACATCAGGTCGGGGTTGGTGGGATCGAAGC